>NZ_JAHWIW010000005.1:0-204147 GCF_025377065.1 Pseudomonas sp. HD6422 | reverse complement strand
CGCTGACGACTCATGGCACCTCCTATTTGGGCCTCATTATGAGGCTTGGAGGTGTCTACGAAACTAGGGGCGATTCACTAACCCAGATAATGAAGTTTATCGCCCTAGTCATCCATATAATCGATATGTCTTTATGAGGATATCTGAAAACTATCGGCGCGTGTACAACTCGCCTCCTGGCGATCTGAAGGGCCTACCATTACGGTACCGCCAATGTCTACTATTGACGGATATGATATCTGGCATGACAGACTCCTATGCGGTAAACCTTCTTCAGGAGCTCCGCTCCTATCAAGCTCGTGGGTGAGATAGCTCAATGAATTCAAAGTCAGCGAAAAAGAAAATTCAGGTATTTCTCGGTGAGGAGCTGGGAGAAACTCATCCGATTCAGCACCTGAAAAGCTCTCTCGCTGACTTAGCTATATTTGGTGGGATGATTCGCGATCTAACGTTAGGGCGTCCTGAATTTTTTAATTCGGATATAGATTTGGTATCAAGCGCATCTGCCGAAGAAATATACTATGCAATCCGAAATTACTCACCTGTGAGAAATAGGTTTGGAGGGTATAGGTTTTTCTTTTTAGGGCGCCCTTATGATATTTGGTCTCTAGAAGATACGTGGGCTGTTCGCGAAGGGTACGTGAAAGCAATATGCATAGAAGATCTGTGCAGGACAACCTTCTTTACTACTGATGCTGCCATATTTAACATTAATAGTGAATGTTTCTATTTGCCTAAATTTTGTAGGCAGTCTATTAGGCGTAAAATTCTAGATATTAATCTAATACATAATCCTTATCCTGCAAAAATGGCGATAAAAGCTATTGATCTATCAGTGAGAAGAGGGTTTAAGTTATCGCCAGGCTTATGCGAATATGTCTTGCGAAATGACGCCTTGTTAGGGAATTTCGCTGGCTTTAGGGCTAATTTGATTAGCCATCTTGAAAAAAGCCCAGAAAGGCCATTCGAATTTACTAGGCAGCTTTCTCTGGAGTTTATTTAGCTCAGCTTAAGGCTCATCAAAGCATTTCGGCTCATAAAGTAAGATAGTCGCTTCCAAAAACTACATTGGCACCTGTGGCGCTGCGTAGCTCATAGCTGAAATTGCGGCCATCTTGTATACCCACCAATGCCGATCACCTCATTTTTTCACCGACCCTCGCCCCACGTCATCCCGCCAAGAATGCTGAGTGTTATCAGGGATCAAGGCCCCTGCGACCTGTGGGGAATGTCCTCTACGCGGGACTGGCGGCTCCTTACAACCGGGAGCAAGGGCATCTCATGATCTGGCCTCCTGAGCACCGTTACCGGTGGGCGGGTGGAAGCAGCGCTGGCTGACTAAAGCAGCGCCTGAAGATCCTGAGCCGAGTGAACGCAGCAATGCGATGACCGGGGCATGCCTGACTGTCAGTCAGGTGCAGTCCATTCCGTGGTCTGCGGCACCATCATCTACAAGGCTGTTGCTGGTGACATCGGCGTTTGTCACGCCGATTGTCACGAGGGGGAATGCCGCAAAGCCACGTGCGATCAGGGCTGCAGCATTGGTAGAAGTGCCCGTCTCTTTTCAGGAAAAGAGACGGGCACAGGTTGGCGCAATATTCGGCCAAGCGGATAGGTTGCTGCAGGGCAGAGAGGTACGGTGTATCTGGCGCACGAGCGCAATACGTGTAAGAGCATCCATCACATGGGTAGTGACCGGGCGAGCTGCCGGATGCGAATCGCCCTTGGGGAGAACCACCGCGGGAGCGGCGTCACCTTTAAGGCTCGGGTCACCTGGGGTGCTGTCATCGACAGCGCTTGCAACTCCCGGTCTACGCCTGTGGACAATATTCGTCAAGCAAAGCGATTTCAGAGATTTAGCGCCTGTGGATAAAACTATCCCCCGGTGGACATCAGTGGTTTTCCACAGACGTACGCTGTGCCAGCAGTTTTTTTCTTAGGTATGGTCCTTTCAAACGGGGCGGCTTTGCAGCCCCGTTTGAAAGGACCCGCGCGGAGGAGCTTCATGCGGTGCTGTGGGTAACTTAACAGCGAGTTTGAGGTGGTGGTGCGGCGGGTTATTCGGTCTTCTTGGCACTGCGAAGGCGCGTGACGTTCTCGCCCGTCTGCTTGGCAAACTCATGCGGCGTCACATGGTCCTGGCGGTTCGCCTCCAGAAACCGGTTCCACCAGGTCATGATCATCCGGCGCTCTTCGAGGAACTCGGCCTTGTGGGTATCAGCGGCCCGTACGTTGTTGCGTTCCTTGTGGCTCATCTGCCGTTCGATAGCCGTCTCCGACCACAGCCCGGACTCGACCAGCGCACTGCACGCAATGGCTTGGTCAGCACTACAGGTGTACAGCAGCTTTGGGAAGACGAGTTATGTTGGCAGCAAACAGATCAGCTCCTGCAACGCACGGGTAAAAACTGGATACATCAGGCTACATCCCGAAATAGCTCTATCACTGTTGTCTGTAAGCAACTGCGATAAATTCCCTACTCTTCGGCATCCCGCCGTCCCCTGTTTCCGTATTTCCTTTGTGGGTAGAACGTTGAGAAAGTTTGCGTTTGTGAGTGCAGCTGCGGAGCGTGAGTACAAGGACCTGCCACTGGATGTTCAGGACGACTTCGGCAAGGATCTGCGTCGCATCCAGTATGGCCAGGACCCTGATCGGCCGATCAAGTCGCTGACGGAGTCGGTCGGCGCGGGTGCGATAGAACTCATCATCAACGGCAGCCCTGCATTCCGATGCGTCTATGTGGCCAAGTTTGCGGATATGGTCGTTGTGCTGCATTCGTTCGTGAAGACCACCAACAGATCCGACCGGCACGCGATGCAGGTTGCTGAAGAGCGCATGAAGGAGTTCAAGCAAGAGCTTCGCAAAATGGGATACAGGGTCTAGCTGCTAGGTACTTGCGAGATAACAATCTGCGGAAGAGCGCCAGCGTCGTTCGAGGGCAGGACCAGGCTCGTACGAAAGCCGAGCTTGTCGAGCATGTCCATCATGGCGTCCAGCGTAAATTTCTCGATCTTGCCATTTGCCAGCTCGGAGATACGCGATTGGGTCACGTTCAGCCTGACCGCAGCATCATGCTGCTTGAGGCCCATTTTTTTGATGCAGTCTGTTATGAAAATGGACAGATCCATCTTCAAGGCCATTTTGCTGGCCGTCTCTGCATCGTGGGTGGCGTGGAAGGGGCTTTCATGGAATTGAAGCGCCATTGGCTTGCCTCAGAAGAGATATCTAAAATTTACGATAAAAATCGTAGCTGGGCTTGATGGGCAAGTCAAAGCGTTTGTGTTTGGGGGCGTGTCTTTTAGGTCAGAGAATGCGGGATATTGAGATTGCCGGGGCCGCTGCGCGGCCCATCGCAGGCAAGCCAGCTCCTACATCGATCGCGTCGGCAGCTATGATTTGTTTCGGCACGACCCTGGGCGGTGAGGGTTTTGCAACGCAAACAAAAAAGGCCCACCTTTCGGTGAGCCTTCTTTGATACTGCGTATGGTGCCGGCACCAGGAATCGAACCCGGGACCTACTGATTACAAGTCAGTTGCTCTACCAGCTGAGCTATACCGGCAATGGGGCGTCATTATAGCGATCAGGGGGCGGCTGTAAACCACTTCCTTGCGTTTGCGTGCAAACGAGCTAAGTCACCGGCTTAAAAGGAGATTTTTCCTACCAGCCACGGTGGATGGTGTTGACGCTTGGCTCGGTCTTGCCTGGGTTGAAGAACAGCTTGTCGTTGTCGCAGCCGCGCTTGCGGCAAGGGCTCTCGTGGCGGATGGGCAGGCCGTTGTCGCCGCCCAGCTGCATGCCAGGCGTGTTCCAGTCGAGGTTGCTGCCGTGCGGGGCCGGGTTGCCGCTGGCGCAGGCGGCCAGGGCCAGGGTGGAGGTCAGCAGGGCAAGGGCTTTGGCTTGGGGCACGATGTTTAGGTCCGATAGTCCATTGTCGATCTGGCGCAACGCCAGAGGGTCGCGGGGGCTGGCGGGCAGCGCGCGACTCGGTTTTCTAGGTATTTAGGGTGGGGATGATACACCGTTCGGGTTTGGCGGTGGATGGCACGGGCTGCGCCCGTGTTCGCGGGCAAGCCCGCTCCCACAGGGACCGCGCCGACTTTTTCATTTTGAGCCAAGAGGCGCAGATGTCAGGGATTTCTGAAACTGGAACTGGATGCCTCGTGAGTGGATTGTATCGGACGTATCCTACGAGCGCTGGCGAGGTACTGCCGTAGGCGGGGAAGGCCTTCAGGGATAACGTTTCCAAGCCGCCTAGCAGGGCGGTCGGGCGTGAGAACCTGATCACGAATCCAACGTCAGCATCCTCCATGGCAGCTGTGCACGGGCAGACTATGTCTGGCCGAGAGTTTCTGGATTCGCTCGGTTTCTCACCCCGCGCACCGCTGCCACCCTAACCCGTGAGAAAGGTTGATGTGGCGGCTTCTGAGGCTCGAATCCGGAAAATCGTCATGAAAAATTCTGATGTGACTCAACCCAAACCCGTAGTCACCGCAGGCATCGAAACCTTCCTAGAGGTAGGCGCTTCGTCGGTCGACTTGCTCCGGGTCCAACCCGGTATCCCGATCGATGATGTCTACGAACAAGTCTCGATTCTGCTCGGATACATCAAGCACTTGCTGCGTGAAGGTGACCTTGAAGACGATCACAAACTGCTAGGCGCAGCGGATTACCTCACCAACCTGGCCAAGGCCCTGATGAACGATATCGAAATCGCCAGGAACGGCTTGCATTGATCGAGCGCGCCCTATCGCCGACATCCACGGCGATAGGGACAAAACACAGCGAAAAACACGATACAAAGCCCCCAAATCGCGAATACCAGTGGTGCGTCAACAGCCACATCAAAGGTTTATGCACAAGAGGCATCAGTGACTTTTGCCTAGAGCGTGCCAATTGACATAACCACCGGTCTTTGCGCAAACGCCTGTTTTCATTGGCCTGGAGCGGTACCCCGGAATAAGCCGAACCCTTTAAATAGCGCCCGGATCCAACCATTCATCAAAAGCTTGTTCACAGAGTTATCCACAGGCTGTGCTGTGGCTAAGTGTCGCGTTCGGCCAGTAGCAACAGATTGCGTGGTGTGAGCGGGTAATCACAGAACAAGCCCAGGCTGACCCGATAGCCTTGTTCTTCGAGAAACAGCGCGTGGTCGAGCACCAACCATAGTTCCAAGGGGCGACGGAACAGGTTGCGCACGCGTTCGAGGTTGCGTACCTCGGCCAGGCGCTGCCAGCCGGCGGCTTCCAGGGCCGCCCAGTCCGGTTGGCCGCGTAGTTCGACCTGACGCAGCTCCGCCAGCTCGCGACAGTACTGCTCGAACGGTTTGTCCAGCCACGCGATCGGCAACGAGGGGGTGGACAGGTATTCGTCACGTTGGCGTTGCTCGCGTTGCAGCAGGTCGAAGCCCAGGCGCCGGGCCATCGAGCAGTCACGCTGGTGGCGCACGCGGGCGCTGGCGGTGACGGCCTCGTTCAGCGGCAGGCCGAGGTCGGTCAGGCTCAGCGCCAGGGACGAACGCTGGGCGGCTGTGGATAACGGCTGGTAGTGCTCGCCCGGGATGCGGTTGTAGCAGCAGGGCGCTACCGCGACGTGGCGGCAGCCGCGCTGGCTGGCCAGGCGCAACAACTGCACGTGCAGCTCGCCGCAGGCGTGCAGGGCCACCACGCTCTTGTCACTGCCCAGGTGTTCGGCACTGCTGGGGTCCATGACGTCCTGGCGCACGTGCGTCGCCGGCAACTGATGGTGGTCGCTCAGCGCCTGACCGGCTTCGACCAGGGCCGGATCGTACTCCAGGCAGGTCAGTCGCTGGCCGGGCTGCAGCAGGCGGCGGCCGAGGTGGCCCTTGCCCGAACACCAGTCGAGCCAATGACGGGTTTGTTGGCGAAAGCCCAGGCGGCGGCTGAAGGCTTCGATCTGCTGCCACTTGCGTCCAGGCACGTTGACGTCGAGGCGGTGTCCGGCCTGGAGCAGACCAGTGTCGGGCAGCTCACCCACCGCTGAGAGTTGCCGGGCCTGGGCCGCCAGTTGCGGGAAGGGCGCGGGCAGGCTTTGCGTGTCGAGGTCGGCTTCGGCGTCGGCGAGGGTGCACTGGCGCAGGTGGGCGGCCAGTTCGGGGTGAGTGGTTTCCCAGTCCAGACGCAGGGCGGTGAAGGGCCGGGGTTTCCACAGCGGTTGGTGCTCGGTCAGGAACTGGTCGAGGGCCTGGAAGCGTTCGGCTAGGTAGTGGCTGTGGAGGATGGAAGGCATGGTGGTTTTACAGATGTGGGGGTGTTTTCGGGGGCCCTTTCGCGGGACAAGCCCGCACCCACAGAATCCTTACCGGCTGCACATGCAGCGGAAAACCTGTGGGAGCGGGCTTGTCCCGCGAAAGGCTGCAAGCAGCCTCAGGGGCTAGCGGCCCTGGCTCGCGTCGACGCGCAACCAGCGCTCCAGCAACTTGAAGCCTTGCACCAGCACGAACGAGATCACCAGGTAAAACACGCCGGCGGCGAAAAAGATCTCCACCGGCAGGTAGGTCCGAGCGATGATCGTGCGGGCCATGCCGGTCAGTTCCAGCAGGGTCACGGTACTGGCCAGGGCACTGGCCTTGAGCATCAGAATCACTTCGTTGCTGTACGCCGGCAGGCCAATGCGCGCAGCGCGAGGCAGCATGATGTACAGCAGCGCCTGCCCACGCGACATGCCCAGGGCTCGCGCTGCTTCGATCTCGCCTTTGGGGATGGACTGCAGCGCCCCGCGCAGGATCTCGGCGATGTAGGCCGCGGTGTGCAGGGTCATGGTCAGCACGGTGCACCAGAACGGATCGCGCAGGTACGGCCACAGGCTGCTCGAGCGTACCGCGTCGAACTGCGCCAGGCCGTAGTAGACCAGGAACAACTGCACCAGCAATGGCGTGCCGCGGAAGAAGAAAATGTAGCCGTAGGGCACGGCGCGCACGTACCAATGGCGGGACGAGCGGGCGATGCCCAGCGGAATGGCCAGGATCAGACCGGCGACCACCGCGATGGCCACCAGCTCCAAGGTCAGGGTCGCGCCTTGGGCCAGGCGTGGCAGCCACTTGATGATGACTTCCCAATTCATTGTTCGGCCCTCGCAAAGCCGCGAGCGGCGCGTTTTTCCATGAAGTGCATGCCGATCATGGCGACGACCGTCAGGCTCAGGTAGATGCAGGCCGCGACCATATAGAAGGTGAACGGCTCCTTGGTCACGGTCACGCCGATCTGCGCGTGGCGCATGATTTCTTCAAGGCCGATCACCGACACCAGGGCGGTGTCCTTCATCAGGATCATGAACAGGTTGCCAAGGCCCGGCAGGGCGATGCGCCACATTTGCGGGAGGATGATCCGCGCGAGAATCCGGCCTTTACTCAGGCCGAGGGCCAGGCCGGCTTCACGGTGCCCCTTGGGGATCGCCAGGATCGCGCCGCGGAACACTTCGGTGGCGTAGGCGCCGAAGCATAAGCCCAAGGCGATCACGCCGGCGGCGAAGGCATTGAGTTCCAGGCCAGGCAGGTGCAGGGCTTCGCCGAGGCTGTTCATCAGCCCGACAGTGCCGAAATAGATGAGCAGGACCCAGAGCAGTTCCGGCACGCCGCGCACCAGGGTCGAGTAAAAGCCGCCAAGCCATTGCAAGGGCTTGACCGAGGACGTTTTGGCCAGGGCGCCGAGCAGGCCCAGGACCAGCCCCAGCAGCAGGGCGCAGAGCGCCAGTTTTACGGTCATCAGGGTGCCGGCCATCATGGCCGGACCGAATCCGTGCAGGTCAATATTCATGGGCAGGTCATTCTAGGGACAGGCGCGCCACGAGGGCGCGCCGGTCAGGGCGGATCATTCGATGCTGAACGGGAAGTACTTGTCGTTGATCTTCTTGTACGTGCCATCGGCCTTGATTTCGGCCAGGGCCTTGTTCAGGTCGTCGCGCAGCTTGGTGTCACCCTTGCGCACGGCAATGCCGATCTTGTCGCTGTCCATCACCGGCTCGCCTTTGAACTCGAAGTTCGAGCCATCTTTGCTTTTCAGCCACTCGTACTGCACGTACTTGTCGGCCAGGATGCCGTCGATACGGCCGGACACCAGGTCCAGGTAGGCATTTTCCTGGGTGTCGTACAGCTTGATGTCGATGTCGCTGCCGTAGTTGTCTTCCAGCCAGGTACCGGCCAGGGTCGCGCGCTGGGTGCCGATCACCTTGCCCTTGAGCGAGGCCTTGTCGGTCTTGAAGTCGACGTTCTTCGGCGCGATGAACTGCAGCTTGTTGGAATAGTAGGGGTCGGTGAAGTCGACGGCCTGCTTGCGCTCGTCGGTGATCGACAGCGACGACACCAGGAAGTCGAACTTCTTGGCGTTCAGGGCCGGAATGATACCGTCCCAGTCGGAGGTGACGACCGAGCACTCGACCTTCATCTTGGCGCACAGGGCGTCACCGATGTCCTTGTCGAAGCCGACCACGTTACCGCTGGCGTCCTTGTTGTTGAACGGCGGGTAGGCGGCTTCGATGCCCATGCGCAGTTTTTCCGCGGCCAGGGCGTTGGCCGAAAACACCAGCGTGGCGGCAGCGGCCAGGAAGAGTTTCTTGTAGGTCTGCATGTGTTGCTCCGTTAGCGGTGGCTGGACATGAATTGCTTGCAACGCGCCGAGGTCGGGTTCTCGAACACCTGCTGCGGCGATCCTTGCTCTTCGACCAAGCCCTGGTGCAGGAAGACGACTTCGCTGGACACCTGGCGGGCAAAGTTCATTTCGTGGGTCACCAGCAGCATGGTGCGACCTTCTTCGGCCAGCGCGCGGATGACATTAAGCACTTCCTGGACCATTTCCGGGTCGAGCGCCGACGTCGGCTCATCGAACAGGATGACCTTGGGCTTCATGGCCAGGGTGCGGGCGATGGCGGCACGCTGTTGTTGGCCACCGGAAAGCTGGGCGGGGTAGCTGTGGCGCTTATCAAAGATGCCGACTTTGTTCAGCAGCGCCTCGGCAGCTTCGACGGCCTCGGCCTTGCTCTGGCCGAGCACGCGGCGTGGCGCCTCGATGATGTTGTCGAGAATCGACATGTGCGGCCACAGGTTGAAGTTCTGGAAGACGAAGCCGATTTCGCTGCGCAGGCGGTTGATCTGGCGGTTGTCGGCGGCGATCAGGTCGCCGTTCTTGGCGGCCTTGAGCTTGAGGGCTTCGCCGGCGACGAGGATTTCGCCCTGGTGCGGGTTTTCCAGCAGGTTGATGCAGCGCAGCAAGGTGGACTTGCCGGAGCCGGACGACCCCAGGATGGAGATGACGTCGCCGTCGCGCGCAGTCAGCGAAATGCCCTTGAGAATCTCCTGCTCGCCATAGCGTTTGTGCAGGTTGCGGATTTCCAGCGCGGGCGTGGCCTGGGCCATGTGCGGTCCTCATGTATTCGGGTGCGTTCCCAGCTGTTGGCGGCCTTCCTGGCGAGCGCCACGCTAGCATAGCGGCATAATGGCGGCCAACTGGGTTGCAAGGGGCTTGGGGCAATGCTGGGGCAGTTTGTCGCATCGCTGCAGCGCAACGTCGCGCAGATGTCCGCGATGGATCGGCCCAGCGCCATAGCCTTGATGAAAAAAGGCGCGATGGTGCCAGCTTTGGCCGGTCGTTGGAAGCGGTTTTAGACCATTCGCCGGTAATCTGCGGTACATAGGTCGCGCCCGTCCGGGTGACAAGGTTGCACCTTTAGGTTGTACTGTTTTGCGTTGCGTTGGTGCAAAGGTGTTACCGAGGAGCACCTTTGGTGCATTTGTAAGTGAGTATTTCAGTAATCCGGCATCGGCGGAGTCATCCGATGACCATTCGGTCGGATCCTGGCCGAATACCCTGCAGGCCGCGCAGTTCTTGGCGCGAAAGTCCTGTCCGACGAAACCATTCAGCAACTGGCCCACTTATTGCCAGTTGCAATGCGCCGATTGCAGTGACGCCTAATCCCACCCCCAGGTGCACTTCGTATGGCAATCGGCGTGGTCCACTCCTTACAAAGGTAGTTTTATGAGCGGTAACAATTCCAATGACCTCGCTCAGGGGCTCAAACAGCGGCATGTCACCATGCTGTCGATTGCTGGCGTCATCGGCGCCGGTCTGTTCGTAGGCTCTGGGCACGCCATCGCGGCGGCCGGTCCTGCCGTGCTGCTGGCGTATGCCGCCGCCGGAACCCTGGTGGTGCTGGTGATGCGCATGCTCGGTGAAATGGCGATCGCCTCGCCGGATACCGGTTCTTTCTCCACCTACGCCGACCGCGCCATTGGCCGCTGGGCCGGCTTCACCATTGGCTGGCTGTACTGGTGGTTCTGGGTGCTGGTGATCCCGCTGGAGGCCAATGCCGCCGCCGCGATCCTGCATGCCTGGTTCCCTGCGGTGGACCTCTGGGCCTTCTCCTTGCTGATCACCCTGGCGCTCACTCTGACCAATCTGTGCAGTGTGAAGAACTACGGTGAGTTCGAATTCTGGTTCGCTCTGCTCAAGGTGCTGGCGATCATCGGCTTCATTGTGGTGGGTTGCGTGGCCATGTTCGGCCTGGTGCCGAGCAGCCAGGTCAGTGGTGCCAGTCACCTGTTCGATACCCAAGGCTTCATGCCCAATGGCTTGGGCGCCGTACTGGCGGCCATGCTGACCACCATGTTCTCGTTCATGGGGACTGAGATCGTCACCATCGCTGCCGCCGAATCGAAAGACCCGGGCAAGCAGATCAGCCGCGCCACCAACTCGGTGATCTGGCGTATCTGCCTGTTCTACCTGGTGTCGATCTTCCTGGTCGTGGCCCTGGTGCCGTGGAACGACCCGGCGCTGGCCGAAACCGGCTCCTATCAGACCGTGCTGAGCCGTATCGGCGTGCCGAACGCCAAGCTGATCGTCGACATCGTGGTCCTGGTCGCTGTGACCAGCTGCCTGAACTCAGCGCTGTACACCTCCTCGCGCATGCTGTTCTCGCTGAGCAAGCGCGGTGATGCGCCGGCCATCGCCCAGCGCACCACCAAGGCGGCTACTCCGCATGTCGCTGTACTGCTGTCGACCGCGGCAGCCTTCCTTTGCGTGTTCGCCAACTATGTCGCCCCGGCGCAGGTGTTCGAGTTCCTGCTGGCCAGCTCCGGCGCCATCGCGTTGCTGGTGTACCTGGTGATTGCCGTGTCGCAGCTGCGCATGCGCAGCCAGCGTGAGGCGCGTGGCGAGAAGATCGACTTCAAGATGTGGCTGTTCCCAGGTCTGACCTGGGCGACCATCGCCTTCATCGTCGCGGTGCTGGGGGTGATGGCGCTACGTGAGGATCATCGCATCGAGATCATCGCGACCGCGCTGCTGAGCATCGGTGTGGTGGCGGCGGGCTTGCTGGTGCACCGCAAGCGTGAAGCTGCCGGACGGGTGGCGCTGGATAACTGATCCGCGCTGCTGATGATGAAAAGGCCGCGTCCTGTGCAGGGCGCGGCCTTTTTGTTTGTTCGACGCGAGGTTTGTGGTGGGGCGGCGCTCGATATCCGCCGCCCCCCAAACTCGAGACGAGCCCCTCTCAGCCAAACTGCTTCTGCTGTTGCTGCTGCTTGGCCACGACCTCCGAGGCTGCCACATAAGCGTCCTGGAACTCGTCACTTTCCAGCCAGGCCATGGTGGTGTCCTCGTCGGCGCCATCGAGCCATTTGCGGTACGCGGTGAACACCAGCACGATGTAGTCGGTGGCGTGTTCTTCCTTGTGCCCCTTGAGTACCAAGGTCAGCAGCGGGTCGACCAGGAACACCGAGATCATCGGCACCAGGCCGTTTTCCTGGGCTTCCTTCATCTTTTTGAACAGCGGTTCGTAGCTGCCCGACTCCATGGCCTTGTTGAAGACCTGCTCGACGCTGGCGCTGTCGCCGGCACTGGCCTTGACCGCCTGGCCACTGCGCACCATGCGATTTTGCTTGGCCTTGCTGGCGGCGCGTTTGGCGCGTTTCTGTTGCTTGGTATTGGAGGCCATGGGTGTCGGGTCCTTGGGGCGATAGGGGAGCCTATTGAAGCAAAAATCGCAGGCAACAAAAAACCCGCACTAGGCGGGTTTCTTGTGTCGCTTCGGGTAACTTTGCAACCACCAGAAGCTGAAGGTGGTGCCCAGAGACGGAGTCGAACCGCCGACACGAGGATTTTCAATCCTCTGCTCTACCGACTGAGCTATCTGGGCGACGGGGCGAATTAAAAAGGTTTTCAGACCTTCCGTCAACGACTTTTTTGAAAATTTTTTAAATTAATTCCGTCGCTTACGATTTCTGGGGTCATTCGCTCGGTGGAACGTAGCCTTCGGCCTGGGCGTACTCCTCACCGGCGAAGAACTTGTCCATCTCGGCCTGGAGGAATTTGCGGTCCTCGGCGTTCATCATGTTCAGGCGCTTCTCGTTGATCAGCATGGTCTGGTGTTTCTGCCAGTCAGCCCAGGCCTTCTGCGAGATGTGCTCGAAGATGTCCTGGCCCTTGGCGCCGGGGTAGGGCGGACGGTCCAGGCCTGGCAGTTCTTCGTTGTACTTGCGGCACATCACGGTGCGGGTCATCGGGCTTCTCCTGCAATCAATTCGTCGGCCGCGCGTTTGAGCAGCTTCTTCACCGGGGCGGCGAGGCCCAGGCGCGGCGGGGTGGCGAGGTTATACCAGAGCCAGTCGGCCTCGGCCACGTGCTCGCCGATCGGGTCGACGCGCACCAGCCAGGGTTCGATGGCCAGCTGGAAATGGCTGAAGGTGTGAGTCAGGCCATCCAGCGCGCGGCTTTCGGCCAGGCGCAGGCCGTGCTGGTAGGCAAGGTCGTCGAGCTGGCCGAGGTCATCCAGCTCCGGCAGGCTCCACAACCCGCCCCACAGCCCGCTGGACGGACGGCGATAGAGCAGGATGGCGCCGTCGTGGTTGGTCAGCAGCGGCATTAACGTGCGGCGTTGGGGCAGCGTCTTGCGCGGCTTGGGCTCGGGGTAGCGGGTTTCCTCGCCGTGCAGGTGCGCCTCGCAGCCGCGTTGCAGCGGGCAGATCAGGCAGCTGGGCTTGCTGCGGGTACACAGCGTCGCGCCCATGTCCATCATCGCCTGGGTGTAGTGGTTGGCCCGCGCCTGAGGAGTGAAGCGCTCGGCGGTGGCCCACAGCTGGTTGGCCACCTTGGGCTCGCCGGGGTATCCCGCCTGGGCGGTGTAGCGGGCCAGCACACGCTTGACGTTGCCGTCGAGGATCGGTGCACGGATGCCCATGCTGATGCTGGCAATGGCGCCGGCGGTGGAGCGGCCGATGCCGGGGAGCTCGATCAGCTGCTCGACGCTGCGCGGGAACTCGCCGCCGTGCTGCTCGACGACGATCTTCGCCGCCTTCTGCAGGTTACGTGCGCGGGTGTAGTAGCCAAGTCCGGTCCACAGGTGCAGCACTTCGTCCTCCGGCGCTTCGGCCAGCGCTTGCACGGTCGGCAAGGCTTGCATGAAGCGGTCGAAGTAGTTGAGCACGGTGCTGACCTGGGTCTGCTGCAGCATGATTTCCGACACCCACACCCGGTAGGGGGTGATGCCCTGTTGCCAGGGCAGGTCGTGCCGGCCGTGCTGGTCGTACCAATCCAGCACGGCGCTGGAGAACTGCTCGGGGCTCATCGTTTGAACAGCCCCTTGAGCGCGTCTTTCAATTCTGGGCTCACTTTTTCTCCGAGTTTTTCATCGATCTTGTCTTTCAGGCGGTCGCCGGCCAGCTTCGCGGCCACTTTGCCCAGCCCATTCTGGTCCAGGCGGCAGGCCTTGGCGCCCAATTCCAGGGGACCACGGCAGCGCAGCGGCACTTCGACGCCGACATAGCGCTCGTTGACCTGGCAGGCCGGGTCGGGCATGGCGCGCTGATCGCCCTCGACCACCACGCCGATGTTGTAGTCCATGCCCAGCACGCGCAGGTCGAGGTCGCCGTGGCCATTGACGGTCAGGCCTGGGATGCGGGCCTTGAGGTCGGGGTTGCTGGCTACACCGTTGCGCACCACCAGGCTGCCGCGCAGTTCCTGGAAGGGCGTATCCTTGCCGCGTGGTTCGCCGCTCAGGGTCTTGCGGTTGAGCGTGGCGATGGCCTGGCACAGCTGCTGCTCGAGGTTGGCATTGACCAGCACGCCGTCGTTGATCGTGAAGTGTGCGCTGCCATTGAGGGTGTCGACCAGTGCCTTCTGGCTGTTGCCGCTGGCGGTGAGGTCGCTGGTCAAGGTCAGCAGGCCTTTGACTGGCGGGGTCTGGTCCTTGCCGTGGGGCTTGATGAAGTGTTCCACCGGTACCCGGTTGATCTTGGTGTTGATGCCGACCTGCGGCACCGCAGGCCGCACGTCGACGGTGCCCTTGGCCTCGAAGCTGCCGTCGTAGAGGCCGCCGCGCAGGGTTCGCAGGGTAACCAGACCACCTTGGCCCGTGACCTGCAACTGGGCGTCGGTGATCGGCAGTTGGTCCAGGGTCAGGGCGTTGAACGCCAGATCGGCTTGCAGGTCGAGGGCGCGCAGACGGTCGACCGGCAGCAGTTTGTCATTGCTCCAGGCCACCTGGGTCGGGGCGTTGGGCAACGGCGTGCTGCCCGCCACGACGCTGGTTTGTTGTTGCTCGACCTCGGCCTGACGGGCAGCGGTGGCACCCTTGGCTTCTTCACTCTTGGCCGGCAGGTAGCGGTCGGCGTTGAACTTGTCGCCCTTGAGCTGTACGCGTATGGCCTGTTTGGCGAAATCTTCGATGGCGACGCGACCTGCGAAGCTGGTGTCGTCCAGTTTCACCGCCAGATCTTCCAGGGCCAGCGCATTCGGCGAGCCTTGCAGGCGGCTGACCAGCTCCAGCTTGGTGAGCGCGGCCGGGTCGGTGGTGGGCGGCAGTGTCTGACCGATGCCATCGAGGAAGGCGCGCAGGTCGAATTGCGCGATGGACAGGCCGCCGCTCAGCTGTGGGGTCTTGTCCAGGTCGCGCAGGTTCAGCTCGCCCAGGGCACGCAACTGGTTGGCCGAAAGCTTCAGGCCGGTCCATGAGGCGACGTTCGCCCCCATGTCGACCAGTAACTGGCCTTGGGCCGAGAAGCTCAGGGTCTTGCCGGCCAATGGCTCACCGGAGGTTTCACCCGACAGGCGCATGTCCTCGAAGTTGTAGCGCTTGAGCTTGCGGTCGAAGCGCAGATCGCCGGCCAGCTCGGTGCGCGCCTTGATATTGGGTTGGCTGGCGCTGAGGAAGGCGCTGGCCTTGAGCGAGATGTTCGAGCCTTCGTGCACGGGGCCGGTGCTCAGTTGGATGCTTTCGGCGCTGTAGCTTTTGCCGGTCTGGGCATCGGTGTACTGCACGCGGGCGTTGTTGACCGTCAGGCTGTCGATGTCGAGCTTGACCGCCCGCTCGTTGCTGCGCTCAGGCGTCGGTGCTGGCTGCTCGCCTGTTGCCGGTGCCGGCGTGCCAGGCGTGGTGCCGTTTTCGGCTGGCAGTGGCTTGCCGATGTCTTCCCAGTTGCCATGGCCGTGCTCGTCACGCGCCAGGGTCAGGTTCAGGCCTTCTACGCGCACGTCGCTCATCTGTACTTCGCGGCGCAGCAGTGGCAGTACGCGGACCGACAGACCCAGCATCTGCAGGTCGGCGAACGGCGCCTTGGGGTCAGTCAGCGTGGCGATGCTGGCATCGTGCAGTTCCAGACCCAGCCAGGGGAACAGGCTCCAGCCAATGTCGCCATTGAGGGTTAGCTCCACGTGGGCCTTGTTGCGGGCCAGCTGGCGGATTTCGTCTTTGTAATCGTTGGGATCGAACAGGTGGGTCAGGGCGAAGCCCAGCGCCACGATGATCAGCAACAGCCCGAGTAGGCCCAGCCCCAGGATTTTGCCGAACGCTTTCATGGGCGAGTCCTTGTAGTCCGTTTTATGAATTTCGCGGGGCAGAGTATAGCGCCGCCGCCATGGGCCCTGAGAATTCGACTAGCGAGATAGGGCATTTCGTACGAATGGATCGGGTTATGAGGATTCAGTTCCGGGTTTCCCTGCAGTTCCCACCGGATCTCCGAGGCCTTCGACAGCGGCGCGGTCCCTGTGGGCGGGCTAGCCCGCGAAAGGACCGCCGCAGGCATACAGCAAGGAAATACCGTTTCAGCTTGGCAAAAAAACGCGATATCAGATTGCTTTCATCGCGCCGGATGCTGGTAACCTTGCGCCGTTGTCGGAGCGGCCGCGACCTATGGTCGCAGCGCGTCACCCTGGAAAAGGCCTGCTACGCCTTGCGTACACCCCACAAGAGCCTGGGATTAAATCCGCCAGCCCCGTCTACCTACATAAGGATAAATCCATGAGCAGTACTATCACGGCCGAAGGCCTGGCGACATCGCCAGGCTTCCTGTCGAAGGAGCGCATCATCGCCCGCCCGGGCTTCAACCGCTGGCTGGTACCGCCGGCAGCCCTGGCGATTCACCTGTGCATCGGTATGGCCTACGGCTTTTCGGTGTTCTGGCTGCCCCTGTCGCAAGCCATCGGTATCACCGCACCGGTCGCCTGTTCCGCCGACATGGGCTTCATCGCCCGTATGTTCACCAGCGAGTGCGACTGGCCGATCTCGATGTTGAGCTGGATCTACACCCTGTTCTTCGTCTTCCTTGGTTGCTCGGCCGCCGTGCTCGGCGGTTGGCTGGAACACGCCGGCCCGCGCAAGGCCGGCTTGGTGTCGGCGCTGTGCTGGTGTGGCGGCATGCTGATCTCGGCGATCGGCGTGAAAACTCACCAGCTCTGGCTGATGTGGCTGGGGTCCGGTGTGATCGGTGGTATCGGCCTGGGTCTGGGCTACATCTCGCCGGTGTCGACCCTGATCAAGTGGTTCCCGGACAAACGCGGCATGGCCACCGGCATGGCGATCATGGGCTTCGGCGGCGGCGCGATGGTCGGTGCACCTCTGGCGACCGCGCTGATGGGCCACTTCGGCAACGCCCAGGAAGTCGGCGTCTGGCAGAGCTTCGTGGTGATGGCTGCGGTTTACTTCGTGTTCATGACCGCAGGTGCCCTGGCCTACCGCATTCCTCCGACTGGCTGGAAGCCTGAAGGCTGGACGGCTCCAGCGAAGAAAGCCGGCAACGGTATGGTCACCGACCGTCACGTGCACGTCAGCGTCGCCTGGAAGACCCCGCAGTTCGCCCTGGTCTGGCTGGTACTGTGCCTGAACGTCTCGGCCGGTATCGGTATCCTCGGCATGGCTTCCCCGCTGCTGCAGGAAGTGTTCGCCGGCAAGCTGCTGGGCAATGAGCTGAGCTTCAGCCAACTGGATGCCGCACAACTGACCCAGATCGCAGCGATCGCCGCCGGCTTCACCGGCCTGCTGAGTCTGTTCAACATCGGTGGTCGGTTCTTCTGGGCTTCGTTCTCCGACTACATCGGCCGCAAGAACACTTACTTCGCCTTCTTCGCCCTCGGCGTTGGCCTCTACAGTCTGATCCCCAACATGGGTCACCTGGGCAACGTGGCGCTGTTCGTAGCGGCGTTCTGCATCATTCTGTCGATGTACGGCGGCGGTTTCTCCACTGTACCGGCGTACCTGGCCGACCTGTTCGGTACCCAGATGGTCGGTGCCATCCATGGTCGCCTGCTGACCGCGTGGGCCGCGGCCGGTGTGCTCGGCCCGGTGCTGATCACCTACCTGCGCGAGTACCAACTGGCGGCAGGCGTGGAGCGTGCAGCGGCCTATGACATGACCCTGTACATCCTCTCCGGTCTGCTGGTACTGGGCTTCATTTGCAACCTGCTGATCCGTCCGGTGGCCGACAAGCACTTCATGAGCGATGCCGAACTGGCCGCCGAGCGTGCCCTGAGCCACGACAAAGGCGCCGATGGCGCGCGTTCGCTGGAATGGCACGCGGCACCGGGCAGCCTGCCGCTGGTGCTGATCGCCTGGGCGGTAGTAGTGATTCCGCTGGCCTGGGGGGTGTGGATCACCCTGCAGAAAACGGCTGTGTTGTTCCATTGAACGATGAAATAGCCAGCGTTTTCACGGCCTGAAAGGGCTCTGTCACCGGCAAACCGGCTCCTCCAGTGACCTCTTCTGCAGGAGCCGGCTTGCCGGCGATGGGCTGCCAAGCAGCCCCTGATACCCGGTTGTATAGACCTGTAGCACTATCGGTCCCCGTAATTCCTCGCTTTGCCATATGTCATCCGCGTTTCAAGCGGGCGCGTTCTGGGCCTATAATGGAGCCCTTTTCGCCCAATGATTTTGCGGAGCTGGTGATGGTCGAACGTAAGGCTTCCGTCGAGCGCAATACCCTGGAGACCCAGGTCAAGTGCTCGATCAACCTCGATGGCAGTGGCAAGGCCCGATTCGATATCGGCGTGCCGTTCCTTGAACACATGCTTGACCAGATCGCTCGCCACGGGCTGATCGACCTGGATATCGAGTGCAAGGGCGACCTGCATATCGACGATCACCATACCGTCGAAGACGTCGGTATCACCCTCGGCCAGGCATTCGCCCAGGCCATTGGCGACAAGAAGGGCATCTTCCGCTACGGCCACGCCTACGTGCCGCTGGACGAAGCGCTGTCGCGCGTGGTCATCGACTTCTCTGGCCGTCCGGGCCTGCAGATGCACGTGCCGTACACCCGTGCCAGCGTCGGTGGCTTCGATGTCGACCTGTTCCAGGAGTTCTTCCAGGGCTTCGTCAACCACGCTCTGGTGACCCTGCACATCGACAATCTGCGCGGCCACAACACCCATCACCAGATCGAGACCGTGTTCAAGGCTTTCGGCCGCGCCCTGCGCATGGCCGTGACCCTCGACGAGCGCATGGCCGGCCAGATGCCGTCGACCAAAGGGTGCCTGTAAATGCAGACGGTAGCCGTAATCGACTATGGCATGGGTAACCTGCACTCGGTGGCCAAGGCGCTCGAGCACGTCGGCGCCGGCAAGGTGCTGGTCACCAGCGACGCCGCGGTGATCCGCGAGGCGGACCGTGTGGTGTTCCCGGGCGTCGGCGCGATTCGCGACTGCATGGCCGAGATTCGCCGCCTGGGCTTCGACAGTCTGGTCCGCGAAGTCAGCCAGGATCGTCCGTTTCTCGGTATCTGCGTCGGCATGCAGGCGCTGCTGGAGCACAGCGAGGAAAACGACGGCGTCGACTGCATTGGCCTGTTCCCGGGCCAGGTGCGCTTCTTCGGCAAGGGCCTGGAAGAAGACGGTGAGCACCTGAAGGTGCCGCACATGGGCTGGAACGAGGTCAGCCAGACCATCGACCACCCGCTGTGGCACGACATCTCCGACCGCGCGCGCTTCTATTTCGTGCACAGCTACTACATCAATGCCGGCAAGCCGGGGCAGGTGGTCGGTCGTGGTCACTACGGCGTCGACTTCGCCGCTGCGCTGGCCGACGGATCGCGCTTTGCCGTGCAGTTCCACCCGGAGAAGAGCCATACCCATGGCCTGCAGCTGCTGCAGAACTTCGTCGCTTGGGACGGGCGCTGGTAAGTCTTTGGCTTCAAGCTCCGAGCTACTAGCGCCAGGCACTTGCGCCTAGCTCGGGCAAACGCGTGCAAGCTTGTCGCTTGAAGCTTGCAGCTTGTGACTTTTCGAGGAACACACATGCTGATTATCCCCGCTATCGATCTGAAGGACGGAGCCTGCGTGCGCCTGCGCCAGGGCCGCATGGAAGACTCCACGGTGTTTTCCGACGACCCGGTGAGCATGGCCGCCAAGTGGGTCGAGGGTGGTTGCCGCCGGCTGCACCTGGTCGACCTCAACGGTGCCTTCGAAGGCCAGCCAGTCAACGGTGAAGTGGTCACCGCCATCGCCAAGCGCTATCCGACCTTGCCGATCCAGATCGGCGGCGGCATCCGCTCGCTGGAAACCATCGAGCACTACGTCAAGGCGGGTGTCAGCTACGTAATCATCGGCACCAAGGCGGTCAAGCAGCCTGAGTTCGTGGCCGAGGCGTGCAAGGCGTTCCCGGGCAAGGTCATCGTCGGCCTGGACGCCAAGGACGGCTTCGTCGCCACCGACGGCTGGGCTGAAGTCAGCTCGGTGCAGGTCATCGACCTGGCCAAGCGTTTCGAGGCCGATGGCGTCTCGGCGATCGTCTACACCGACATCGCCAAGGACGGCATGATGCAAGGCTGTAACGTGCCGTTCACCAAGGCACTGGCCGAAGCCACCTCGATTCCGGTGATCGCTTCGGGCGGCATCCACAACCTGGGTGACATCAAGGCCCTGCTCGATGCCAAGGCCCCTGGCATCATCGGCGCCATCACTGGCCGCGCCATCTACGAAGGCACGCTCGATGTCGCCGAGGCCCAGGCCTTCTGTGACAACTACCAAGGCTGAGGACTGAACCATGGCATTGGCCAAGCGCATCATCCCTTGCCTGGACGTGGACAACGGCCGGGTGGTCAAGGGCGTCAAGTTCGAGAACATCCGTGACGCCGGTGACCCGGTGGAAATCGCCCGTCGCTACAACGAGCAGGGTGCCGATGAAATCACTTTCCTCGACATCACCGCCAGCGTCGATGGCCGCGACACCACCCTGCATACCGTCGAGCGCATGGCCAGCCAGGTGTTCATTCCACTGACCGTGGGCGGTGGCGTGCGTACCGTGCAGGACATCCGCAATCTGCTCAATGCCGGTGCCGACAAGGTATCGATCAACACCGCCGCGGTGTTCAACCCGGAGTTCGTTGGCGAAGCCGCGGACCGTTTCGGTTCGCAGTGCATCGTCGTGGCTATCGACGCCAAGAAGGTGTCGGGCCCTGGCGAGGAGCCGCGCTGGGAGATCTTCACCCATGGCGGACGCAAGCCAACCGGGCTGGATGCGGTCGAGTGGGCGAAGAAGATGGAAGGCCTGGGAGCGGGTGAGATCCTCCTGACCAGCATGGACCAGGACGGCATGAAGAATGGCTTCGACCTGGGCGTGACCCGCGCCATCAGCGATGCGCTGGGGATTCCGGTGATTGCTTCGGGCGGAGTGGGTAACCTGCAGCACCTGGCTGACGGGATTCTGGAAGGGCATGCCAGCGCGGTGTTGGCGGCGAGCATCTTCCACTTCGGCGAGTACACCGTGCCTGAGGCCAAGGCCTACATGGCTTCGCGCGGCATCGTCGTTCGCTGAAGCATTGATTGGGGCTGCTTTGCAGCCCATTCGCGGGCAAGCCCGCTCCCACAGGGACCGCACCGTCCTTGAAATCGGTGGAGGGCCTGTGGGAGCGGGCTTGCCCGCGAATGGGCCGCCAGGCGGCCCCAATTGCATCACCCGTGGGTCTTGCCGAGCAGCGCGTGATAGAGCTCGGTATCCCCGAGAATCCCCACCACTTTGTCGTCTTCCTGCAGCACCAGTTTGTTGCCGGTCTGGTAACGAATCTGCAGCGCGTCGCGCATGCCGATGTCGGCGTGCACCAGCGTCGGCTTGCGCCCCAGCCCTTCCACTGCCTGTCCCGGGGCCCAGTTCTGCATGTCCAGACCGTTCTGTCCCTGACGGGCGCGCTTGATCGAGTTGCCTTCGCCCAGGTCCAGCCACGAGTCGCCGCCCGGATCCAGACACACCGAACCATTGACTCGCTTGCAGTCGTCCAGAGTGCGCATCAGGCTGCGCCCGCACAGCACGTTCAGCGGGTTGGTGTGGGCGACGAAGGTACGTACGTAGTCATCGGCCGGGTTGAGGACGATTTCCTCGGGTTTGCTGTACTGGATGATCCGCCCGTCCTTCATGATGGCGATGCGGCTACCCAGCTTGAGCGCCTCGTCCAGGTCGTGGCTGACGAACACGATGGTCTTGCTCAGTTTGCGTTGCAGTTCCAGCAGTTCATCCTGCAGGCCTTGGCGGATCAGCGGGTCGAGGGCCGAGAACGGTTCATCCATCAGCAGGATATCGGCATCCATCGCCAGCGCCCGGGCCAGGCCCACGCGCTGCTGCATGCCGCCGGAGAGTTCGTCCGGTTTCTTGTTGCGCCATTGGGTCAGGCCGACCAGCTCGAGTTTCTCGTCGACCAGCTTGCGCCGTTCTTTCTCCGGACGGCCCTGCATCTCAAGGCCGAAGCTGATGTTCTCACGCACCGTCAGCCAAGGCATCAGGGCGAATTTCTGGAACACCATGGCGATGCGCTTGGTGCGCATCAGTTTCAGCTCCGCCGCGGTGCAGTTGGCGATGTCGATGTGCTTGCCTTCGTGCTCGACAAACAGCTTGCCGCGGCTGACGGTGTTGAGGCCGTTGATGCAGCGCAGCAGGCTCGACTTGCCCGAGCCCGACAGGCCCATCAGCACGCAGATCTCGCCCTTGTTGATGTCCAGATTGGCCTTCTCGACTCCCACCACCAGCCCGGTCTGCTTGAGGATCTGTTCGCGGGTCTTGCCCTCGTCGAGCAATGCCAGCGCTTCGCGCGGCTTGCTGGAGAAAATGACGTCGACGTCTTCGAAACGAATGATGCTCATGCTTCACCCCTTACCGGCAGCTCCGGTTGCTTGCAGATACGGTCGAGCATGATCGCCAGCAGCACGATGGCCAGACCTGCTTCGAAGCCCAGGGAAATATCGGCGGTGTTCAGTGCGTTGACCACAGGCTTGCCCAGGCCATCGGCGCCTACCAGGGCGGCGATCACCACCATCGACAGCGACAGCATGATGCATTGGGTCACGCCGGCGGCGATGCTCGGCATGGCGTGAGGCAGTTCGATGCGGGTCAGCAATTGACGGCGCGAGCAGCCGAATGCCTTGCCGGCGTCCATCAGCTCCTGCGGCACGTCGCAGATACCCAGGTAGGTGAGGCGGATGGGCGCGGCGATGGCGAATACCACCGTGGAGATCAGCCCCGGCACCACGCCCAGGCCGAACAGGGTCAGGGTCGGGATCAGGTAGACGAAGGTCGGCACCGTCTGCATGAGGTCCAGGATCGGACGCATGGCGGTATAGAACATCGGCTTGTGCGCCGCGACGATGCCCAACGGCACGCCGATGGCAACGCAGACGACGGTGGCGAAGCTGACCTGGGCTAGGGTCTCCATGGTTTCCTGCCAGTAACCCAGGTTTAGGATCAGCAGGAAGGACAGGGCGACGAAGACGGTCAGCGACCATTTACGCTGGATCAGGTAAGCAAGGGCGGCGAACAGGGCGACGAGGACATAGGGGTTGAACCAGGTCAGGGCACTGGTGACGCCATGGATCATGAATTCCAGGCCCTGAGCGATGGCGTCGAAATAATCGGCGCCGTTCTGGGTCAGCCATTCGACGAACGACGCGATGTACTGACCCAGGGGTATTTTGTGATCGATGAGCATGATAGCGAGCTTCCACCTGCAAAGATTGAAATCAGTCCGGGACGGGCACGGTCCCGCCCCGAGGTAGCGCTATTACGTATTTCGTTATTGCACGAGCTTGGCCTTGGCCGCCTCAAGGCCGGGTTTGCCATCCACGGTGGTAACGCCGGCGAGCCAGGTATCGAGCTTGCCGGGGTTGTCCTTGAGCCACTTCTTGGCGGCTGCTTCGGGTTTCATCTTGTCGTCCAGGACATAGCCCATCATGGTGCTCTCATCCTTGAGCTCGAACGACAGATTCTTCAGCAGTTGGCCAACGTTGCTGCATTCCTGCACATAGCCCTTGCGGGTGTTGGTCAGCACGGTCGCCTTACCGAAATCGGGACCGAAGAACTCGTCCCCGCCGGTCAGGTACTGCATCTTGAAGCGGGTGTTCATCGGATGCGGTTCCCAGCCCAGGAACACGATCGCCTCGCCACGCTTCTGCGCGCGGTCGACCTGCGAGAGCATGCCGGCCTCGCTGGACTGCACGATCTTGAACCCGGCGTCCTTCAGACCGAAGGCGTTCTTGTCGATCATGCTCTGGATGGTGCGGTTGCCATCGTTGCCGGGCTCGATGCCGTAGATCTTGCCGTCCAGTTCTTTCTTGAACTTGGGAATGTCGCTGAAATCCTTCAGCCCCTTGTCATACAGCGCCTGGGGGACCGCCAGGGTGTATTTGGCGTTTTCCAGGTTGGCGCGCACGGTTTCTACGGTGCCGGCGTCGCGGTATTGCTTGATGTCGTTCTCCATGGTCGGCATCCAGTTGCCGAGAAACACGTCCAGGTCCTTGCCGGTGGCCAGTGACTTGTAGGTCACCGGTACCGAGATCATCGTCGTGTGGGTCTTGTAGCCCAGGGCTTCGAGCACGACGCTGGTGGTGGCCGTGGTGACCGTGATGTCGGTCCAGCCGACATCGGAGAACCGTACCGTCTGGCACTGTTCGGGTTCGGCGGCCTGGGCCAGCAGCGGAGCGGTGAGCAACGCTACCAGCAACAGCGAGGGTGAACCTTTCATGGATGGACTCCTGTGATTTTGTCTTCGGGTTCGCGTGGGTCGCCGGGCGTTCTGAGGGTCCGGTCGACCAGGCCTGCAGAGGGCAGGTTGCGTGGCCGTGCTATACGAGTCGCTTTCGATAATCCTCCAGCGCCGGGCAATCGCCTACTGGTGGGGTCGTATCCAGTACGCAACGGGTCGCATCCAGTATGGGCGATGTCGTTTATGGGTTTTTCTACCCATACAGCCGCGGTTTTACGTCACAAGGTCACTCGAAAGCGGCGCTTGCGGGTAGGAAAAGTCAGCGGCGCAGCTGGACAAAAGTACGTCGGTTGCAGACGGCGAGGGGGTAGGCAAAAGCCCGATGATGCGTGCATTCCTGGCGGCTCGCAGCTATCAGCCTAGCAGTTGCCCCGCCCTGCGCATGGCGCGCAGAGACAAGCCCAGCAAGAGGTGATTCGACAATGGCCATCAGCGTGTTCGACCTGTTCAAGATCGGTGTCGGGCCTTCCAGCTCGCACACCGTGGGGCCCATGCGGGCCGGTGCGTTGTTCGTCCAGGGGCTGCGCGAGCGCGGCGAGTTGCAACGGGTCAAGCGGGTCGAGGTGCGGCTGTATGGCTCGCTGTCGGCCACCGGGGTCGGCCACGGCACCGATAACGCCACGATCATGGGCCTGATGGGAGAATGGCCTGACGCCATCGACCCGACGCAGATCGTGCCACGCATCGCCGACCTGCGCGAAACCAACACCTTGTTGCTGGATAACCAGCTGCCCGTCGAGTTCGTCTGGGCCCGCGACATGCTGCTGCTGGACGAGAACCTGCCATACCACCCCAACGCCATGACCTTGATCGCCGAAGGTGAGCAGGGCGAGCTGCACCGCGACACTTACTACTCGGTCGGTGGTGGTTTCGTGGTCGATGCCGCGCAGGCTGCCAGCGGTGTGCTGGACGCCGACCAGACGGTGCTGCCGTACGATTTCAACAGCGCCGCCGAGCTGCTGCGCTTGTGCAAGCAAAACGACCTCAGCGTGTCGCAATTGATGATGGCCAATGAGAAGGTCTGGCGCAGCGAGGAAGAAATCCGCGCAGGCTTGCATAAGCTCTGGGACGCCATGCAGGAGTGCGTCGCCAATGGCCTGAAGTACGAAGGCACGCTGCCGGGCGGGCTCAACGTGCGCCGCCGCGCCGCCAAACTGCACCGCAGCTTGCAGGAAATCGGCAAGCCCAATGTGATCGGCTCGACCATGAGCGCGATGGAGTGGGTCAACCTGTTCGCCCTCGCGGTCAACGAAGAGAACGCCGCCGGCGGGCGCATGGTCACCGCGCCTACCAACGGCGCGGCGGGGATCATCCCGGCAGTGTTGCACTACTACATGCGCTTCAGCGATGCCGTGGACGAGTCCAGTGTGGTCGACTTCTTCCTCAGTGCGGCCGCGGTAGGCATCCTGTGCAAGAAGAACGCTTCGATTTCCGGTGCCGAGGTCGGCTGCCAGGGTGAGGTCGGTTCGGCCTGCGCCATGGCCGCGGCAGGCCTCGCCGAGGTGCTCGGTGCAACTCCGGCGCAGTTGGAAAACGCCGCTGAAATCGCCCTGGAGCACAACCTAGGGCTGACCTGCGACCCGGTCGGCGGGTTGGTGCAGGTGCCGTGCATCGAACGCAATGCAATTGCCGCAGTGAAAGCCATCAACGCGGTGCAGATGGCGCTGCGTGGCGACGGCGAGCATTTCATTTCCCTCGATCAGGTGATCCGTACCATGCGTGACACCGGCGCCGACATGCACGACAAGTACAAAGAAACCTCGCGCGGTGGCCTGGCGGTCAGCGCCATCGAATGTTGATGTAACTGGTGTTGTTCGCGGGCAAGCCCGCTCCCACAGGAAGCCCACAATGCTTCGATTTCGTGGATTATCTGTGGGGGCGGGCTTGCCCGTGAAAACGCCACGAATGATCTACCGGTGCATCATTTTGTTTCAACGCTCCTTCTTGGTGCACCGCTCATCCCGACCGATCGTCGGCTGTCGTAATCAGTGTTGGCGTTGTCGGTGACACTCAAGAGTGTCGTTTCTGGGCAACCAATATTGCGCGTGTCACCAAATTGCTCAGCCGTTACGTGCAATGCGCTAGCACGCAGGTTTGCGAAGATTGACCAACGCTTGGCGAAGTGCTTGATTTGCCTGATTAAGGGGTCGTTTTCAGGTTTTTTCGGACGACCATTCAATTTTAGGCACGACCTTTGCGTTGAGATTGGCATCCAAGCGCCGGCATTTTGAGCCGGCGCCATAACAAGAATCAGTGCTCGCCTGAGGCACACCCCAGCATTTGTGTGAGGAGAAACCGCGATGACGTCCTACACCTCCGGGAATCAATCCCAGAACCGCACAGCACCCCAGTCCATCGGGTTTCTCCTATTGGACAACTTCACCCTGATTTCCCTGGCGTCGGCCGTCGAGCCGCTGCGCATGGCCAACCAGCTGTCCGGCCGCGAGCTGTACCGCTGGCACACGCTGACTGCCGACGGCGGCCAGGTCTGGGCCAGCGATGGCTTGCAGATCACTCCCGACGCAGCGATGCACAGCGCACCGCCCATCGATACCGTGATCGTCTGTGGCGGCGTGGGTATCCAGCGCAGCGTCACCCGCGAGCACGTCACCTGGCTGCAGGTCCAGGCGCGTCAGTCTCGCCGTCTGGGCGCGGTATGCACCGGCAGTTGGGCATTGGCCTGTGCCGGCCTGCTCGATGGTTTCGATTGCAGCGTGCATTGGGAATGCCTGGCCGCCATGCAGGAGGCCTTCCCGCGGGTCAACATGAGCACTCGTCTGTTCACCCTCGACCGTAACCGTTTCACCAGCTCCGGCGGCACCGCGCCGCTGGACATGATGCTGCACCTGATCAGCCGCGATCATGGTCGCGAGCTGTCGGCAGCGATCTCCGAGATGTTCGTCTACGAGCGCATCCGCAACGAGCAGGACCACCAGCGGGTGCCGCTCAAGCACATGCTCGGCACCAACCAGCCGAAGCTGCAGGAAATCGTCGCGCTGATGGAGGCCAACCTGGAAGAGCCGATCGACCTCGACGAGTTGGCGGTATATGTGTCGGTGTCGCGGCGACAGCTCGAGCGGCTGTTCCAGAAGTACCTGCACTGCTCGCCGTCACGCTACTACCTGAAGCTGCGCCTGATCCGCGCCCGGCAACTGCTCAAGCAGACCCCGATGTCGATCATCGAGGTGGCCTCGGTGTGCGGGTTCGTCTCCACACCGCACTTCTCCAAGTGCTACCGCGAGTACTTCGGCATTCCGCCGCGTGACGAGCGTGTGGGTTCCAATACCGCGCAGCAGGTGGCGATGATGCCGATTCCGCAGGCCATGGCCCTGTCGCCGCACAGTGGGCCGATGGCGGCGTTGAGTCAGGCGCGTAACGAGTCGACGTTTGCCAGTGTGAGGCTCTAGAACGACGCGGGCCTCTTCGCGGGGCAAGCCCGCTCCCACAGGTACCCCACTGTTCTCAAGGGCGGTGGGGTACCTGTGGGAGCGGGCTTGCCCCGCGAAGAGGCCCGCCCAGGAAAAACGCTCAGGCGCGTTTGTTGAACTGCGCCAACGCCGGTAACAGTTGCTTGTCGATCGCCTGTCGCACCGCCGGCAAGATCGTCGCGCTACCGGTGTACATCTGCTCGACCATGCCCTTGAGCGCCCGGGCATTGGGCTCGGTCAACCCCCGCACCACAGCCTCGCAGGCTTGCTCGGCACTGGCTCCTGCCGGAATCTCGAACCCGCGCGCCCGCAGTTGGCCCAACAGGTCGTCCTGATCAATCAAATCCGCATGCATCATGGCTGTTGTCCCTTTTATCGCGAAGAGAGTGCTGCTGTGATTTACGACCGATTCTGTGACGCGGGCGACAGGCCGGCAAGGACAGAATGTCGCAATGGCTGCTTTGACTAAGAACAGGTCGTTTCGGGCTAAATCGGCCAGGCAGGAAGTGCGCACACTCAAGCCATCTACCGCAACGGAGGTTTGGTCACCCTCGTTCGTGCACAGTGGATGTTGCTCGCTCTTGGCCCCGGATGCTCACGGCTTTCCGGGGTTATTTTTTTCAGCGGGGTTTGGGTAGGGCTATGACTCGTCCAACGAACGCGCAGGGCGGCAGATCCCTTTGTTGATCCGCGATGTCCTGCAGCGATGACGTGCTGCGCTCGCCGAACGGCGCTGAGCGCGGCCCAGCCAGATCCACGTGCAAGAGCATTTGCTCACTCGCTGCCAACACCTCGTCGAACCCCGGCCGGTGCAGGCTGTGACATACATGTAGACGCTTCGTGTCGAAACCAATGATCTGCGTCTGTACCCACACCTCGGTACCTTGCTTCACCTCATGCAGATAGTTGATGTGAGCTTCCAGAGTGAACAGCGAGTGGCCACTTTGCCCACGGCTGTCGGCGTCCAGACCGATGCGTTCCATCAGCGCATCGGTGGCGTAACTGAAGATCAGCAGATAGAAGGCATCGCGCAGATGCCCGTTGTAGTCGACCCAGTCCTCCTGGACTGGGGTACGGTAGGTGATCAAAGCGGGCATCGCGTTTTCCTCAGTCGCTGAACGACATGCCGTGATTGGCCTTGCTGGTCTTCACCGCATCGAGCACCGCCAGCAGCGTGTCATCACGATAGCGCTCCAGCGCGGCGATGCTGTGCTGGCCCAGTTGCTCCGAGGTGCCATCGACCACGTCATCGATCAGCTTGTCGGTCAATTCTGGCGCTGGCAGATAGGTCCAGGGCAGCTTCAGTGCCGGGCCGAATTGCGACATGAAGTGGCGCATGCCGGCGTCGCCACCGGCCAGGGTGTAGGTC
The DNA here is from genome assembly GCF_025377065.1 of Pseudomonas sp. HD6422. Lineage (NCBI taxonomy): Bacteria > Pseudomonadati > Pseudomonadota > Gammaproteobacteria > Pseudomonadales > Pseudomonadaceae > Pseudomonas > Pseudomonas sp. HD6422. The sequence goes on along the minus strand of NZ_JAHWIW010000005.1, from coordinate 175,111 downwards.
AGGAAGGTACCCATGAACGACCAGCGCAGACCTGCGCCGAAGCGGATCGCATCGTCGATTTCGCCGGTCGTGGCCACGCCGTCGTTGACCAGGTGCAGGGCCTCGCGCCACAGCGCTTCGAGCAGGCGGTCGGCGATGAAGCCTGGCACTTCTTTGCGCACATGCAGTGGACGCATGCCAAGGGCGGTGTAGATGGTCTTCGCCGCCTCGATGGCTTCTGGCGTGGTGCGCTTGCCTCCGACGATTTCGACCAGCGGCAGCAGGTAAACCGGGTTGAACGGGTGGCCGACCACACAGCGTTCGGGGTGGGTGGACGATTCGTAGAACTCGCTGGGCAACAGGCCCGAGGTACTGGAACCGATGATCGCATCGGGCTTGGCGGCGGCGCTGATCCTGGCGTGCAGGTCGAGCTTCAGGTCCAGGCGTTCGGGGGCGCTTTCCTGGATGAAGTCGGCATCGCGCACGCAGTCTTCGACCGTGGCGACGAAGCTCAATCGGTCCTGCGAAGCGCCAGGCGCCAGACCTTGTTTTTCGAGGGCCGGCCAGGCATTGGCGATACGTTTGCGCAGTGCCTGCTCAGCGCCCGGTGCCGGGTCCCAGGCGACCACGTCCAGGCCATGGGCCAGGGCGCGGGCGACCCAGCCGCTGCCGATGACGCCGCTACCGAGGGCGGCGAAGGTCTTGATCTCGGTGATGAAGGACATATTGGTCTCCTGAGGGAATCAGCGGCGCTTGAGGTTCATCTTTTCCCGACCTTCTGCCGGGCTGAGCACGCGGCCACCCATACGGGTGATGATCTCGGCCGCACGCTCGACCAGCTGGCCATTGCTCGCCAGCACGCCACGGTCCAGGTACAGGTTGTCTTCCAGGCCGACCCGCACGTTGCCGCCGAGCAGCACCGCCTGGGCGGCCATCGGCATCTGCATGCGGCCGATGCCGAAGCCAGCCCAGGTGACGTTGGCCGGCAGGTTGTCGACCATGGCCTTCATGGTGGTAGTGTCGGCCGGCGCTCCCCACGGGATGCCCAGGCACAGCTGGAACAGTGGGTCGTCGAGCAGGCCTTCCTTCATCATCTGTTTGGCGAACCACAGGTGGCCGGTATCGAAGATTTCCAGCTCGGCCTTCACCCCCAGTTCGGTGATGCGCTTGGCGCCCGCACGCAATTGCGCCGGAGTGGAGACGTAGATGGCGTTGCCGTCACCGAAGTTGAGCGTGCCGCAGTCGAGGGTGCAGATCTCTGGCAGCAGCGCCTCGACGTGGGCCAAGCGCTCCAGCGGGCCGATCAGGTCGGTGCCTGGGCCGAACTCCATGGGCGACTCGCCCGGACCGATTTCCAGATCGCCGCCCATGCCGGCAGTGAGGTTGACGATGATATCCACGTCGGCTTCGCGAATGCGCTCCATGACTTCGCGGTACAGCGCCACGTCGCGGCTGAAACGGCCGGTCTCGGGGTCGCGAACGTGGCAGTGGACGACGGTGGCTCCGGCCTTGGCGGCTTCGACGGCAGATTCAGCGATCTGCTTGGGCGTGACCGGGACCAAGTGGCTCTTGGCGACTGTGTCGCCGGCGCCGGTGAGGGCGCAGGTGATGATGACGTCGTGGTTCATGGCGTATTCCTTCTAGTGTCTGTTGTGGCCCTTTCGCGGGCAAGCCCGCTCCCACAGGGGAGCGGAGTGCCCCTGGCATGCGCGTATGTCTGTGGGAGCGGGCTTGCCCGCGAAGAGGCCGGGTCAGTTGGCGCTGAGCTTGAGGTTCTCAGCCGCCGGCTTGCCGTCGAAGGTGGTCACCCCCTCAAGCCAGCGGGCCTTGTCTTCGGGGTGGTCCTTTAGCCACTGGCGCGCCGATTCCAGCGCATCTTTGTGGTCGAGCAACGGCTGCATCATGCGGCTCTCGTCCTCGGCGCTGAAGTTCAGGTTGGTCAGCAGGCGATTGGCATTGGGGCAGCGTTCGGCATAGTCCGGGGCAGTGACCGTCCACACCGTCGCACGGCCTTCGTCCGGGCCCAGAGCATCCTGGCTGTCGCCCAGGTAGACCATGTCGATGTTGACGTTCATCGGGTGCGGCGCCCAGCCGAAGAACACCACCGCTTGCTTGCGCCGCACGGCGCGGTCCACCGCGGCGAGCATCCCGGCCTCGCTGGACTCCACCAGCTGGAACTTGCCCAGACCGAACTGGTTCTTGTCGATCATTGCCTTGATCTGGGTGTTGGCACCCGAACCTGGCTCGATGCCGTAGATCTTGCCACCCAGCTCCTTCTCGAACTTGTGGATGTCGGCGAACGTCTTCAGGCCTTTGTCGGCCAGGTACTTCGGCACCGCGAGGGTGGCGCGGGCGTCTTCCAGGCTCGGTTTGTCGAGTACCTTGACTTGCTTGGCGTCGACGAACGGAGTGATGATCTGGGTCATGATCGGGTTCCAGTACCCCAGGAACATGTCCAGGCGTTGGTCGCGGATACCGGCGAAGATGATCTGCTGCGAGGCGCTGGTCTGCTTGGTGTCGTAGCCGAGGCCATCGAGCAGCACCTGGGCCATGGCGCTGGTGGCGATGACGTCGGTCCAGTTGACCACGCCCAAGCGGACGTTCTTGCATTCGGCCGGCTCGGCGGCGAACAGTGGGGTGACCAGGGTGCTGCTCAGGGCAAGGGACAGCAGGCTGCGGCGGACAAAGCGGTGCATGGTGGCTCTCCATCGGCAGTGCATATTGTTATGGTGGCCGGTCTCTCTGGACCGTGTGAACACGCTACGCTGCCCACAGTGCGAAAAATCGCACTCCGGCGACCAACATTTGCACGCAAGCGACTTCTTCTCCCGTGGAGCCTGCAATGCCGCAATTGATTCATTTCCTGCTGTTGCCAGGGTTCTCGGCCATGGGCTTCATCAGCGCCGTGGAACCCCTGCGGGTGGCCAACCGCTTCAAGGGGCCGTCGTACCGTTGGCGGGTGTTGAGCCTGGACGGCGGTGCGGTATTGGCCAGCAATGGCATGTCGGTGAACGCCGACGCTGCGCTGGGCGCGGTCGAGGCCGGCGCAATCGTGTTGATCGTTGCCGGCTTCGAGCCGCTGGCCTGCTACGGTCCGTCGCTGCAGCAGGCGTTGCGCCGTCTCGATCATGCCGGCGTGATTCTGGGAGGTATCGATACAGGCCCGATGGTGCTAGCCGAAGCAGGGCTGCTCGATGGTTACCGCGCCACCTTGCACTGGGAGGCACTGGAGGCGTTCAAGGAGCGCTATCCCCGATTGCAGGTGACCCAAGAACTGTTCGAGATCGACCGTCGGCGCATCACCTGTGCGGGCGGCACGGCCTCGATCGACCTGATGCTCGACCTGATCGGGCAGGCCCACGGCAGCGAGTTGGCGGTGCAGGTTTCCGAGCAGTTCGTGTTGGGGCGGATCCGCCCCCGCCAGGATCACCAGCGCATGCAGATCGCCAGCCGATATGGCATCAGCAATAAGAAGTTGGTGAAGGTGATTGGCGAGATGGAAAGGAATATCGAATCGCCGCTCGATACACACAGCCTGTCCGAATTTATTCAAGTAACCCGTCGGCAGCTGGAGCGATTGTTCCAGTTACACCTGGAAATGACACCCAGTGCCTTTTATCTGCGTTTGCGTTTGGACAAGGCTCGGCAGTTACTGCAACATTCGGATATGAGTGTGCTGGAGGTCAGTATTGCCTGTGGTTTCGATTCCCCCTCTTATTTTGCTCGATGTTACAAAACATGTTTCGGTAAATCTCCCCGCCAGGATAGAGCCATAAAAAGTGTGAGCGATTGATTCATGCTGGGCCAATGGAGGGTGCAACGCCGCTGAGTTTCCGGACTGGTCATTAGACCCTATCAGATATACGAGTATTGACCCGTATACCGCTTTGATAGGGTCTGCTGGCCTATTCAATGGAGACTTTGTATGTTTGGCTATAAGTGTTCGCCGCGTTTCCCATTTCTTGCGGCTATTGTATTGTTCGCCAGTGGCGCTAATGCGGGTGTGGTTCCGCCAGGAGGCATTTACCCGAAACCTCAACCGCCGGCACCATTCTCGCGGGGCTGTGAAGTTACCCGGAAAACTACCGAAGACTTCAGCGGGTATATTCGCCCCGGTTGGCAAACGGCGTCGCCAACGCTGCAAAAGATGCTGATCACCTCGGACATTCAGCCTTTCAGGGTGAAACCTGCCGCTGGCGGCGACGACGACGTCAACGCCAAGAGGTGGCGCGTCGTGAGCAGTAGCATGGCCGACATTCTACGCGCTGAGCGAGGGGGGGCTCACTATGTACCGTTGATCCTCAATGGTGACATCACAGAGTTTGGCCATAACGGAGAACGGAAGGCTTTCCGAGAGTTCATCAAGCGCACCTTCCCGGTCAGGGCGGGCGCCCCGGGTGGCCCCCTGTTCTTCCCTGGATTGGGGAACCATGATTATTCCAATAATCTTAACAAATGTGCGAACAATGGCTGCGCCCGGGATGCGGTATGTGACAACATCATCTGGACTCGGGCCATCCAAGAGCAGGCGAGGGGACTGAATTTCGACCATTCCTACAGCAGGAGCGTTCATAAAGGATCTTTGTCATATTCATTTGACGTGGGCAAGGTCCATGTGGTGCAGCTCAATAACGAGCCTACTTATACAGCGAGGTTTGGAACGGGAGGTGCGTTCATGTCGCCCGGCGAGGAGAGGCGCTTTGAAATCACTTCGTCGTTGGAATGGTTGAAAAAGGATTTAGCCGCCGCCAAGGCGCGAGGGCAGTACACGATAATAAACATGCACAAGCCCGACGACTGGCAAAACGAGGATGTTTACAAACGAACGTTCAAGCACATCATTGGCAATAAACGGGTGATTGCCGTGTTCGCAGGGCACTATCACACCAGTCTAGGGAAGAAGAGATACTCTGCCTTCGGCGATGTGCCTATGTTCTCGAGTGGTGCGATCATGCACAGCAACTATCTACGCCTGATGTTCGACTGGCGTAAAAATCAGCTACAGGTCAGCTGGTATGACGGGCGCACGCAGAAAGGTCAATATACCTACAATGTCGACACCTTGAAGGCTGTGAAGTAGGCGCCTACCCGTCACGCAGTACAGAGTGTAACCATGGCTCGTTCGTAGAAGAGCCGTGGTTGCACCTGTTGTGGCTATCGGTCATCGCTGCGCTAAGGCTAGTCGCCAGTTGCACAGGGAACTAAATTCCAGCGCCTTTTCTGAGCGGGTTGTATTTCCTGGGCTGTAATGCGATGGCGTGCGCATTGCGGTATCTGTTTGCGGAGAATACCTAATAGATCTACGAGTATGTGGCATGTTTTTCGATTGCTATGGTCTCCTCGGTCATTGAACGGAGGACCAATCGTGTTTAAATTAAGTTACATGTATCAATTGCCGCTGTTTGTGTTCGGCCTAATGTTCGCAACGGGTTCCATGGCCGGCCTAGTTCCGCCGGGAGGGATTTTTCAACCGCCCGATCGTCAATCGCCAGGGTGTGAAGTAACGGGGCGCGTTATGCCTGGGTTCAAGGACTACATCAAGCCGGGCTGGCAAGAAGCACCGCAGATGCAGCAAAAGCTTTTGATCACCTCGGACCCACAACCCTTCAGGCACAAGCTTGGAATGAACAGGAAGATTAAGGAGCCGTGGACGAGAATCACCAATCGTATGGCAGACATCTTGCGGTCGGAACGAGAAGGGGGGCGGTATGTACCGTTGATTATCAATGGAGATATTACTGAGTACGGTCACGGTGATGAACGGGCCGCGTTCCGGAGTTTTATTCAGAAAACGATGAGCAAAAGCGGCGGTGGGCCTTTGTTTCTGCCCGGGCTCGGTAACCATGATTACGCCAACAATGTAAACGACTGCGCGAATAATGGTTGTGCCCGCGATGCGGTTTGTGACCATATCGGCTGGGCGAGGACGCTGCAGGAAAACGCACAAAACTTCAGTTTTGACCATTCCTTCAGGGACCGCACGCACACGGGTTCGTTGGCCTATTCGTTCGATATCGGTAGGCTGCACATCGTGCAACTGAACAACGAGCCGGGTTATACCCGATCATTCGGAACGGGGGGGGGCGCGAAGGGCCTCACGCGCCGTTTCAATATCACCTCGTCCATGTCTTGGTTGGAGCGAGACCTGCAAGAGGCCAAGCGGCGTGGGAAAGTGACGATCATCAATATGCACAAACCTAACGAATGGCAGGATGGGTCCATCAGACCTAAGTTCAAACAACTCATCGAGCAAAACAATGTGGTGGCTCTGTTTGCCGGCCATCACCACGGCGACCTGGGCAAGATGAACTACTCGATGTACGGCAAGGTTCCCCTGTATTCCAGCGGGGCGATCATGTTTGGCACCTACCTACGTGTGATGTTCGACTGGAGTGCCTCCACCATGCGAGTGGAGTGGTTCGATGAGCGCACCTTGAAGGGCCACCATACGCAACCGTTTACAGTGCCTGCGACCGATAGACCGCCTGTAACGACCAAGCCTATAACGATCCCAGTGGGAAAATAAGGTCGGTCAGTACCGGCGGCGTTTCATTGTTGCCCAATGCCTTGTAAATATTCCGAGCGGTCATCGCTGCGCTGCGCCACACAGGTGCTCCACGCCGCTTCGAACGCCGGACTGCCAGGCTTTTCGGCATAGGTCTCGACCTTGCAATCGGCATCGCGCAACTGCGCCCACAGTTTTTCTGCCGCCTCCATGCGCTGGATCAGGCCGCTGGCCTGGCCCGGCGCATCGGCATATTGATCGCGGATGCGCTGGATCAGATCGTCGTACGCGGCTTTCAACTCACGCTCGGCGGTCTGCTTGTTGAACGCAGCGCAGGCGAATGTCTGCTGTTCGGTCTCGACGTTGTCGCACGGGGTGCTTTCTTCCTCACCGGCGTGGGCAGCCGTGACCACGGCCAGCAAGACCAGCCATGCCATTGATTTCATCCGTTTTCTCCTCAACAAGGCTGACGAATCGGCTGGATTCTCGCTCAGCCGCAGACAAGACGATAGCTCCCTGACGAAATGTTCATGTAATGCGGTAAATGTCGTTATCGCGACTGTCTCTCATCCCCGCGCACCGCGCCAGACGCCCCGATGTCGGGCATTGACGCTTTCGGCAAACCCCCTGTCGTTTTTGTATCGGGGCGCCTTTGGGCACAAGCATATGCTGGCTCCAAAGCGCCGGCAGAAGATTCGGCGCGACCCGTATCGATAATAGGGGACAGCCTGATGAGCCCAGCCGAACTTCACGCCGACAGCATCGTCATTGACGGCCTGATCATTGCCAAATGGAACCGCGAGCTGTTCGAGGACATGCGCAAGGGCGGGCTCACCGCGGCCAACTGCACCGTGTCGGTCTGGGAAGGCTTCAAGGCCACCGTCGATCAGATCGCCGCCAGCCAGAAGCTGATCCGCGACAACAGCGACCTGGTGATGCCGGTGCGCACCACCGCCGACATCCGCAAGGCCAAGGAACTGGGCAAGACCGGTATCCTCTTCGGCTTCCAGAACGCCCATGCGTTCGAGGACCAGATCGCTTACGTCGACGTGTTCAAGCAGTTGGGCGTGGGCATCGTGCAGATGTGCTACAACACCCAGAACCTGGTCGGCACCGGCTGCTACGAGCGTGACGGTGGCCTGTCGGGCTTCGGTCGCGAGATCGTCGCCGAGATGAACCGCGTCGGCATCATGTGCGACCTGTCCCATGTCGGCTCCAAAACCTCCGAAGAAGTCATTCTCGAATCGAAGAAGCCGGTCTGCTATTCGCATTGCCTGCCTTCGGGCCTCAAGGAGCACCCGCGCAACAAGTCGGACGAAGAGCTGAAGTTCATCGCCGACCATGGTGGCTTCGTTGGCGTGACCATGTTCGCGCCGTTCCTGGCCAAGGGCATCGACTCGACCATCGACGACTACGCCGAGGCCATCGAGTACACCATGAACATCGTCGGTGAAGACGCTATCGGTATCGGTACCGACTTCACACAGGGTCACGGTCAGGAGTTCTTCGAGTACCTGACCCACGACAAGGGCTATGCCCGACGTCTGACCAACTTCGGCAAGATCATCAACCCGCTGGGCATTCGCACCGTGGGCGAATTCCCCAACCTCACCGAAACCTTGCTCAAGCGCGGCCATTCCGAGCGCGTGGTACGCAAGATCATGGGCGAGAACTGGGTCAACGTCCTCAAGGACGTGTGGGGCGAGTAAGCCGCTCTCCAAAGCCTGAAAGCCCCTGCCAGCAACGCCGGGGCATCCAAACAAAAATTTTATGGAGTTGAGTTTCCATGGCCAAGATCGCCCCGCAATTGCCAATCGAAGTCGACAGCGAAACCGGTGTCTGGACCAGCGACGCCTTGCCGATGCTGTACGTGCCGCGCCACTTCTTCGTCAACAACCACATCGGTATCGAGGAAGTGCTGGGTGCTGACGCCTACGCCGAGATCCTCTACAAGGCCGGCTACAAGTCCGCCTGGCACTGGTGCGAGAAAGAAGCCGAGTGCCATGGCCTGGAAGGTGTGGCGGTATTCGAGCACTACATGAAGCGACTGAGCCAACGTGGCTGGGGCCTGTTCGAGATCCAGGACATCGACCTCGACAAGGGCACCTGCAGCGTCAAGCTCAAGCACTCTGCGTTCGTCTACGTCTATGGCAAGTGCGGCCGCAAGGTCGACTACATGTTCACCGGCTGGTTCGCTGGTGCCATGGACCAGATTCTCGCCGCCCGTGGCAGTTCGATTCGCACCGTGGCCGAGCAGGTCTACGGCGGTTCGGAAGAAGGTCACGATGACGGCCTGTTCGTCGTCAAGCCGTTGTAAGTCGGAGAGAGCGTCATGGCATTCGAAGCAATGTTCCAGCCGATCCAGATCGGCAAACTGACCATCCGCAACCGCGTGCTCAGCACCGCGCATGCCGAGGTCTACGCCACTGACGGCGGCATGACCACCGACCGTTACGTGAAGTATTACGAAGAAAAGGCCAAAGGCGGCATTGGCCTGGCGATCTGCGGTGGATCGTCGGTGGTTGCCATCGACAGCCCGCAGGAGTGGTGGTCCTCGGTCAACCTGTCCACCGACCGCATCATCCCGCACTTCCAGAATCTCGCCGACGCCATGCACAAGCATGGCGCCAAGATCATGATTCAGATTACCCACATGGGCCGTCGCTCACGTTGGGACGGTTTCAACTGGCCGACCCTGATGTCGCCGTCGGGCATCCGTGAACCCGTGCACCGTGCCACCTGCAAAACCATCGAGGTGGAAGAGATCTGGCGCGTGATCGGCAACTACGCCCAAGCTGCGCGGCGGGCCAAGGAAGGCGGCCTGGATGGCGTCGAGCTGTCGGCCGTGCACCAGCACATGATCGACCAGTTCTGGAGCCCGCGGGTCAACAAGCGTACCGACGAATGGGGCGGTAGCTTCGAAGGCCGCATGAAGTTCGGTCTGGAAGTGCTCAAAGCCGTGCGCGCCGAGGTCGGCGACGACTTCTGCGTGGGCATGCGTATCTGTGGTGACGAGTTCCATCCCGATGGCCTGAGCCACGAGGACATGAAACAGATCGCCGCTTACTACGATGCCACCGGCATGCTCGACTTCATCGGCGTGGTCGGTTCAGGTTGCGACACCCACAACACCCTGGCCAACGTCATCCCGAACATGAGCTACCCGCCGGAGCCGTTCCTGCACCTGGCTGCCGGCATCAAGGAAGTGGTCAAGGTCCCGGTACTGCACGCGCAGAACATCAAGGACCCGAACCAGGCCACGCGTATTCTGGAAGGCGGCTATGTCGACATGGTCGGCATGACCCGTGCGCACATCGCCGACCCGCACCTGATCGCCAAGATCAAGATGGGCCAGGTCGACCAGATCAAGCAGTGCGTCGGTGCCAACTACTGCATCGACCGCCAGTACCAAGGTCTGGACGTGCTGTGCATCCAGAACGCCGCCACCTCCCGTGAATACATGGGCGTGCCGCACATCATCGAGAAGAGCACCGGGCCCAAGCGCAAGGTAGTGGTGGTCGGTGCCGGCCCTGCCGGCATGGAAGCCGCGCGCGTGGCTGCCGAGCGTGGCCACGACGTGACCGTGTTCGAGAAGAAGGATCAGATCGGCGGGCAGATCACCATCGCCGCCAAGGCGCCGCAGCGCGACCAGATCGCCGGCATCACCCGCTGGTACCAGCTGGAGTTCGCCCGTCTGAAGGTTGACCTGCGCCTGGGTACCGCGGCCGATGTCGCGACCATCCAAGACCTGCGCCCGGACATCATCGTGCTGGCGGTGGGCGGTCATCCGTTCGTCGAGCAGAACGAGCACTGGGGTGCTGAAGAAGGATTGGTGGTCAGCAGTTGGGATGTGCTCGACGGCAAGGTCGCGCCGGGCAAGAACGTACTGGTGTACGACACCATCTGCGAATTCACCGGCATGTCCACTGCGGACTTCCTGGCCGACAAGGGTGCCCAGGTCGAAATCGTCACCGACGATATCAAGCCGGGCGTGGCGATGGGCGGTACGACATTCCCGACCTACTACCGCAGCCTGTACCCCAAGGAAGTGATCATGACCGGGGACATGATGCTGGAGAAAGTCTACCGCGAAGGCGACAAGCTGGTGGCGGTGCTCGAGAACGAATACACCGGCGCCAAGGAAGAGCGCGTGGTCGACCAGGTCGTGGTCGAGAACGGCGTGCGTCCTGACGAGCAGTTGTACTACGCGCTGAAGGAAGGTTCGCGCAACAAGGGCCAGATCGACGTGGAGGCGCTGTTCGCCATCAAGCCACAGCCGATCCTCAGCCAGCCGGGCGAAGGGTACCTGTTGTATCGCATCGGCGACTGCGTGGCCCAGCGCAACGTGCATGCGGCGATCTACGACGCCCTGCGCCTGTGCAAGGACTTTTGATCCTGGTGGCATGAATACCGCCCCACTGTGGGCGGGACTGGCCCCCTGTGGGAGCGGGCTTGCCCGCGAAAGCGTCAGCATGAACGACAGCGTTGTCTGATCTGACGTATTCGCGGGCAAGCCCGCTCCCACAGGGTCCGCGCCCATCCTGAGAATCGGCGCAAGAATCCAGCTGTTGTGGGAGCCTCCCATGTTGAACACCCTTCTACCCATCCTGCTGTTCGCTGCCCTTGGCCTGGCAGTGCTCGGCGCCCTGCGCCGGGTGCGCATGTGGCGTCGTGGCCGGCCGAGCAAGGTCGACCTGATCGGCGGGCTGCTGGCGATGCCGCGGCGCTACCTGGTGGACCTGCACCATGTGGTCGAGCGCGACAAGTACATGTCCAAGACCCACGTGGCCACCGCCGGTGGCTTCGTGCTCTCGGCAGTCTTGGCGATCCTGGTGCACGGCTTCGGCCTGCAGAGCAAGATCCTCGGTTACGCCTTGCTGGTCGCTACGGTGATCATGTTCAGCGGTGCCATCTTTGTCTTCAAACGCCGCCTGAATCCTCCTTCGCGCCTGTCCAAGGGCCCGTGGATGCGCTTGCCGAGAAGCCTGCTGGTGTTCGCCGCGAGCTTCTTCATCGCCACCTTGCCGGTCGCCGGCATCCTGCCGGCCAACACCGGGGGTTGGGTGATGATCGGTGTGCTCGGCCTCGGGGTGCTGTGGGGCGTGTCGGAGCTGTTCTTCGGCATGACCTGGGGCGGGCCGATGAAACACGCCTTCGCCGGTGCCCTGCACCTGGCCTGGCACCGCCGCGCCGAGCGCTTCGGCGGCGGTCGCTCCACCGGCCTCAAGCCGCTGGACCTGGAAGACCCGAATGCACCACTGGGCGTGGAAAAGCCCGTGGACTTCACCTGGAACCAGCTGCTGGGCTTCGATGCCTGTGTACAGTGCGGTAAATGTGAAGCCATGTGCCCGGCCTTCGCTGCCGGCCAGCCGCTGAACCCGAAGAAACTCATCCAGGACATGGTCATCGGCCTGGCCGGTGGCAGCGACGCTCAATTCGCCGGCAGCCCGTATCCGGGCAAGCCGATCGGGGAGCATGGCGGCCATCCGCACCAGCCGATCGTCAATGGTCTGGTCGACGCCGAGACGCTGTGGTCGTGCACCACCTGCCGCGCCTGCGTCGAGGAATGCCCGATGATGATCGAGCACGTCGACGCCATCGTTGACATGCGCCGACATCTCACCTTGGAAAAAGGCGCCACGCCGAACAAGGGCGCCGAGGTGCTGGACAACCTGATCGCCACCGACAACCCTGGCGGTTTCGCCCCCGGCGGACGGATGAACTGGGCGGCCGACCTGAACCTGAAACTGCTGTCGGAGGTGAAAACCACCGAGGTGTTGTTCTGGGTCGGCGACGGTGCGTTCGACATGCGCAACCAGCGCACCCTGCGTTCGTTCGTCAAGGTACTGAAGGCTTCGGGTGTGGACTTCGCCGTGCTCGGCCTGGAAGAGCGCGACAGTGGCGACGTGGCCCGTCGTCTGGGTGATGAAGCGACCTTCCAGCAATTGGCCAAACGCAACATCCAGACCCTGGCCAAGTACAGGTTCCAGCGCATCGTCACCTGTGACCCGCACAGTTTCCATGTGCTGAAGAACGAATACGGCGCCCTGGGCGGCGACTATCAGGTGCAGCACCACAGTACCTACATCGCCGAACTGATCGCTGCCGACAAGCTCAACCTCGGCCAGCACAAGGGCGGCAGCGTCACCTACCACGACCCGTGCTACCTGGGCCGTTACAACGGCGAGTACGAAGCGCCGCGGGCAGTGCTCAAGGCGCTGGGTATCGAAGTACGCGAGATGCAGCGTTCGGGCTTCCGCTCGCGTTGCTGTGGCGGTGGCGGCGGTGCGCCGATCACCGACATCCCAGGCAAGCAGCGTATTCCCGACATGCGCATGGACGACATCCGCGAAACCGAGGCCGAATTGGTGGCGGTGGGATGTCCGCAATGCACCGCGATGCTCGAAGGTGTGGTCGAACCGCGTCCACAGATCAAAGACCTCGCCGAACTGGTGGCCGATGTGCTGATCGAGGAGGAAACTCCCGCAGTCCCAAAGTCGCCAACGGTCAATCGTGAACCTGCGGAGGTGCACTGATGAGCGACATCATCCGCCGCGACCCACGCGCCGAGTGGATCGCCCGTAACCGTCTGCATCCGCTGCATGCGGCGATGCAGACGCAACAGAGCAGTTGGATGGGGCCCAACGGCCTCATCCGCAAGAACCCCCATGCGCTTGCCGCAGGTTTTATCGGCCCGGCCGGCATCAAGCGGATCGACCGCAGCGGCGCCCAACAGGGCACCGCTGGGGGCGCGCGCCGCACGGCGGCGGTCGAGGTCAAGCTGCCACTGCACCAAGTGGCGACGCCTGCCTTCTACATCGCCGTGGTGCCGGACATGGTCGGAGGCCGCCTGAGCAGCCACGACCGCGACCTGCTCGGGTTGGCCCACAGCCTGGCCGGCAGCGACGGTGCGGTGTTGGCAGTGGTCTTTGGCGAACACAAGGAAAGCAACTTTTCCACAGCCGGTGTCGACCGTTTGCTGGTCATTGAAGGCGAAGCTTTCGAGGGTTATGCACCGGAGCAACTGGTACAGGGCCTGCGCGCTGTGGATAACCAGTTCGCCCCGCGCCACTGGTTGCTGCCTGACAGCCGCACCGGTGGCGGCGAACTGGGCCGGCGCCTGGGCGCTGCGCTGGGCGAGCGTCCGGCAACGCGGGTATGGCAGGTCAAAGACGGGCAATGCATCGGCCGCGCCGGTGCTGGCCAGCAAGACCTGCAACGTGCCGTCCCGCGTTTGATCCTGGCTGCGGCAGAGTGCGCCGAGCCGGTCAGCGAAACTCGTCATGAAGCGTTGCCGGTGGAGTTGTCCACAGGCGTGGCGCGCAGCTTGTCGCGCATCGAGGATCTTGGCTCGGTGGCTGTGGATCCGGCTACCATCGCCATGGCCGAGGCCGAGTTCATCGTCTCCGGCGGCAATGGCGTGAAGGACTGGGACCTGTATCACAAGGCGACCGCAGCTCTCGGCGCTACCGAGGGCGCCTCACGGGTGGCGGTGGACGACGGCTTCATGCCACGTAACCGTCAGGTCGGAGCCACGGGTACTTGGGTCACCGCACGGGTCTACGTGGCGGTGGGTATTTCCGGCGCTATCCAGCACCTGCAGGGCATCGGTGCCTGCGACAAGGTGGTGGCGATCAACATGGACCCGGGCTGCGACATGATCAAACGGGCCGACCTGTCGGTGATTGGCGACAGCTCGGCGATTCTCCAGGCACTGATCGAGGCTGTGGAAAACTTCCGCAGTGGCGGCCAGCGCGACGCGGCATAAGGGCACGAGCATGAGTACGAAAGTCATCAGCCTGGTTTCCATCGGTGCCCACCCCAGCTCCGGTCGCGCCCGTCGCGCCGAGCAGGATGCGCGGGCCGTGGAGTTGGGCTTGCAACTGGCTGGGGATAACTTGCAGGTGGTGCATGCCGGCGATCCACGCGAGGAGGCCCTGCGTGCCTACCTGGGCATGGGCCTGAATCATCTGGACGTATTGGAACAACCCGCAGGCGCCGATGTGCTCGGGGTGCTGGGCGATTACCTGCGCGATGCCGGCGCCCAGTTGGTGTTGACCGGTAGCCAGGCGGAAACCGGCGAGGGGTCGGGCATGTTGCCGTTCCTGCTGGCGGAAAAGCTCGGCTGGCCGCTGATCGTGGGACTGGCCGAGGTGGAGTCGATCGACAACGGCACTGCCCAGGTGCTGCAGGCCTTGCCACGTGGCCAGCGTCGACGCCTGAAGGTGCGCCTGCCCTTGCTGGCCACTGTGGATAACGCAGCGCCCAAGCCACGTCAGAGTGCATTTGGACCTGCGCGCCGGGGCGTGTTGGCGGCGCGTAACGTGGCCATTGTCGAGGACGAATGGCTGTCCGACTCCGAACTGCAGCCTGCACGGCCTCGACCCAAGCGATTGAAGGTGATCAAGGCCAAGAGCGGCGCCGACCGCATGAAGGCTGCGACGGCCAAGGCCAGCGGTGGTGGGGGCAAGGTGCTCAAGGACGTATCGCCACAGGAAGGCGCCGAGGCGATTCTCAAGCTGTTGGTGGAGGAGGGCGTACTGCGCTGATCCCTAACCCAGGCGCCATCGCCGGCTTGACGACGAAGGCGCCTGGTGAGCTTTTTTGCCCACTGAATCTGTTCGCCAGTATGTGGATAAAGTGTTCATCCCTCGCTAAAGCCCCCGCCCTATAAGGCTTCCAGGCCTTTGATCAAAAAACGAACAGTCTTCCTGCCGACCCGTGCGGGGCAATCTTGCCCTGGAATCTCAGAGTTTCCCACAATCGCTGTTGGCGGCTCTGTGGATAATCTGTTCGACAAACCCTGCAGCCCACGTATATCCAGGCCTCCGCGGCTTTGGTCAAAAACTGATCAAATGCTCTTGCTGGCCGAAACAGACGAGTGATTTCAGTAGCTTGACTGGATTATCCACAGGGAGTAAAGCGGGGGTGGGCGGATGTGCACAGCATACATTGCGCAATCTGTGGTTAAGCTGTGCGAAGCCTTTGGATGGCCATGTAAAAACGCCCCGGCTGACGTGTCAGCCGGGGCGCTCCTGTGTTGCCCTCTGCAGTTATTGCGCTACGACTTCCTTGAGGTAAGGCGCAGGCTCGGCACCGAGGTTTTCCAGCACACGCTGGCTGTACCAGTCGATGAAGTTCACTACACCAAACTCGTAGGTCTTCGAGTACGGGCCGGGCTGATAAGCAGTGGAGTTGATGCCGCGTTGGTTCTCTTCAGCCAGACGGCGGTCCTGGTCGTTGGTGGCGTCCCACACCTTGCGCATGCGCTCAGGGTCGTAATCGACACCTTCCACAGCATCCTTGTGCACCAGCCACTTGGTGGTGACCATGGTCTCCTGGGCGCTGATCGGCCATACGGTGAACACGATCATGTGATCGCCCATGCAGTGGTTCCACGAGTGCGGCAGGTGCAGGATGCGCATCGAGCCCAGGTCCGGGTTCTTGATGCGGCCCATCAGCTTCTGGCAGGCCTGCTTGCCGTCCATGGTCATCGACACGGTGCCCTTGAGCAGCGGCATGCGCACGATCCGGTTACGCAGACCATGGCTCTTGTGCAGGTATGGGATCTTCTCGGCTTCCCAGGCGGCGGCGGAGGCGGCCACGTGGTCCTTGAAGGCCTGGTCGGCGCGTGGATCGTTGGTGTCGTCCCATTCCAGCAGGGTCTGCAACAGCTCCGGGTGGGAACCGTTGCAGTGGTAGCACTCGCGGTTGTTTTCCAGCACCAGCTTCCAGTTGGCCTTTTCCATCAAGGTGGTCTGTACGGCCACCTTGGTGTTCTCCATGTCGTACGGTTCCATGTAGTGGTCCAGGGTGGCCAGGAACTCGTCGATGGCAGGCGGATTCTCGGCCAGGCTGATGAAGATGTAGCCACCGGCTACCTTCACGTTCACCGGCTTGAGGCCGTACTGATTCATGTCGAAGTCGCTGCCCATCTCGGTGCCGGCGAACAGCAGGCGCCCGTCGAGCTCGTAGGTCCACTGGTGGTACGGGCAGACCAGCTTGGCCACCTTGCCCTTTTCGCTGACGCACAGGCGCGAACCGCGGTGACGACAGACGTTGTGGAAGGCATGCACCTTGCCTTCGGCCCCGCGCACCACGATGATCGGGTTCTTGCCGATCTGTAGGGTGATGTAGTTGCCCTTGGCCGGGATCTCGCAGGTCATGCCGGCGATCAGCCATTCCTTGTGGAAAATCTCCTGCATGTCGATCTGGAACAGACGTTCGTCGGTGTAGAACGGCTGGGGCAGCGAGTAGGTGCGCTCGCGGGTCTGCAGCATCTCGGCGGTGGCCTTGCGTGCAGGTTCCAGTGGATCGCCCAGGCTCAGGGTTGCGGTGACGTCCATCGTGTATTCCTCGGGGCCGTGTACGGCCGGCAAAAGGTGGCTAATCGTTGTGGTGGTGCCGCAAGGCTGTCGTTTGAAAACAGCGGTTTCTTTTGCCGAGGAGTGTGCGTCCGAAGACGCCCCGAACCGTATCCATGGGCGACATGGCCGATTTGAATTACGACGCGCCAGACCACGTATCGCGGGGCTGGTCGCGATAAGCACGCCGATGTCGCTGGCAGGAATGTACATCGCTCTCGGGTTGCGCATCATCACAGCCAGAAAAAGGCCAATCGTTGGCTGCTGGAGAAGAACATGTCCGATACATTCCTCAATCCGGTCACTACCCAGACCTGGGCCAACGGCCGCCACATCGTGCGCTGCGTCAAGGTCATCCAGGAGACCTGGGACGTGCGCACCTTCTGCTTCATGGCCGACCAGCCGATCATGTTCTTCTTCAAGCCAGGGCAGTTCGTGACCCTGGAGCTGGAGATCGAAGGCAAGCCGGTGATGCGCTCCTACACCATTTCCAGCTCGCCGTCGGTGCCCTACAGCTTCTCCATCACGGTCAAGCGGGTACCTGGCGGGCAGGTCTCGAACTTCCTCCACGACACCATGCATGAAGGCCTCGAGGTGCCGGTGCACGGGCCGGTAGGGTTGTTCAACGCCATCGACTTCCCGGCCGGCAAGGTGCTGTATCTTTCCGGCGGTGTCGGCATCACTCCAGTGATGTCGATGGCGCGCTGGTTCTACGACACCAACGCCAACGTCGACATGGTCTTCGTGCACAGTGCCCGTTCGCCCAAGGACATCATCTACCACCGCGAGCTGGAGCAGATGGCTTCGCGCATCCCCAACTTCAGCCTGCACATCATTTGCGAAAAGCACGGGCTGGGCGAACCCTGGGCGGGCTATCGTGGCTACCTGAACCAGCGGTTGATGGAGCTGATCGCCCCTGACTACATGGAACGCACCATCTTCTGCTGTGGCCCGACCCCGTACATGACGGCGGTCAAGCGCATGCTTGAGGCGGTCGGCTTCGACATGAACAACTACCACGAGGAGTCGTTCGGCGCGACGCCTGCAGAAGCCAAGGCCGACGCGGTGGAACATGCCGAGCAGGCTGCCGACGCGCCGGAAGTGGACGTCTCCGAACTCAACCTGGTGGAATTCATCGGCAGCGAGAAGAGCATCCGTATCGCCCCCGGCGAAACGGTGCACGCGGCGGCTGCCAAAGTCGGCCTGATGATTCCCAAGGCCTGCGGCATGGGCATCTGCGGCACCTGCAAGGTGCTCAAGCTTGGCGGCGAAGTGGAGATGGAGCACAACGGCGGCATCACCGAGGAAGACGAAGCCGAGGGTTACATCCTGTCGTGCTGCAGCGTGCCGAAGGGGGATGTGCGGATCGATTACTGATCCTGGGATGCATGGGGCTGCTTCGCAGCCCATTCGTGGGGAAAATCGGGACGCCGAACCGCCGCTCCCACAGGAATTGCGCTGAGCCTGTGGGAGAGTCTGCCAACATCCAGAAAGCATTCTCCGTCTCATGTCGTTGATCCCTCGGCTAGGGTCTATCCCGTGCTTTGATTCAGGGACATCACATGGACCGTGCCCAATCCTGCCTTCTACGCCGTGGTCGTTTCTCCCAGCCAGGTGGTATTTACCTGCTGACCACGGTAACTCACCAGCGAAAGCAGATCTTCACCCAGCTCCAACTCGCTCGCAGCGTCATCCAGCAATTCAGGCTGGCTGAAATCGATGGACTTTGTCACTCCCTGGCGTGGGTGGTGATGCCTGACCATGTGCATTGGTTGATCGAATTGCGAGACGCCACCCTTTGCTGCTTGATGCGCAGGTTCAAGTCACGCAGCAGTCATGCGCTGTATCGGCAAGGCATGCGCCGCGAAAGAATATGGCAGCCGGGCTATCAGGACCGGGCATTGCGTCGGGAAGAGAGCGTGTTGAAAGTTGCGAGGTACATCGTTGCCAACCCAATAAGAGCCGGATTGGTTGGCCGGGCAGGCGACTATTCGCATTGGGATGCTGTTTGGCTCTGATGACGCCTTCATGGGGCAAGTCGGAGCGCCGAAAACTGTGGCCTGTGGGAGCGGGCTTGTCCCGCGAATGGGGCGACGCGGTGGATGGCACCGGCTTCGCCGGTGTTCGCGGGACAAGCCCGCTCCCACAGATTTCGGCTAAATCAATGAGTTGTGTTTTGTTCTGCGGATGGGCCGCAAAGCGGCCCCGGCGTTCTCGGATCAGGTCCGGAACCGCGCCACCAAGCCATTCAGGTCGACCGCCAGGCGCGACAGCTCGGTACTCGCCGCGCTGGTCTGATGCGCGCCGGTCGCGCTCTGCACCGACAGGTCGTTGATGTTCACCAGGTTGCGGTCCACCTCCCGCGCCACCTGGGCCTGCTCTTCCGCCGCACTGGCGATCACCAGATTGCGTTCGTTGATCTGCGCCACTGCCCCGGCAATGGTATCCAGTGCCATACCGGCACCCTTGGCGATGTTCAGGGTCGATTCGGCGCGCTCGGTGCTGGTGCGCATCGACGCGACTGCCTCCTCGGTGCCGCCCTGGATGCTGCCGATCATGCGCTCGATTTCGCTGGTCGACTGCTGGGTGCGGTGAGCCAATGCTCGTACTTCGTCAGCCACCACGGCGAAGCCACGGCCTGCCTCGCCTGCCCGTGCCGCTTCGATTGCCGCGTTCAGAGCCAGCAGGTTGGTTTGGTCGGCCAAACCGCGGATCACGTCCAGCACCTTGCCGATGTCGCGCGACTGCTCGGCCAGGTGGGTGATCAACTTGGACGTGCCCTGCACGTCTTCGCTCATGCGTTCGATGGCGCCGACCGTTTCCATGACCAGGTCACGTCCGTCGCCGGCCGAGCGGCTGGCTTCGCTGGACGCTTCCGAGGTGCTGACGGCGTTGCGTGCGACTTCTTCCACGGCACTGGTCATTTCGGTGACCGCAGTGGCGGCCTGCTCGATTTCATTGTTCTGCTGTTGCAGGCCGCGGGCGCTTTCGTCGGTGACCGCGTTGAGCTCCTCGGCAGCGGAGGCCAGCTGGGTGGCCGAACCGGAAATCTGGTGCAGGGTCTCGCGCAACTTGTCCTGCATGCGGGCCATGGCACGCAGCAGGCGTGCAGCTTCGTCGGTGCCGTCTGCGCTGATGCTGTGCGTCAGGTCGCCATCGGCGATCTGCTCCGCAGCTTTGAGCGCGTCGTCGATCGGCTTGACGATGCTGCGGGTCAGCAGGAAGGCGCAGAGGAGGGTCAGCACTGTGGCGGCCACCAGCAGGCCGATGACCAAGGCAAAGGCGGCGTTGTACTGGCTGGCCGCCGTGGCGTTGGTTTCGCGGGTCTGATCGGTGTTGATCCGCACCAGGTTGTCCATCACCTGGTTGATTTGCTCGGAGTTTGCCTGCACTTCGGTGTTGATCAGCGCGCGCAGCTCTTCAAGCTTGTCGGCCTGGCTCAAACTGCGCATGCGCGATTCGAGCTGGCGGTACTGGGTGAGCAACTGCTCGTATTGGTCGTAGGCCGCCCGCTCATCGCTGGCGACGATCAGCGGCTCGTAGGTGCGCCGGGCTGTGTCGATCTGGCCGTTACGCTGCTCCATCAGCCTGAGGATATCCTGCTGGCTCTGCGCCTCACGGTTGAGCAGCAGGCGGAAGGACAAAGTGCGCAGACGCAGGTTCAGTGCGTTCAAATCGTCCAGGGCCTTGATGCTCGGCACGCTGATCTGCTCGATGGTGACACCAGCCTGTCGGATGTTGCCCATCTGCATGAGCGAGAAGATACCAAGGCCAAGCATCAGCACGCCGATCAAGGCAAACCCCAGCAGCGCACGCGGGGCGATATTCATGTTGCGTAAGGACATGGAAAGGAATCCAGGCAATGGAGAGGGAACGCGATCCATGCGACGAAATGAGACCCAACTCGCTATCGGTCGGGGGCGTCGAGTCTTGAGGCTCTGGCGGATGAAAATAGGAGGCAGCTATCCAAATACTCGACCAGCGGTTGACCAAGGTCGGAACAAGGTGGTGTTGAGCCTGTCAATCTGCGCAGGCTTTTGCCTTGAGAATCCGATATTTAATGGCGGGGGTTCGCGCTTTTCTTTATCGTGTGCGCCCTTTGCAACAACCGAGACCTGCCCCCATGTTGGAAGCCTCCCTGAATCAACTCGAGCAACTGGTCAGCGACCTGATGCACAAGAACGCTCAACTCACCGAGCAGAACACCGCCCTCGGCCAGGAACTGGCCCAGGCCAAGGAAGAAAACGAAAACCTGCAGCTGTCGTTGATGGAGCAGGAAGAGAAGCACGGTGCCACCGCCGCGCGTATCCAGGCGCTGGTCGAGCGCGCCAGTGCAGGCGTCGTCGGCGCATGAGACTGCAAGCGCAGCCGATCAATGTCGTGTCGATCCTGGGCAGCGACTATTCGATCAAGGCGCCTGAAGGTCAGGAGGAAACCCTGGCGCAGGCGGTGCGGATGCTCAACACCGCCCTGGCTGAAACCAAGCGTCAGTATCCGACGCTGATTGGCGACAAGTTGCTGGTGCTGGCGGCCCTGAACCTGTGTTCGAAACAGGTGGAGCTGCAGAAGGAACACCAGCAGACCCTCGAGCGTACCCAGGCTCAGATCGATGCCACGGTAGACGCCATCGTTCGGACCATCGCCGAGTCCTGATCGATAGCCGGGAGCGCATAGCGTCCCCGGCAAACTTTCAGGTGCCGAGGATGCTGCGGATATCCGCCGCCAGCTCCCGCACCCGTGCCTCTTGGGTATCCCACGAGCACATGAACCGCGCACCGCCGCTACCGATGAAGGTATAGAAGCGCCAACCCTTGCCGCGCAATGCGTCCAAGGCGGCCTCCGGCATTTGCAGGAACACCCCGTTGGCTTCCACCGGGAACATCAGCTCGACCCCGGGCAAGCCTTTCACCAACGACGCCAGCAGTTGCGCGCAGTGGTTGGCATGCGCGGCATGGCGCAACCAGGCGTCGCCTTCGAGCAGGCCGACCCAAGGCGCCGATAGAAAGCGCATCTTCGACGCCAGTTGTCCTGCCTGTTTGCAGCGATAGTCGAAATCCTCGGCCAGGGAGCGGTTGAAGAACAGGATTGCCTCGCCCACCGCCATGCCGTTCTTGGTGCCTCCGAAGCACAGCACATCGACGCCCGACTTCCAGGTCAGCTCCGCCGGAGTGCAGCCAAGGAAGGAGCAGGCATTGCTGAACCGAGCGCCGTCCATGTGCAGGTTCAAGCCCAGATCCTTGCAGGTGGCGCTGATCGCCTTGAGCTCGTCGGGACGGTACACGGTTCCCACTTCGGTAGCCTGGGTGAGGGTCACAACACGCGGCTTGGGGTAGTGGATGTCCTGACGTTTGAGCGCTACTTCGCGGATCGATTGCGGCGTCAACTTACCGTGGGTGCTGGCGGCGGTGAGCAGTTTCGAGCCGTTGGAGAAGAACTCCGGCGCGCCGCATTCGTCGGTTTCGACGTGGGCCGTCTCGGAACAGATCACGCTGTGATAGCTCTGGCACAGCGAGGCCAGGGCCAGCGAGTTGGCGGCGGTACCGTTGAAGGCGAAGAACACCTCGCAGTCGGTTTCGAACAATTGCCGGAAGTACTCGGCAGCACGCTCGGTCCACTGGTCGTCGCCATAGGCGCGCTCATGGCCGTGGTTGGCCTTTTCCATGGCCGCCCAGGCTTCCGGGCAGATACCGGAATAGTTGTCGCTGGCGAATTGTTGGTTGTTGTCGGTCATCACGGCGGTCCTTTATACGACGCAGAACCGCACTCTAAACCATCGATTCGGCGGTTGCCTATACAAGCTGTGGATCTGTGCCGGCCTCTTCGCGGGCAAGCCCGCTCCCATAGGTACACCACTGATTTCGAGATCAGTAGGGGCCTGTGGGAGCGGGCTTGCCCGCGAAGAAGCCAACACCGCAACGAATGTCGTAAACGCGCCATTGCAAGGCGTGCGCAGGCATCTGACCCACCCCGGCCAGTCATACCATCGCCACAAAGGGCCACAGTGCCCCACGACAAAAAACGATCGCTGCCGGGAGATACACGATGTTCAGCAAGCAAGACCAGATCCAGGGTTACGACGATGCACTGCTGGCGGCGATGAATGCCGAAGAACAGCGTCAGGAAGATCACATCGAACTGATCGCCTCGGAAAACTACACCAGCAAGCGCGTGATGCAGGCCCAGGGCAGCGGCCTGACCAACAAGTACGCCGAAGGCTACCCAGGCAAGCGCTACTATGGCGGTTGCGAGCACGTCGACAAGGTCGAGGCGCTGGCCATCGAGCGTGCCAAGCAGTTGTTCGGCGCCGACTACGCCAACGTCCAGCCGCACTCCGGCTCCTCGGCCAACGGCGCCGTCTACCTGGCCCTGCTGCAGGCCGGCGACACCATCCTGGGCATGAGCCTGGCCCACGGTGGCCACCTCACCCACGGCGCCAAGGTGTCGTCCTCGGGCAAACTGTACAACGCAGTTCAATACGGTATCGACACCAATACCGGCCTGATCGACTACGATGAAGTCGAGCGTCTGGCTGTCGAGCACAAGCCGAAGATGATCGTCGCTGGCTTCTCGGCCTACTCCAAGACCCTCGACTTCCCACGCTTCCGCGCCATCGCCGACAAGGTCGGTGCGCTGCTGTTCGTCGACATGGCCCACGTTGCCGGCCTGGTCGCCGCTGGCCTGTACCCGAACCCGATCCCGTTCGCCGACGTCGTCACCACCACCACCCACAAGACCCTGCGCGGCCCACGTGGCGGCCTGATCCTGGCCAAGGCCAACGAAGAGATCGAGAAAAAGCTCAACGCCGCGGTGTTCCCTGGCGCCCAGGGCGGCCCGCTGATGCACGTGATCGCCGCCAAGGCGGTGTGCTTCAAGGAAGCGCTGGAGCCTGAGTTCAAGGCCTATCAGCAGCAGGTCATCGAAAATGCCCGGGCCATGGCCCAGGTGTTCGTCGACCGTGGCTACGACGTGGTCTCCGGTGGCACTGACAACCACCTGTTCCTGGTCAGCCTGATCCGTCAGGGCCTGACCGGCAAAGATGCCGACGCCGCCCTGGGCCGCGCGCACATCACCGTCAACAAGAACGCCGTGCCGAACGATCCGCAGTCGCCGTTCGTCACCTCTGGTCTGCGTATCGGTACGCCAGCCGTTACCACCCGTGGTTTCAAGGTCGCCCAGTGCGTGGCCCTGGCCGGCTGGATCTGCGACATCCTCGACAACCTCGGTGACGCCGACGTCGAAGCCGATGTGGCGAAGAACGTCGCCGCACTGTGCGCAGACTTCCCTGTTTACCGCTGAGTGGAGTAAACGACAATGCAACGCTATTCGGGCTTCGGCCTCTTCAAACACTCCCTCAGCCACCACGAGAACTGGCAGCGCATGTGGCGCACGCCGACCCCTAAGAAGGTCTACGACGTGGTCATCGTCGGTGGTGGCGGTCATGGCCTGGCCACGGCCTACTACCTGGCCAAGGAGCACGGCATCACCAACGTCGCGGTGATCGAGAAGGGTTACCTGGGCGGCGGCAACACCGCCCGTAACACCACCATCGTGCGTTCCAACTACCTGTGGGACGAGTCGGCGCACCTGTACGAGCACGCCATGAAATTGTGGGAAGGCCTGTCCCAGGACCTCAACTACAACGTGATGTTCTCCCAGCGTGGCGTCTACAACCTGTGCCACACCTTGCAAGACATGCGTGACTCCGAACGCCGAGTCTCCGCCAACCGCCTCAACGGCGTCGATGGCGAGTTGCTCAACACCGCTCAGGTCGCGGCCGAGATCCCCTACCTGGACTGCTCGAAGAACACCCGTTATCCGATCCTCGGCGCCACCGTCCAGCGCCGCGGCGGCGTAGCCCGTCACGACGCCGTGGCCTGGGGCTTCGCCCGTGCTGCCGACGCCCTGGGTGTCGACCTGATCCAGCAGACCGAAGTGATCGGCTTCCGCAAGGAAAACGGCGCGGTCATCGGTGTCGAAACCAACAAGGGCTTCATCGGTGCCAAGCGCGTCGGCGTGGTCACCGCCGGTAACTCCGGGCACATGGCCAAGCTGGCTGGCTTCCGCCTGCCGCTGGAATCGCACCCGCTGCAAGCCCTGGTGTCCGAGCCGATCAAGCCGATCATCGACAGCGTGATCATGTCCAACGCCGTACACGGTTACATCAGCCAGTCCGACAAGGGCGACCTGGTGATCGGTGCCGGTATCGACAGCTGGGTCGGCTACGGCCAACGGGGTTCCTACCCGGTCATCGAGCACACCCTGCAGGCGATCGTCGAGATGTTCCCGAACCTGTCGCGCGTACGCATGAACCGTCAGTGGGGCGGCATCGTCGACACCACCCCGGACGCCTGCCCGATCATTTCCAAGACGCCGGTCAAGAACATGTTCTTCAACTGCGGCTGGGGTACTGGTGGCTTCAAGGCTACCCCAGGCTCGGGCAACGTCTTCGCGGCGAGCCTGGCCAAGGGCGAGATGCACCCGCTGGCCGCGCCTTTCTCCATCGACCGTTTCTACAACGGCGCGCTGATCGACGAACACGGCGCCGCTGCCGTCGCCCACTAACCGGAGACACTGTCATGTTGCAAATTTTCTGTCCCCATTGCGGCGAGCTGCGCTCCGAAGAAGAGTTCCACGCCTCTGGCCAGGCCCACATCGCCCGCCCGCTGGACCCTAATGCCTGCTCCGACGAGGAGTGGGGCACCTACATGTTCTTCCGCGACAACCCGCGCGGTATTCACCACGAACTGTGGGACCACGTCGCCGGCTGCCGTCAGTACTTCAACGTCACCCGTGACACCGTGACCTACGAAATTCTGGAAACCTACAAGATTGGCGAGAAGCCGCAGGTGACCGCAGGCGGCAAGTCCAGCAGCGCACCGTCGACCGTCAAAGGCCAAGGGGAAAAAGTATGAGCCAGACCTATCGCCTCGCCAGCGGCGGCCGTATCGACCGCAGCAAGGTCCTGAACTTCACCTTCAACGGCAAGAGCTACCAAGGCTATGCCGGTGACAGCCTGGCCGCCGCATTGCTGGCCAACGGCGTCGACATCGTTGGCCGTAGCTTCAAGTACTCGCGTCCACGCGGCATCATCGCTGCCGGTACCGAAGAGCCGAATGCCATCCTGCAGATCGGCTCCAGCGAAGCCACCCAGATCCCCAACGTGCGTGCCACTCAGCAGGCGCTTTACGCAGGCCTGGTCGCCACCAGCACCAACGGCTGGCCGAACGTCAACAACGACGTCATGGGCATCCTCGGCAAGGTCGGTGGCAGCATGATGCCGCCGGGCTTCTACTACAAAACCTTCATGTACCCGAAATCGTTCTGGATGACTTACGAGAAGTACATCCGTAAGGCGGCAGGCCTTGGCCGTGCGCCGCTGCAGAACGACCCGGACAGCTACGACTACATGAACCAGCACTGCGACGTGCTGATCGTCGGTGCTGGCCCTGCCGGCCTGGCTGCTGCACTGTCGGCCGCCCGTAGCGGTGCCCGTGTGATCCTGGCCGACGAACAGGAAGAGTTCGGCGGCAGCCTGCTCGACACCCGTGAGACCCTCGACGGCAAGCCTGCGACCGACTGGGTCAACGCCGTGGTCAAAGAGCTGGAAAGCCTGCCGGAAGTGACCCTGCTGCCCCGTGCCACGGTCAACGGCTACCACGACCATAACTTCCTGACCATCCACGAGCGTCTCACCGACCACCTCGGCGACCGCGCACCGATCGGCCAGGTCCGCCACCGTGTACACCGCGTACGTGCCAAGCGCGTGGTGCTGGCCGCTGGCGCCCACGAGCGTCCGCTGGTCTACGGCAACAACGACGTGCCGGGCAACATGCTGGCCGGTGCCGTGTCCACCTACGTGCGCCGCTACGGCGTGGCGCCGGGCCGCAAACTGGTGCTGTCGACCAACAACGACCATGCCTACCGCGCCGCATTGGACTGGCACGACGCCGGCCTGCAAGTGGTCGCCATCGCTGACGCCCGCCACAATCCGCGCGGTTCGCTGGTCGAGGAAGCCCGTGCCAAGGGCATTCGCATCCTCACTTCCAGCGCTGTGATCGAGGCCAAAGGCAGCAAGCACGTCACCGGCGCCCGTGTGGCCGCCATCGATGTGCAGGCGCACACCGTCACCAGCCCAGGCGAAACCCTCGACTGCGACCTGATCGCCACCTCCGGTGGTTACAGCCCGATCGTCCACCTTGCCTCGCACCTGGGCGGTCGCCCGGTATGGCGGGAAGACATCCTTGGCTTCGTGCCGGGCGATGCTCCGCAAAAACGTGAGTGCGTAGGCGGCGTCAATGGCGTGTACGCCCTGGGCGACGTGATTGCCGATGGTTTCGAAGGCGGCGCCCGTGCAGCCACCGAAGCCGGTTTCAAGGCCAGCGTCGGCACCCTGCCGAAAACCGTTGCCCGCAAGGAAGAGGCCACTGTGGCGCTGTTCCAGGTGCCGCACGACAAAGGCACCGCCCGTGCGCCCAAGCAGTTCGTCGACCAACAGAACGACGTCACCGCTGCCGCCATCGAACTGGCCACCCGCGAAGGCTTCGAATCGGTCGAGCACGTCAAGCGCTATACCGCGCTGGGCTTCGGTACCGACCAGGGCAAGCTGGGCAATATCAACGGCCTGGCCATCGCCGCCCGCTCGATCGGCATCACCATTCCGGAAATGGGCACCACCATGTTCCGCCCCAACTACACGCCGGTGACCTTCGGCGCGGTAGCGGGTCGTCACTGTGGCCACCTGTTCGAGCCCGTGCGCTTCACCGCCCTGCATGCCTGGCACGTGAAGAACGGCGCCGAGTTCGAAGACGTCGGTCAGTGGAAACGTCCGTGGTACTTCCCGAAAGCCGGCGAAGACATCCATGCTGCCGTTGCCCGTGAATGCAAGGCCGTGCGTGACAGCGTGGGCTTCCTGGACGCCTCGACCCTGGGCAAGATCGACATCCAGGGTCCGGATGCCCGCGAGTTCCTCAACCGCATCTACACCAATGCCTGGACCAAGCTCGACGTGGGCAAGGCCCGCTACGGCCTGATGTGCAAGGAAGACGGCATGGTCTTCGACGACGGCGTGACCGCCTGCGTCGGCGACAATCACTTCATCATGACCACCACCACCGGCGGCGCCGCACGTGTGCTGCAGTGGCTGGAGCTGTACCACCAGACCGAATGGCCGGAGATGAAGGTGTACTTCACCTCGGTCACCGACCACTGGGCGACCATGACCCTGTCCGGCCCGAACAGCCGCAAGCTGCTGAGCGAGCTGACCGACATCGACATGGACAAAGAAGCCTTCCCATTCATGACCTGGAAGGAAGGCAACGTCGGTGGCGTGCCGGCCCGTGTGTTCCGTATCTCGTTCACCGGTGAGCTGTCTTACGAAATCAACGTCCAGGCCAACTACGCCATGGGCGTGCTGGAACAGATCATCGAGGCCGGCAAGAAGTACAACCTGACCCCGTACGGCACCGAGACCATGCACGTGCTGCGTGCAGAGAAGGGCTTCATCATCGTCGGTCAGGACACCGACGGTTCGATGACGCCGGACGACCTGAACATGAGCTGGTGCGTCGGTCGCAACAAGCCGTTCTCGTGGATTGGCCTGCGTGGCATGAACCGCGAAGACTGCGTGCGCGAGAACCGCAAGCAGCTGGTAGGCCTCAAGCCTGTGGATCCGACCAAATGGCTGCCGGAAGGCGCCCAACTGGTCTTCGATCCGAAGCAGCCGATCCCGATGGACATGGTCGGCCACGTCACCTCCAGCTACGCGGCCAACTCCCTGGGCTATTCGTTCGCCATGGGTGTGGTCAAGGGCGGCCTCAAGCGCATGGGCGAGCGGGTCTACTCGCCGCAGGCCGATGGCAGCGTGATCGAGGCGGAAATCGTGTCTTCGGTGTTCTTCGATCCGAAGGGTGAGCGGCAGAACGTTTAAGGCCCATAGATCGGTCCCGTTGGAATGCAAACCCTGTGGGAGCGGGCTTGTCCCGCGAATGCGATGGCGAATTCAACGCCCTCTTCGCGGGACAAGCCCGCTCCCACCCGAATTCAAGGCAGGTAAGAAATGAGCGCTATCAACGTCTTCCAGCAAAACCCCGGTGCCGAAGCCAAGGCCCAGTCGCCGCTGCACCACGCCGACCTGGCCAGCCTGGTTGGCAAAGGTCGCAAGAACGCAGGCGTGACCCTGCGTGAACGCAAGTTCCTCGGCCACTTGACCCTGCGTGGCGACGGCCACGACCCGGAATTCGCCGCAGGCGTGCACAAGGCCCTGGGCCTGGAGCTGCCGGTGGCCCTGACCGTGGTCGCCAACGCCGAAATGTCGCTGCAATGGGTCGGTCCCGACGAGTGGCTGCTGATCGTCCCTGGTGGCCAGGAAGTCGCGGTCGAGCAAAAACTGCGTGCGGCTCTCGAAGGCCAGCACATCCAGGTGGTCAACGTCAGCGGCGGGCAGAGCCTGCTGGAACTGCGCGGGCCGAACGTGCGCGACGTGCTGATGAAATCCACCAGCTATGACGTGCACCCGAACAACTTCCCGGTGGGCAAGGCCGTCGGCACCGTGTTCGCCAAGTCGCAACTGGTGATCCGCCGCACTGCCGAAGACACTTGGGAGCTGGTGATCCGTCGCAGCTTCGCCGATTACTGGTGGCTGTGGCTGCAGGACGCTTCCGCCGAGTACGGCCTGAGCATCGAGGCCTGAGGAGAACGAACATGAGTCGGGCACCGGATACCTGGATTCTCACCGCCGACTGCCCGAGCATGCTCGGCACTGTCGACGTGGTGACGCGTTACCTCTTCGAGCAACGCTGCTACGTCACCGAGCACCACTCCTTCGACGACCGGTTGTCGGGGCGCTTCTTCATTCGCGTGGAGTTCCGCCAGCCGGACGATTTCGACGAGGCGGCCTTCCGGGCTGGCCTCGCCGAGCGTAGCGACGCGTTCGGCATGACCTTCGAGCTGACCGCCCCGAATCACCGCCCCAAGGTGGTGATCATGGTGTCGAAGGCCGATCACTGCCTGAACGACCTGCTGTATCGCCAGCGCATCGGTCAACTGAGCATGGACGTGGTCGCGGTGGTGTCCAACCACCCGGATCTGGAGCCGCTGGCGCAGTGGCACAAGATTCCCTACTACCACTTCGCCCTCGATCCGAAGGACAAACCGGCGCAGGAGCGCAAGGTGCTGCAGGTGATCGAGGAGACCGGCGCCGAACTGGTGATCCTTGCCCGTTACATGCAAGTGTTGTCGCCTGAGCTGTGCCGGCGCCTGGACGGTTGGGCGATCAACATCCATCACTCGCTGTTGCCCGGGTTCAAGGGCGCCAAGCCTTATCACCAGGCCTACAACAAGGGTGTGAAGATGGTCGGGGCCACGGCTCACTACATCAACAATGACCTCGACGAGGGGCCGATCATCGCCCAGGGCGTCGAGGTGGTGGACCACAGTCATTATCCGGAAGACCTGATCGCCAAGGGCCGCGACATCGAGTGCCTGACCCTGGCGCGCGCGGTCGGGTATCACATCGAGCGGCGGGTGTTCCTCAACGCCAACCGGACGGTCGTTCTCTAACGCCTATACTGGCCCTTTCGCGGGACAAGACCGCTCCCACAGGTTCACCGCCGTTTCGAACATGGCGGTGAAACCTGTGGGAGCGGGCTTGCCCGCGAAGGGGCCGACACATTTTTACCTGCCGTAAAAAGGCATCTCCCTGTCGCTTCCAGTCACTGCGACAAGCGCCATCAGGCCCACAATTCCTGCATTCCAGAAACACATGCCGCCCAAGGATGGTGGCGCGTTCAACCACCGCTGCATAAATAAAAACCAAGCGAGGTAAGAGCAATGTCTGGCAATCGTGGAGTGGTATATCTCGGCGCCGGCAAGGTCGAGGTGCAGAAGATCGACTACCCGAAAATGCAGGACCCACGTGGCAAGAAGATCGAGCACGGCGTGATCCTCAAGGTGGTCTCCACCAACATCTGCGGCTCCGACCAGCACATGGTCCGTGGCCGCACCACTGCCCAGGTCGGCCTGGTCCTGGGCCATGAAATCACCGGTGAAATCGTCGAGAAAGGTCGCGATGTCGAGCGCATGCAGATCGGCGACCTGGTGTCGGTACCGTTCAACGTCGCCTGTGGCCGCTGCCGTTCGTGCAAAGAAATGCATACCGGTGTCTGCCTCACCGTCAACCCGGCTCGCGCCGGGGGTGCCTACGGCTACGTCGACATGGGCGACTGGACCGGCGGCCAAGCCGAGTACGTGCTGGTGCCGTACGCCGACTTCAACCTGCTGAAGCTGCCGGAGCGTGACAAGGCCATGGAGAAGATCCGTGACCTGACCTGCCTGTCCGACATTCTGCCGACCGGCTACCACGGCGCCGTCACCGCTGGCGTTGGCCCAGGCAGCACCGTCTACGTCGCCGGTGCCGGTCCGGTCGGCTTGGCTGCCGCTGCCTCGGCGCGCCTGCTCGGCGCTGCCTGCGTGATCGTCGGTGACCTAAACCCAGCCCGCCTGGCCCATGCCAAGTCCCAGGGCTTCGAAGTGGTCGACCTGTCCCTGGACACCCCGCTGCACGAGCAGATCGTCGACATCCTCGGCGAGCCTGAAGTGGACTGCGCTGTCGACGCCGTAGGCTTCGAGGCCCGTGGTCATGGCCACGAAGGTGCCAAGCACGAAGCCCCGGCTACCGTGCTGAACTCGCTGATGCAAGTGACCCGCGTCGCCGGCAACATCGGTATCCCGGGCCTGTACGTGACCGAAGACCCGGGCGCGGTGGACGCTGCTGCCAAGATCGGCGCACTGAGCATCCGCTTCGGCCTGGGCTGGGCCAAATCGCACAGCTTCCACACCGGCCAGACCCCGACCATGAAGTACAACCGCCAGCTGATGCAGGCGATCATGTGGGATCGCATCAACATCGCCGAAGTGGTGGGCGTGCAGGTGATCAACCTGGATCAAGCGCCGGAAGGTTATGGTGAGTTCGATGCCGGTGTGCCGAAGAAATTCGTGATTGACCCGCACAAGATGTGGGGTGCGGCCTAAGGTCGAATGCAACGCCCCCGGTTCGGGGGCGTTGTGCTTTCTGGTGAGCCGAAAACAGGCCGATGGCCGGCCTGGAACAAACCCCTGAAGCCTCAGTCGAAAGCCTCGTTTCCCAGGCCATCCCGGCCGACGAGGTCCCTCCCGATGAAAGCATTTACCCTGGCAACCCTGATGACCTTGGCCGCAAGCCCGGTGTTCGCCTTCAACCTGAGCGACGCTGCCAACGCCGTGTCTGCCATGCAGACGCAGAAACAGCAGGGCCAGGTGCAGGCGCCCGAGGCGCAGGCCAATCTGCTCAATACCCTTGGCAGCGAACTGAACATCACCCCCGAACAGGCCGTGGGCGGGGCTGGAGCGATGTTAGGGCTGGCGCGCAATAACCTCAGTGGCGAGGACTATGGTCAGCTGACCAAGGCCGTACCGGGGCTCGATCTGCTGTCCGGCGCCAATGCGCTGAGGGGATTGAGCGGCTTGGGCGA
Source organism: Pseudomonas sp. HD6422 (assembly GCF_025377065.1). NCBI lineage: Bacteria > Pseudomonadati > Pseudomonadota > Gammaproteobacteria > Pseudomonadales > Pseudomonadaceae > Pseudomonas > Pseudomonas sp. HD6422. Next base: position 142,757 of record NZ_JAHWIW010000005.1, on the reverse strand, counting down.
GTTGCTGGGCAACGACAGCGAAAGCCAATCGGCCTTGAGTAAGGCCTTGGGCAACGACGTGGAAAACCGCAGCGATCTGGATAACGCCTTCAAGGCACTGGGCATGGATACCGGCATGATCGGGCAGTTCGCCCCGTTGATTCTGCAGTACCTGGGGCAGCAGGGTATTGCCGGGTCGTTGTTGCAGAACCTGGGGAGTTTGTGGGCGACTCCGGCGCCGCTGACCCAACCTTCGGTCTGAAGGTAGGTGGAGGGCGCTGTGGGAGCGGGCGGCGCGGTGGCTGGCACGGGCTTCGCCCGTGATCGCGGGGCAAGCCCGCTCCTACAGAAACCGCGCCGGCCTTTGATAGTGATGCTTAGGCAGCTTCGGTGAAGTCCACCAGCCGCACCGGTCGACGGAAGCCGGCAGTCAGTACCGCCAGGTACGCCAACCCCAAGGCAAACCAGCACAAGCCAATCACCAACGTCAGCGCTGACAGGCTGGTCCACAGCCACAGGGTCAGTGCCAATCCCACCAGCGGTACCACGCCGTAGCACAGCAGCGCCTTGGGCGTGCGCGCAGCGTTGCCGTCGATCAAGTGGGTCTTCACCACTGCCAGGTTCACCGCCGAGAACGCCACCAGGGCGCCAAAACTGATCAGCGAGGCGAGGGTCGCCAGGTCGATCACCAACGCCAACAGCGAGAATGCCGATACCAGCGCGATGGCGAACACCGGTGTGCCGAAGCGTGGCGACAGGTAACCGAAGCTGCGTCGTGGCAACACGTTATCGCGGCCCATGGTGAACAAAATGCGCGACACCGCTGCCTGGGAGGCCAGTGCCGAACCCAGGCTGCCGGCGACATAGGCGGCGGTGAAGAAGTTGGACAGGAATTGCCCACCCGCCTTGAGCATCACTTCATTGGCAGCAGCATCGGCGTTGGCGAAGCTGCTGCCCGGCAACACCAGTTGGCTGACATAGGCCAGCACGGTGAACAGCACACCGGCAAACAGCGTGGTGAGGATGATCGCCCGGGGTACGTCGCGGCGTGCGTCGCGGCACTCTTCGGCCAGGGTAGAGACGGCATCGAATCCGAGGAACGACAGGCACAGCACCGCAGCGCCGGCCATCAGCGGGCCGAAGCCGGGTTGTGTACCGTCACCCAGCAGCGGCGACAGCAGGTCGAGCGGCTGGCCAGCCAGGGATTTGCAGGAAAGCGCGACGAACACCGCGATGAACACGATCTGCGCGCCGACGATCAAGTTGCTGGTCTTGGCCACCGAATGAATGCCCACCACGTTGAGCACGGTGACCAGGGCAATCGAGGCCAGGGCGATCGACCACGCCGGAATGGCAGGGAAGGCGATGTTGAGGAACAGACCGATGAGCAAGTAGTTGATCATTGGCAGGAACAGGTAATCCAGCAGCAGCGACCAGCCGGCGAGAAAACCGACATTTGGGCCGAAGGCCAGGTTGGTGTAGGAGTATGCCGAACCGGCCACCGGAAAGCGCTTGACCATGAAGCTGTAGGAAGCGGCGGTGAACAGCATGGCCAGCAGCGTGACCAGATAGGCGCCGGCAGTGCGACCACCGGTGAGCTCGGTGACGATGCCGTAGGTGGTGAAGATGGTCAGGGGGACCATATAGACCAGGCCGAAGAACACCAGGGCGGGTAGGCCCAGGACACGGCGCAGTTGCGCGTTGGGGGAGCAAGGTGGATTGGCCATCGATCGATCCTGGCGTTTTTCTAGTTGTGATTAGATCGATTTTTATCCACTTAGGTGGGGGATGACAAAAAAGTAATCCTTATTTCGATTATTAGCCTGGGTTTTAATCGGAATTATGCGCAAGCCTGTGCCGGCCTCTTCGCGGGCAAGCCCGCTCCCACAGGAACTCCACCGAGCTCGAAGACGGTGGTGATTCTGTGGGAGCGGGCTTGCCCGCGAAGAGGCCGGTGAGGAGCAAGAAGATATCAGCCCATCTCCACCCGCAACTGCTCGATCCGCTGGTCCTTCTCGACCCACAACTGGTTCACCCAGTCCTGCACGGTCTGGCGGAAAACCGGGTCGTTCTCGTAGTCCCCAGCCCATAGCGCCGGGTCCAGTTCCCGCACGCGAATGTCGATAATCACCCGACTGATGCTGCCATTGAGCAGGTCCCAGAACCCGGGCGCCTTGTTGCCCGGATAGACGATGGTCACGTCCAGCAGTGCATCGAGCTGTTCGCCCAATGCCGCCAGCACGAACGCCACCCCGCCGGCTTTGGGCTTGAGCAGATGGCGATAGGGCGACTGTTGCTCCTGGCGCTTGGCCTCGGTGAAGCGTGTGCCTTCCAGGTAGTTGACCACGGTCACCGGCTGGCGCTTGAACAACTCGCAGGCGGCCTTGGTGATTTCCAGGTCCTTGCCCTTGAGCTCCGGGTGCTTTTCCAGGAAGGCCTTGCTGTAGCGCTTCATGAACGGGTAATCCAACCCCCACCAGGCCAAGCCCAGCAACGGCACCCAGATCAGCTCCTTTTTCAGGAAGAACTTGAAGAACGGTGTACGGCGGTTGAGGCTTTCGATCAGCGCAGGAATGTCGACCCAGGTCTGGTGGTTGCTCACCGCCAGATACGACGTGTCCTGGCGCAGCTTCTCGACACCGCGGATATCCCACTGGGTGGGAATGCACAGGGCGAAGATCAGTTTGTCGATCTCCGACCAGGTTTCGGCGATCCACATCACCCCCCAAGAGGCATAGTCACGCCCACGGCCTGGCAAGACCAGTTTGAGCAGGGCGAACACCAGTAGCGGACCGATCAACACCAAGGTGTTGAGCAGTAGCAGGGTGGTCGTAAGAATGCCAATCAGCAGGCGACGCATAAGAAGACTCTTGTTGTAGGACGTAAGCGGTCGGCAATGATAAGCAGCCCGGTGGGCTACGCCAAATGTCCATTGTCTCGGCGGTAGGACAAATGTTTCACATTATGTTGAATACTCTGGTTACACCGAACTGTATCGCTCTTCACAGTCTAAGCACTGTCCCCGATCAAGGAAGCCTGCCCGTGAAATCACTGCTTGTCCTGTTGTCACTCTTGGCCCTGCCTGCCGTGGCAGCCGAGCCCACCCTCTACGGACGTTACGAATACATCGGTCTGCCGGAAATCGGTGAAACCCTCAAGGCCAAGATGGACACCGGTGCCTACACGGCCTCGTTGTCGGCCAAGGACATCGAGCTGTTCACCCGCGATGGCGAGGAATGGGTGCGGTTCCGGCTGGCCACCAAGGATGCCGATGACAAGGTGTACGAACACAAGCTGTCGCGTATCAGCAAGATCAAGAACCGAGTCGACGAAGAGGAGGAAGGCGATGCCCCCGAGCTTTCCAAGCGACCGGTGGTCGACCTGGAGCTGTGCCTGGGTGATGTGAAGCGCACCGTCGAAGTTAACTTGGTGGACCGCAGCCACTTCAACTACCCCTTGCTGGTCGGTGCCAAGGCGCTGCGCGAATTCAAGGCGGCGGTAAACCCAGCCAAGCGATTCACCGCAGGCAAGCCGGATTGCTAGGACGTAAGCTGCAAGCTGCAAGCACAAGCGGATCGGTGTAAGTTCACGCGATCCGCTTTTACTTGAAGCTTGCAGCTTGAGGCTTGCCGCTCATCATGCCCCATATCCTCATCGTCGAAGACGAAGCCGCCATCGCCGACACCCTGGTCTACGCCCTGCAGGCCGATGGCCACAGCACCGCCTGGGTGACCCTGGGCAGCGCCGCCCTCGACCAGCAGCGCCAGTGCCCCGCCGACCTGATCATCCTCGACATCGGTCTGCCCGACATGACGGGCTTTGAAACCTGTCGCCAGCTACGCCGTTTCAGTGAGGTGCCGGTGATGTTTCTCAGTGCCCGCGATGGCGAGATCGATCGTGTGGTGGGCCTGGAGATCGGTGCCGACGACTATGTGGTCAAGCCGTTCAGCCCTCGCGAAGTGGCGGCGCGGGTACGTGCGATTCTCAAGCGTATGGCCCCCAGGGCCGAGCCTGCCAGCGAGGCCACGTTGTTCCACCTCGACACCTTGCGGATGCAGATCACCTACCGTGGCCAGCCACTTCCCCTGACCCGCCACGAGTTCCGCCTGCTGCAATGCCTGCTTGAGCAGCCGCAGCGGGTATTCAGCCGCGAACAACTGCTCGACGCCTTGGGTGTGGCCTCCGACGTCGGCTACGAGCGCACCATCGACAGCCACATCAAAAGCCTGCGCGCCAAACTGCGCCAGGTGGTCAGCGACGCCGAGCCAATCCAGACCCATCGTGGCCTCGGCTACAGCTATAGCCCGGACCACGCCTGATGCGCCTGGGCATCCGGATCTTCCTGGTGTACTTCCTCTTCGTGGGTCTGGCCGGCTATTTTTTGCTCAATACCGTGCGTGAGCAGATCCGACCGGTGGTCCGTCAGTCCTCCGAGGAAACCCTGGTCGATACCGCCAACCTGCTGGCGGAAATCCTCCATGACGAGGTCAAGGCCGGCACCCTCGGCCAAAGTCGCTTGCCGGAGGTGCTCAAGGCTTATGGGCTGCGCAGCCCCGGTGCGCAGATCTGGGGCTTGGAGAAGGCGGCGGTGAGTCACCGCATCTACGTCACCGATGCCAAGGGCATCGTGCTGCTCGACTCCACCGGGCAGGACCTGGGCAAGGACTATTCGCAATGGAACGACGTCTACCTGACCCTGCGTGGCCAGTACGGCGCGCGCTCCACACGCAGCGTGGCGGACGACGAGAGCACGTCTGTCATGCATGTCGCCGCGCCGATCGTCGATGCCGGCAAGATCATCGGCGTGGTGACCGTGGCCAAACCCAACAGCTCATTGCAGCCCTATATCGACCGCTCCGAGCGACGCTTGCTGATCCTGGGGCTGAGCCTGATCGGCCTGGGGCTGGTGATCGGCGCAGCACTGTCCTGGTGGCTGGCCCGCTCGCTGCGGCGCTTGGCCCGCTATGCCCAGGCGGTCAGCGAAGGTCAGCGCGCGGCCTTGCCGCACTACAAGGGCGGTGAACTGGCGCACCTGGCCAACGCCGTGGAACGCATGCGTACGCAGCTCGAAGGCAAGGCCTACGTGGAGCGCTACGTGCATACCCTGACCCACGAGCTGAAAAGCCCGTTGGCGGCGATCCGCGGCGCCTCCGAGCTGCTCCAGGGCGATATGCCGGATGAGCAGCGGGCGCGCTTTGCCGGCAACATCGAACGGGAAAGCGAGCGCTTGCAACAGATGATCGAACGGCTGCTCAATCTGGCTCGGGTCGAGCAGATGCAGGCGCTTGAGGATGAACAGTTGGTGGCGCTGGCACCCCTGGTCGACGAGATGCTGCTTGCCCATGCACCGCGCATCGAGGCCGGTCACCTGCAGGTTCGCCAGCGGGTACCGGTGCAACTGCGGCTGTGGTGTGACCCGTTCTTGATGCGTCAGGCATTGGCCAATCTGCTCGATAACGCCCTGGATTTCACCCCGCCCGGGGGCGCACTGCTGTTCGAATTGGAGCGCCAGGGCGAGCGCGTGGCGTTGAGCCTGTTCAACCAAGGTGAGGCGATTCCGGACTATGCCCTGGAGCGGGTCAGCGAGCGGTTCTACTCGCTGCCGCGGCCAGGCAGCGGGCGCAAGAGCACCGGCTTGGGCCTGAACTTCGTGGCCGAGGTGATGCAGCTGCATGGCGGGGCGTTGGAAGTAGAGAACGTCGACGGCGGGGTAAGGGTGCGGCTGTGGCTGCCGGCCCGGCGCATCAGCTGAGCGCGCAGCAGCGGCAAAAACACACAATCTCCACACAGTCTCCCTGAAGCCTCCATGCAAGGCGCAGACACTGCGCCCACTGCCATAGGAGGCCCCATGAACAAGACCCTGAGTTTCAAGCTCGGCACCATCGCCTTGCTGATCGTGCTGCTGCTCATCCCCCTGCTGATGATCAGCGGCCTGATCGACGAACGCCAGCAACTGCGTGACGGCGTGCTGCACGATATCGCCCAGAGCGCCAGCTATGACCAGCAGATCAACGGCCCGCTCCTGGTGGTGCCGTACCGCAAGTTCCAGCGCCGCTGGATCGAAAAGGACGGCCAGAGGGTGGAGGAGACCAGCACCGTCGCCGGGCACCTGTACTTCCTGCCGGAAACCTTCGATGCCGACCTGGGTGTGGACACCGAGCTGCGCGCCCGAGGCATCTACCAGGCGCGTCTGTTCCACGCCAAGGGGCGTCTGTCTGGCAGCTTCAAGCTACCGGCGCGTTGGGGCATCGAGAAGGACTACGACGACTATCGCTTCGACAAACCGTTCCTGGTGGTCGGCATCACCGATATCCGCGGCATCGAAAGTGCCCTGGAACTGAGCGTCGACGATCGGCGCGTGCCGTTCGAGGCGGGCACCGGCCTGGACTGGCTGCGCAGCGGCGTGCATGTACCCCTGGCGCAACTCGATGGTCAGCAGGCCCAGGCGTTCACCTATGGTTTCGATCTGGCCTTGCAGGGTACCGGGCAGTTGCACGTCTTGCCGGTGGGGCGCACCAGCAGCGTCGACATGCATGCCAACTGGCCGCACCCGAGCTTCATCGGCAGCTACCTGCCCAGCCGCCGCGACATCGACGAGCAAGGTTTCACGGCGCACTGGCAGACCTCGTTCTTCGCCACCAACCTCGAAGATGCCCTGCGCCAGTGCGCCATTGGCGGTCAATGCGCGGACTTCAGCGAGCGTACCTTCGGCGTGAGCTTCGTCGATCCGGTCGACCAGTACCTGAAGAGTGAACGGGCGATCAAGTACGCCCTGCTGTTCATCGCCCTGACCTTTGCCGGCTTTTTCCTCTTTGAGGTACTCAAGGGCCTGAGCGTGCATCCGGTGCAGTACATTCTGGTCGGTGTGGCCCTGGCGTTCTTCTACCTGCTGTTGCTGTCGCTGTCCGAGCACATTGGCTTTGGGCCGGCCTATGGGCTGTCGGCGTCGGCCTGCGTGCTGCTGATCGGTTTCTACCTGAGCCACGTATTGCGCAGCCTGGGGCGGGGCGTGGGGTTCGCGGCGGGGCTGGCGGCGTTGTACGCGATGCTCTATGGCTTGCTCAGTGCTGAGGACTACGCACTGCTCATGGGCTCGCTGCTGTGCTTTGGCCTGTTGGGGGTGTTCATGGTGCTGACCCGGCGGCTGGACTGGGCGCGGGTGGGGAGGGCGGCATGAGGGAGGATAGAGAGGTTGGGCGCTGGTTGGCCCGCAGAATCAGGCAGTTGTTTCCTGTAATACCGCGTTGAGGCCTGGGGCTGCTGTGCAGCCCATTCGCGGGGCAAGCCCGCTCCCACAGGTACTGCGCTGTGTCTGTGGGAGCGGGCTTGTCCCGCGAAGAGGGCGGTCAGGCCACCGGTGCCGTGGCAGCCATCGAGGGCCGCTTGGCCACCTCGGCATACCAAGCCGCCAACCCAGGCTGCCGCTCCCGCCAACCGAACGCCGGCTGGCGCAGGTCGAGATACCCCAACGCACAAGCCACGCCGATCGCCGCGAGATCGAAGCCGCAAGCCAGTTCGGCCAGGTGCTCCTGCTCCAGGTTGGCCAGGCTGCGGCGGATCTTCCCGGCTTGCGCCTCGAGCCAGCCGTCCCAGCGCTTGTCCTCGGGCCGCAGGAAGCTCTCGTAGCGACTGGATACCGCGGCATCCATGATCGCATCGGCCTGGGAGGCCAGTGTCATGCGCCGCCAGCGAGCCGATCCCTCGCGCGGCAGCAGCGGTTCGCCGACATGCTGCAGGTCGAGGTATTCGCAGATCACCCGGCTGTCGTGCAGGACCGTGCCATCGGCCAGGCGCAGGGCAGGGATCTTGCCGATCGGGTTGCCCTGGTTGAGTTGATCGTCGCCGCTCACGGGGCTGACGTTCACCGCTTGCAGCGTGACGCGTTCGAGCTGGCCGGTCTCGTGCAAGACGACCATGACTTTGCGCACGAAGGGAGACAGCGGCGAATGGAACAGGGTCATCGTGCTCATGGGTCAGTTGCCTTGCAGGCTGGGCGGCAGGCACACGCCGGTGCCGCCGATGCCGCAGTAGCCCTGCGGGTTCTTGGCCAGGTACTGCTGGTGGTAGGCCTCGGCGAAGTACACGGTCGGCGCCTGGTCGATTTCGGTGGTGATCTCGCCGAAGCCGGCCTTGCTCAGTTCGGCCTGGAAGGCATCGCGGCTGGCCTTGGCTTGCTCCAGCTGTTCAGGGCTGGTGCAGTAGATGGCCGAGCGGTACTGGGTGCCGACGTCGTTGCCCTGGCGCATACCCTGGGTGGGGTTGTGCAGCTCCCAGAACATCGCCAGCAGCTCGCGGTAGCTGACCTTGTCCTTGTCGAACACCACCAACACCACCTCGGTGTGGCCGGTCAGGCCCGAGCAGACTTCTTCGTAGGTGGGATGGGGGGTGAAGCCGCCGGCATAGCCGACCACGGTGCTGACCACGCCTTCACGCTCCCAGAAACGGCGCTCGGCGCCCCAGAAGCAGCCGAGGCCGAAGATGGCGAAGTCGATGTTGCCTTCGAAGAACGGGCCGAGCAGCGGCGTGTCCTTGAACACATAGTGGAACTCCGGCAGGGCCATCGGGGTTTCGCGACCGGGCAGGGCTTGCTCGGCGGTAGGCATGACGTTTTTGTTCACCAGGATTTCAGAACGCAGGACCATGGCCGTTCCTCTGTGTCTATTCAGTTGGATAGGTGCTGGCCTCTTCGCGGGCGAGCCCGCTCCCACAGGATCACCATCGAATCTTGTAGGAGCGGCCTGGCCGCGAAAGGGCCCGAATGGGTTCTATAGTGCCCGAGCTTTACGCCGCTGTCAGGCCATTGGACCGCGCGGATAGCGCTTGAGTCGTGCTTCGAGCTCACGCCCCGGGATCGGCCGGTCGAACAGATAGCCTTGGCCGACGTCGCAGCGATGCCTGCGAAGGAACGCCAGCTGTTCCGGGGTCTCGATACCCTCGGCCACCACCTTGAGCTTGAGGTTGTGGGCCATGGCCACCACTGCCGAGGTGATTTCCATGTCGTCCTGGTTGTCGGGGATCTCGTTGATGAAGCTGCGGTCGATCTTGATGATGTCGATCGGGAATTTCTTCAGGTAGCTCAGCGACGAGTAGCCGGTGCCGAAATCGTCCATCGCCAGGTTCAGGCCCAGGGCCTTGAGCTCGTCGAGCTGGCGGTGGGTGTCCTCGCTGGCTTCCAGCAGCAGCCCTTCGGTCAGTTCCAGTTCCAGCAAGTGTGGAGGCAGGGCTTCTTCCTTCAGGATACTGCCGATCGAGGCGACCAGATCGGGGTCGGAGAACTGCTTGGGCGACAGATTGATGGCGACATGCAGACTGCCCATACCGGCCTGGCGTAGCTGTTGGCTCATGCAGCAGGCCTGGCGCACCACCCATTTGCCGATAGGAATGATCAGGCCGGTTTCCTCGGCCACGCTGATGAACTGGTCGGGGCGGATCATGCCGCGTTCTGGGTGATTCCAGCGCAGCAGCGCCTCCAGGCCGAGCAGGCGACCGCTGCGCAGGCACAGCTTGGGCTGGTAGAACACTTCCAGTTCGTTCTGGGTCAGCGCGCGGCGCAGGTTGTTCTCGACGAACAGCTTGTAGCTGGCCTCGGCGTTGAGGACCTCGGTGAACACCTGTACCTGATGCTTGCCGTTGGCCTTGGCCTTGTGCAGTGCCAGGCCGGCGTTCTTCATCAGCGTGGTCGGATCGCTGCCGTGCAGCGGCGCACAAGCCAGGCCCACCGAGGCGGTGACGTTGATCAGCTGATTGTCGACGAACATCGGTTTGTCGAGGGTGTGCAACAGCTGCTGGGCGACCCCTTGGCCGTCTTCCAGGCTGGTGTTGTCGAGCAGTACGGCGAACTCGTTACTGGCGAAGCGGGCCAGCATGCCGTCGGCGTTGAGGCTGTTGCGCAGGCGCCGGGCCAGGCTCACCAGCAACTTGTCGCCGGTTTGGTGGCCAAGGCTGTCGTTGATCCGCTTGAAATTGTCGATGTCCACCAGCAGCAGGCAGATCGGGCTGTCGCTGACATGGGTGAAGCGCTCATCGAGGCTGCGGATGAACGCTGGGCGGTTGCCCAGGTTGGTCAGGTTGTCGGTGTAGGCCAGGCGTTCGATGCGCTGTTGGGCCAACTTGGACTGGGTGATGTCCTCGTAGATGCCGATGTAGTGGGTCAACTCGCGGTTATCGCCGTACACCTTGGAGATCGATAGTTGACCCCAGTAGGGTTCGAGGTTCTTGCGTCGGCTCTTGAACTCGCCTTGCCAGCTGTTGCCCATGGCCAGGCTCGACGGCGAGTCGAACAGCAGTTCGCTGAGGTTCTCCAATGCCGGTAGCTCGCCCAAGTGCCGGCCTTGAACCTCCTCGGTGCTGTATTGGGTGATGGCCGTGAAGCTTGGGTTGACGTACTCGACCATGCCGTCGCGGTTGACCAGCAGGAAGGCGCTGGCGCTTTGTTCCACCGCGCGTTGGAACAGGTGCAGGGCGCTGGCCGCGGTACGTCGGTTGTGGTTGGTGATGACCTGGGCGAACTGGTCGGCCAACTCACCGGCGAAGGCGATCTCGTCGGACTGCCAGGCCCTGGGTGTGCCGGTTTGCTCCAGGCATAGCACACCCACCACCTGGCCATCGACGCGGATGCTGGCGTCGAGCATGGCGTTGTCGGCAACCGAGAGGGTGGCTACCAATGCGCGGGTCCGCGGGTCTTGGCTGGCGTTGTGTGCGTCGATGGCGCGGCTGGTGTGCAGGGCTTCGAGGTAGTCGGGAAAGCGGCTGGCGTCGACCGGTGCTGGCAGGCGGTACCCTTGCTCGTCGCGCAGCCAGGCACTGATCGGCTCCAGGCGCTGACCTTCGAGGTGCCAGATGCTGGCACTGTCGACTTTGTAGATCTCGCAGGCGCTGCGGGTAATCAGCTCGGCGGCTTCCTGCAGCGAGTTTTCGGCACTGTAGCGCTGGCGGGCGAGGCGCAGGATCAGGTCTTGCTGGCTGCGTACCCGTTCGAGGTGCTCGAGTTGCTCCTGCTGGGCATGCTGGTTGAGCTGCAAGGCCAACTGCAGGCGGTTGTTGCGCGATTCCAGCTCGTCGGCAGTCGGGTCGGTGGCGCCGTGTGCCTGATCGTCGAGCACCATCAGGTAGCCGCGCAGCAGCTGGCGGTTGTGCTGCTTGTAGACCTCACCGGTTTCCAGCAGGCGCAGCGCACCGGCCTGGGCATGCAGGGTGTAGCGTACCCGGTAGTAACCGCGACGGCCCAGTTGTTGCTGGATGTCGTCGTGCAGGGCATAGCGCGCCTCGGGCTCCATCAGGCTGGCGTAGGGCGAGCCTATCAGTGCACAGAGCTCGGCCGCCGGCAGGGCGAACTGGCGTTCGCAGGCGGGGTCGAGGTAGAGCATGGCCCAGCTGGCTTCGTTCAGCCTTTCGAAACGCAGCATGCCGAGCCGCGAAGGCACGGGAAGCTGCGTAACGACCTCGGCCGCCACACGGCTGGCGGCATCGGGTTGGCTTTTCATCGAAGACTCGCTTGAAGAGGTGACGCGGCCTGGGGCGGCGGCGCATCTGGCAAGGTTGCATCATGTCCCCAGAGCTGGCAAGCGGCCATATGGGGTATCAGTCAGGTTTTCGGCCGTTGGTCGAGAATCCTTAAGGCTGATTGGCGGGTGGAGGCTGAAAGGTGTTTGGCTGGGGATTTCAATCGCGCTGCAAATGTCTGGGCGAGCGGAAAAAAAAGCCCCGCCAGAGGGCGGGGTTGAGGTACGAGCGTGGCAGCTCGAAAAGGGTGCCTGCCTCCCCGCAGGGAGGCAGGTTGGCTGCCGGTTACAGCAGCATGGTGCGGATGTCGGTCAGCAGATCGCCCAGCCGCTTGGTGAAGCGTGCGGCGGCGGCGCCGTTGATCACGCGGTGATCGTAGGACAGCGACAGCGGCAGCATCAGCTTCGGCTGGAAGGCCTTGCCATCCCAGACCGGCTGCATGGTGGCCTTGGAAACGCCGAGGATCGCCACCTCCGGCGCGTTGACGATCGGCGTGAAGCCGGTGCCGCCAATGTGGCCGAGGCTGGAAATGGTGAAGCAGGCGCCCTGCATGTCGTCGGCCGACAGCTTCTTGGTGCGGGCCTTCTCGGCCAGGGCCGCGGCTTCGCCAGCCAGTTGCAGCAGGCTCTTCTGATCGACGTTCTTGATCACAGGGACCAGCAGACCATCCGGGGTGTCCACGGCAAAGCCGATGTGCACGTACTTCTTGCGGATGATCGCCTTGCCGCTTGGCGCCAACGAACTGTTGAAGTCCGGCAGTTCCTTGAGCAGGTGGGCACAAGCCTTGAGCAGCAGCGGCAGCACGGTCAGCTTGACGCCCGCCTTCTCGGCCACGGCCTTCTGCGCGACGCGGAAGGCTTCGAGCTCGGTGATGTCGGCCGAGTCGAACTGGGTGACGTGAGGCACGTTCAGCCAGCTGCGATGCAGGTTGGCAGCACCGACCTGCATCAGGCGGGTCAGGGCGACTTCTTCGACTTCGCCGAACTTGCTGAAGTCGACGGTCGGAATCGGCGGGATACCGGCACCACCGGTCGCGCCGGCGGCCGGGGCTTCCTTGGCCTTCTGCATGACCGATTTGACGTAGACCTGCACGTCTTCCTTGAGGATACGGCCGTGCGGGCCGGTTGCGGCGACCGCGCCCAGGTCGACACCGAATTCACGGGCCAGCTGGCGTACTGCCGGGCCGGCGTGAACCTTGGCGTTGCTGCCGGCCGCCGGAGCGGTGGCCGCTGGTGCTGGAGCAGCAGCCGGGGCGGCAGGAGCGGCCGGGGCTGCGGCCGGGGCCGCCTCGGACTTGGCCGGTGCAGCAGCCGGAGCCGGTGCGGCAGCAGGTGCTGCGCCGGCGACTTCCAGCTTGAGGATCAGGTCACCGGTGCCGACTTCGTCGTCCAGCTTGGCGATCACTTCCTTCACCACGCCAGCGGCGGGCGACGGGATTTCCATGGAGGCCTTGTCGGACTCCAGGGTGATCAGCGACTGATCGGCTTCGACGGTATCGCCGGCCTTGACCAGCACTTCGATGATCTTGGCCTTGCCCGACGAGCCGATGTCCGGCACGTGGATGTCCTGCACGCTGGCGGCAGCTGGTGCTGCGGCCGGAGCAGGAGCAGCAGCGGCTTCTGCGGCAGGCGCAGGTGTAGCAGCCGGTGCAGGCTCGGCAGCCGGAGCCTCGGGGGCCGCAGCAGCGGCGCCCTCGGCTTCCAGAACCAACAGCTCGTCGCCTTCTTTCAGACGGTCGCCCAGCTTGACCTTGAGTTCCTTGATGACGCCGGCCTTGGGGGCCGGGATCTCCATGGAGGCCTTGTCGGACTCCAGGGTCAGCAGGCTCTGGTCAGCCTCGATACGGTCACCGACCTTGACGAACAGCTCGATGATTTCACCTTCACCGCTGCCGATGTCAGGTACGCGAATGAGTTCGCTCACTTAAAGATACTCCTCAGCAGTCCAGTGGGTTGCGCTTGTCCGGGTCGATGCCGAACTTGACGATGGCGTCAGCCACAACCTTGGGTTCGATCTCGCCACGGTCAGCCAGGGCTTCCAGGGCAGCCAGCACCACGAAGTGGCGGTCGACTTCGAAGAAGTGACGCAGCTTCTTGCGGCTGTCGCTGCGGCCGTAGCCGTCGGTACCCAAGACCTTGAACTCTTTGCTCGGCACCCACTGGCGGATCTGCTCGGCGAACAGCTTCATGTAGTCGGTGGAGGCGATGACCGGACCTTTGCGACCGTTCAAGCACTGCTCGACGTAGGTCTGCTCTGGCTTCTGGCCAGGCTTGAGGCGGTTGGCGCGTTCCACGGCCAGGCCGTCGCGACGCAATTCGTTGAAGCTGGTGACGCTCCACACGTCGGCACCGACGTTGAACTCTTCACGCAGGATCTTCGCCGCTTCGCGGACCTCGCGCAGGATGGTGCCGGAGCCCATCAGCTGTACGTGGTGCGCGGCTTCGCGGGTGTCTTCTTCGAGCAGGTACATGCCCTTGATGATGCCTTCCTCAACACCGGCCGGCATGGCTGGCTGCTGGTAGGACTCGTTCATCACGGTGATGTAGTAGAAGATGTCCTGTTGCTCTTCGGTCATCTTCTTCATGCCGTCCTGGATGATCACCGCCAGCTCGTAGCCGTAGGTCGGATCATAGGTGCGGCAGTTCGGGATGGTGCCCGCCATCATGTGGCTGTGGCCGTCCTCGTGCTGCAGGCCTTCACCGTTGAGGGTGGTACGGCCGGCGGTACCGCCGATCAGGAAGCCACGGGTACGGCTGTCGCCAGCGGCCCAAGCCAGGTCGCCGATACGCTGGAAGCCGAACATCGAGTAGAAGATGTAGAACGGCAGCATCGGCTGGTTGTGGCAGCTGTACGAGGTGCCGGCAGCGATGAACGACGACATGGCGCCGGCTTCGTTGATGCCTTCCTCGAGGATCTGGCCCTTCTTGTCCTCGCGGTAGAACATCACCTGGTCCTTGTCGACCGGCTCGTAGAGCTGGCCCACGGACGAGTAGATGCCCAACTGGCGGAACATGCCTTCCATACCGAAGGTACGGGCTTCGTCCGGAATGATCGGAACGATGCGCTGGCCGATTTCCTTGTCCTTGACCAACTGCGCCAGGATGCGCACGAAGGCCATGGTGGTGGAGATTTCGCGGTCGCCCGAGCCATCCAGGATCGCCTTGAGCGTTTCCAGTGGCGGGGTCGGCACGCTGAAGCTCTTGGCGCGACGCTGCGGCACGAAGCCACCCAGGGCGCTGCGGCGCTCGGCCAGGTACTTGGCTTCGGCGGAGCCTTCTTCCGGGCGGAAGAACGGCAGATTTTCCAGGTCGGCATCCTTGACCGGGATGTCGAAGCGGTCACGGAAGTGACGCAGGCTGTCGACGTCGACCTTCTTGGTGTTGTGCGCGGTGTTCTTGGCTTCGCCGGCACCGGTACCGTAACCCTTGATGGTCTTGGCCAGGATGACGGTCGGCTGATCCTTGTGGTTCACAGCCTGGTGATAAGCCGCGTAGACCTTGTACGGGTCGTGGCCGCCACGGTTGAGCTTCCAGATCTCGTCGTCGGACAGGTCTTCGACCATGGCCTTGAGCTCTGGGGTGTTGAAGAAGTGCTCACGGACGTACGCACCGTCCTTGGCCTTGTAGTTCTGGTATTCGCCGTCGATGACTTCGTCCATGCGACGCTGCAGGGCGCCGTTGGTGTCCTTGGCGAACAGTGGGTCCCAGAAGCGGCCCCAGACGACCTTGTTGACATTCCAGCCACCGCCACGGAACACGCCTTCGAGTTCCTGGATGATCTTGCCGTTGCCGCGTACCGGGCCGTCGAGGCGCTGCAGGTTGCAGTTGATGACGAAGATCAGGTTGTCCAGCTTCTCGCGGCCGGCCAGGGCGATCGCGCCCAGGGATTCCGGCTCGTCGCACTCGCCGTCGCCCATGAAGCACCAGACCTTCTGCTTGCCGGCCGGGATGAAGCCACGGGCTTCGAGGTACTTCATGAAACGGGCCTGGTAGATCGCCTGGATCGGGCCCAGACCCATGGAAACGGTCGGGAACTGCCAGAAGTCAGGCATCAGCCAAGGGTGTGGGTACGACGACAGGCCGTTGCCGTCCACTTCCTGACGGAAGTTGTTCATCTGGTCTTCGCTGATGCGGCCTTCCATGAAGGCACGAGCGTAGACGCCAGGCGAGGCGTGGCCCTGGAAGAAGATCAGGTCGCCGCCGTGTTCTTCGGTCGGCGCCTGGAAGAAGTAGTTGAAGCCGATGTCGTACAGGGTGGCACTGGAGGCGAAGCTGGAAATGTGTCCGCCCAGGTCCGAGTCTTTCAGGTTGGTGCGCATGACCATGGCCAGGGCGTTCCAACGTACCATCGAGCGAATGCGGCGTTCCATGAACAGGTCGCCAGGCATGCGTGCTTCGTGGGTGACAGGGATGGTGTTGCGGTACGGCGTGGTGATGGCATACGGCAGCTGCGAGCCACTGCGGGTGGCCAGCTCGCCCATACGGGTCATCAGGTAATGAGCGCGGTCTTCGCCTTCTTTGTCGAGGACCGACTCCAGGGCATCCAGCCATTCCTGGGTTTCGATTGGATCGAGGTCTTGCATGGCTTGCTCCAGGGCGGAAAGGCCACCAGAATCGGGGGCCTGAGTTTGCGACTGGCCTTATGGGCAGACGTCGTGAATTCTTGGATTACCGGGGTGTGATCCGGCGCCGTGTAGTTTTACTACAAATGCTTTCGCATTTCATGCTTTTACCCTGTTGGGGTAGTAGTAAAACTACAGAAATGCGACGTTCGGTCGCACCTTGGCTTGTGAGGAAAAACGTTCATGTTGGTTGGCGTTGTGTTGCGAACGGGTGATTCTTGATGTTTCTTGCCAATGTTTCGTTTTTTTCAGCTATTTCCAACTTTTGTACGACACTCCAACCGTGGTCGAGCATCCCCTTGGCCGCTTCCACCCCTCACTTTCTCGCCGATCAAGGATAGTCCATGCGCCTGCCTTTGCCGCTCGATCTGCCCGCTACCCTGCAACCGCTGGTCGCCCGTAACCAGCAGTTCCTGCACGACGCCGTGGCTGCCCATCCAGAAATCGATCTGAAGACTTGGAGCCCTGTGCACCGGCAACAGTTCGATCAGGTCGCCGCGGCCAGCGAGTTCGTGCTCGACCAGGCCCAGCGCGAACCGGCACAGCTCTGCGCGTTGCTGGCCAGTGGCGAGCTCGACCGCCGCTATGCCCCCGGCGAACTGCGCGGACACGTTGCCCAAGCGGCCCAGGCGGCGCAGAGCGAAGACGAGCTGGCGCGCAACCTGCGACGTGAGCGCAATCGCCAGCAGCTACGGATCATCTGGCGCGACATCACCCGCCAGGCCGAGCTGGGTGAAACCTGCCAGGACCTTTCCGATCTCGCCGATGCCGCCATCGACGAGGCCTATCAATGGCTGTACCCGCGTCATTGCCAGCAGTTCGGCACGCCGATCGGCAATCGCAGCGGCCTGCCCCAGCACATGGTGGTGCTGGGCATGGGCAAGCTGGGCGCAGTGGAATTGAACCTGTCATCCGACATCGACCTCATCTTCGCCTTTCCCGAGGGCGGCGAAACCGAAGGGGTCAAGCGTTCGCTGGATAACCAGGAGTTCTTCACCCGGCTGGGCCAGCGTCTGATCAAGGCACTGGACCCCGTCACCGTCGACGGCTTCGTGTTCCGCGTCGACATGCGCTTGCGCCCCTACGGCTCGTCCGGCGCCCTGGTGCTCAGCTTCAATGCGCTGGAGCACTATTACCAGGATCAGGGCCGCGACTGGGAACGCTACGCGATGATCAAGGCGCGGGTGGTCGCCGGCGATCAGGCCAGTGGCGCGCAACTGCTGGAGATGTTGCGCCCGTTCGTCTACCGGCGTTATCTGGACTTCTCCGCGATCGAGGCGCTGCGCACCATGAAGCACCTGATCCAGCAAGAGGTGCGGCGCAAGGGCATGGCCGACAACATCAAGCTCGGCGCTGGGGGTATCCGTGAGGTCGAGTTCATCGCTCAGGCTTTTCAGTTGATCCACGGCGGGCGTGACCTGAGCCTGCAGCAGCGGCCTTTGCTCAAGGTCCTGGCCACCCTGGAAGGCCAGGGCTACCTGCCCCCTGCGGTGGTGCAGGAACTGCGCGAAGGGTATGAGTTCCTGCGCTATACCGAGCATGCCATCCAGGCCATCGCCGACCGCCAGACGCAGATGCTGCCCGAGGGCGAAACCGATCGGGCGCGGGTCGCGTACATCCTCGGCTTCACCGATTGGCAGACCTTCCATGACCAACTGATGCATTGGCGTGGTCGGGTTGACTGGCATTTCCGCCAGGTCATCGCCGACCCGGACGAAGAGGAACGCGAGGGCGAGCTGGTGGTGGGTGGCGAATGGTCGCCGCTGTGGGAGCAGGCCCAGGATGAGGATGCGGCCGGTCGTCAGCTCGAAGAAGCCGGCTTCCGCCAGCCGGCCGAGGCCCTGCGGCGTTTGGCCGGCCTGCGCGCCAGCCCGCAGCTGCGCTCGATGCAACGCATTGGTCGTGAGCGTCTGGATGCCTTCATTCCCCGACTGCTGGCCCAGGCCGTCGAGCACGACAACCCGGATCTGGTCCTGGAGCGTGTGCTGCCGCTGGTCGAAGCGGTGGCACGGCGTTCGGCCTATCTGGTGCTGCTCACCGAGAACCCGGGCGCTTTGCGCCAACTGCTGACCCTGTGTGCGGCGAGCCCATGGATCGCCGAACAGATCGCCCGTTACCCGCTGTTGCTCGACGAGTTGCTCAACGAAGGACGTTTGTTCAGCCCGCCATTGGCCCCGGAACTGGCCGCCGAGCTGCGTGAGCGCTTGACGCGCATTCCTGAGGACGACCTCGAACAGCAGATGGAAGCCCTGCGCCATTTCAAGCTCGCTCATAGCCTGCGCGTGGCCGCTTCGGAGATCAGCGGCAACCTGCCCTTGATGAAGGTCAGTGACTACCTGACCTGGCTCGCCGAAGCCATCCTCGACCAGGTACTGGCCCTGGCCTGGCGCCAGACCGTTGCCCGCCACGGTCAGCCCAAACGCAGCGATGGCAGTCTGTGCGACCCGGGCTTCATCATCATCGGCTATGGCAAGGTGGGCGGGTTGGAGCTGGGCCACGGTTCGGACCTGGACCTGGTGTTCATCCATGATGGCGACCCACAGGCCGAGACCGATGGCGCCAAGCCCATCGACAGCGCGCAGTTCTTCACCCGTCTGGGGCAACGCATCATCCACCTGCTGACCACCCAGACCAACTCCGGCCAGCTCTACGACGTCGACATGCGCCTGCGCCCTTCCGGTGCTTCGGGGCTGCTGGTCAGTTCGCTGGGGGCGTTCGAGCGCTACCAGCAGAACGAGGCCTGGACCTGGGAGCACCAGGCCCTGGTGCGGGCCCGGGTGCTGGTCGGCTGCAAGCAGGTGGCGGCGGCTTTCGAAGGCGTGCGCGCCAAGGTGTTGGGCCGCGCACGCGACCTGGTCGGGCTGCGCACCGAGGTGAGCGAGATGCGCGCCAAGATGCGCGACAACCTCGGGACCAAAGCGACCGCCGCCGGCACTGCCGGCAACGCCTTCGATGCCGGGATGCCCTTCGATATCAAGCAGGATGCCGGCGGTATCGTCGATATCGAATTTATGGTGCAATACGCCGCCTTGGCCTGGTCCCACGACCACCCTGCCATCCTGCGCTGGACCGATAACATCCGGATCCTCGAGGAACTCGAGCAGGCAGGCCTGATGCCGGCCAGCGACGCAGTCCTGTTGCGCGAGGTGTACAAGGCGTTCCGTTCGGCGTCGCACCGTCAGGCTTTGCAGAAGCAGGCCGGGGTGATCGATGCGGCGCAGTTCGCCGCTGAGCGCCGCGAAGTGAGGCGGATCTGGGGAGAACTCGGGTTGGCCTGATAGCGAGCTCGTCCGCGGATGGGCCCTGGTGAACAGCTTCAGACCCTGAGTGTTACACTGTCCGCCACATAGCCTGAATATATAGAGGGGAGGCCAGGCTGTAATGCAGCCTGCAGCCTCCCCGACCGTTTCTGGACCAAGCATGAGAATACTGATCATTGGCCCCAGCTGGGTCGGCGACATGGTGATGGCGCAGACCCTGTTCCAGTGCCTGAAACAGCAGCACCCCGACTGCGTGATCGACGTCCTGGCTCCCGAGTGGAGCCGGCCGATCCTCGAGCGCATGCCCGAGGTGCGCCAAGCCCTGAGCTTTCCGCTCGGCCACGGTGCGCTGGAGCTGGCCACGCGGCGGCGCATCGGCAAATCCCTGGCCGGCCAGTACGACCAGGCCATCCTGCTGCCCAACTCGCTCAAGTCGGCGCTGGTGCCGTTCTTCGCCGGTATCCCCAAGCGCACCGGCTGGCGCGGTGAAATGCGCTTCGGCCTGCTCAACGACGTACGCAAGCTGGACAAGGCCCGCTACCCGCTGATGATCGAGCGTTTCATGGCCCTGGCCTACGCGCCGGATGCCGAACTGCCGCAACCCTACCCGCGTCCGAGCCTGCGCATCGAGCCGCAGAGCCGCGATGCCGCCCTGGCCAAGTTTGGTCTGGAGCTGGACCGGCCGGTGCTGGCGCTGTGCCCGGGAGCCGAGTTCGGCGAGGCCAAGCGCTGGCCGGCCGAGCACTACGCCGAGGTGGCCGATGCCCTGATTCGCCAGGGCTGGCAGGTGTGGTTGTTCGGCTCGAAGAACGACCATCCGGTCGGCGAGCAGATCCGCGACCGGTTGATCCCAGGGTTGCGTGAAGAGTCCTGTAACCTGGCCGGCGAGACCTCGCTGGCCGAGGCCATCGACCTGATGTCCTGCGCCGCTGCCGTGGTGAGCAACGACTCCGGCCTGATGCACGTGGCCGCCGCGCTCAACAGGCCGCTGGTGGCGGTCTACGGGTCGACCTCGCCGGGCTTCACCCCGCCGCTGGCCGAGCAGGTCGAGGTCGTACGCACCGGCATCGAGTGCAGCCCGTGTTTCGACCGCACCTGCCGGTTCGGCCACTACAACTGCCTGCGCCTGCTCGACCCGGGCATGGTCATCGCCGCGCTCACGCGCCTGAGCGGGCCGGAGTTGATCGATACCGTGACCGAGGTCGACTAAGTGCGGGTACTGATCATCAAGACCTCGTCGCTGGGCGACGTCATTCACACCCTGCCGGCCCTTACCGATGCGGCCCACGCGATTCCCGGGATCCGCTTCGACTGGGTGGTGGAAGAAGGCTTCGCCGAAATCCCCAGCTGGCACCCGGCGGTCGATCAGGTCATTCCGGTGGCGATCCGTCGTTGGCGCAAGAACCTCTGGCAGACCTTCAAGAGCGGCGAGTGGAAAGCGTTCAAGCAGCGTCTGCGCGAGCGTAAGTACGACCTGGTGATCGATGCCCAGGGCCTGGTCAAATCAGCCTGGCTGACCCGCTACGTCAAGGCACCGGTGGCCGGCCTGGATCGCTATTCGGCCCGCGAAGGCTGGGCCAGCCGCTTCTATGATCGGCGCCTGTCGGTCGCGGTCGGGCAACATGCCGTGGAGCGCGTGCGTCAGCTGTTCGCCATGGCCCTGGCCTACGACCTGCCCGAGGGTCTGGGCAACTACGGGCTCGACCTCGACCGCCTGCAACTGCCGCCCGCCGCGCCCTACGTGGTGTTCCTGCATGGCACTACCTGGGCCACCAAGCACTGGCCCGAGGCCTATTGGCGCGAACTGGCCGAACGCATGGGTCGGCGCAAGCTGCAGGTGTGCCTGCCGTGGGGCAACCCGGCCGAGAAGGCCCGGGCCGAGCGTATCGCCCAAGGCTTGAACAACTGCCAGGTACTCCCCAAATTGAACCTGGCCGGGGTGGCCCGCGTGTTAGCCGCAGCCAAGGCTTGCGTGGCCGTGGATACCGGGCTGGGCCACCTGGCCGCGGCGCTCGACGTGCCGACCATTTCCCTGTTCGGCCCGACCAATCCAGGCCTGACCGGGGCCTATGGCCGCACGCAGATCCACCAGGCCAGCGACTGGCCGCCTTGCGCCCCTTGCCTGCAAAAGAAATGCACTTATAAACCGAGCGCCGACGACCTGCGCCGGTTCGATATCAAACGCGAGTGGCCGTTGTGCTTCACTCGCCTGAATCCCGAGCATGTGGCGAGCCGCCTGAGCGCGCTGCTGCTGGCTGAGGATGTTCGTTGATGCAACTGGCTTTCGTGCTTTACAAATATTTCCCCTTCGGTGGCCTGCAGCGCGATTTCATGCGTATTGCCCTGGAGTGCCAGAAGCGTGGCCATCAGATCCGCGTGTATACGCTGATCTGGGAGGGCGACGTGCCGCCGGGCTTCGAGGTGCTGGTGGCGCCGGTCAAGGCGTTGTTCAACCACCGCCGCAACGAAAAGCTCAGTGCCTGGATGGCTGCCGACTTGGCCAAGCGCCCGGTCGACCGACTGATCGGCTTCAACAAGATGCCTGGGCTGGACGTGTACTACGCCGCCGACGGTTGCTTCGAGGACAAGGCCCAGACCCTGCGCGGCGGTCTGTACCGCCGTTGGGGCCGCTACCGGCACTTCGCCGAGTACGAGCGCGCCGTGTTCGCCAAGGATGCTCACACCGAGGTGCTGATGATTTCCGAGGTGCAGCAACCGCTGTTCATCAAGCACTACGGCACCCCGGTGGAGCGCTTTCACCTGCTGCCGCCGGGCATTTCCCAGGACCGCCGCGCGCCGGCCAACGCCGCCGAGATCCGTGCCGAGTTCCGCAAGGAGTTCGGCCTCGGCGATGACGACCTGCTGTTGGTGCAGATCGGCTCGGGATTCAAGACCAAAGGCGTCGACCGCAGCCTCAAGGCCCTGGCCGCCCTGCCTTCGGCCCTGCGCAAGCGTACCCGGTTGATGGTCATCGGCCAGGACGATCCCAAGGTGTTCCAGCTGCAGAGCGCTACCCTGGGCTTGGGCGAGCAGGTGCAGTTCCTCAAGGGGCGCAGCGATATCCCACGCTTCCTGCTCGGTGCCGATCTGCTGATCCACCCGGCCTACAACGAAAACACCGGTACCGTGCTGCTCGAAGCCCTGGTGGCCGGGTTGCCGGTGCTGGTGTCGAAGGTGTGCGGCTACGCCCACTACATCGCCGAGGCCGACAGCGGCCTGGTGCTGGACGAGCCGTTCGAGCAAGAGCAGCTCAATGATTACCTGCAACGCATGCTCGAAGACCCGCAAGCCCGTGCCGACTGGGCGCGCAACGGCCTGGCGTTCGCCGACACCGCCGACCTCTACAGCATGCCGCAGCATGCCGCCGACGTGATCCTCGGGAAGGTGAGCGCATGAAGCTGATCCTGGCCGAGCCATTCAAGCGCCTGTGGGCCAAACGCGATGCCTTCGAGGCGGTCGAGGCCCTGCAGGGCGAGGTGTACCGCGAGCTGGAAGGGCGCCGCACGTTGCGCACCGAGGTCGACGGTAAAGGCTACTTCGTGAAGATCCACCGTGGCATCGGTTGGGGCGAGATCTTCAAGAACCTGTTCACTGCCAAGCTGCCGGTACTCGGTGCCGGCCAGGAATGGCGGGCCATCCAGCGTCTGCACGAAGTGGGCGTACCGACCATGACCGCGGTGGCCTATGGCGAGCGCGGCAGTGATCCGGCTCGGCAGCACTCGTTCATCGTCACCGAAGAGCTGGCGCCGACCATCAGCCTGGAGGACTACAGCCTCGACTGGGTCAGGCAGCCACCCGCGCCTCGCCTGAAATGGGCGCTGATCGCCGAAGTGGCGAAAATGACCGGCGGCATGCACCGCGCCGGGGTCAACCACCGCGATTGCTACATCTGCCATTTCCTGCTGCACACCGATCGTCCGGTGACGCCGGAAGACTTCAAGCTGTCGGTGATCGACCTGCATCGTGCCCAGACCCGGGCGACAATCAGCCGCCGTTGGCGGGACAAGGACCTGGCCGCACTGTACTTCTCGGCGCTGGACATCGGTCTGACACGGCGGGACAAACTGCGCTTTTTGCGCGGCTACTTCCAGCGTCCACTGCGCCAGGTGCTCGCCGACGAAGCGGCACTGCTCGCCTGGCTCGAACGCAAGGCGCAGAAACTCTACGATCGCAAGCAACGCTATGGGGATGCACTCTGATGGCGGGTTGGACACTGGCGCCGGGTTACGAACATCTGGCGGCGGACTTCGGTAGCCTCGACGCGGTATTCGCCGTCGAGGGCGAACGCCTGACGCGCGACCCGCTGAGCGAGGTCGTGCGGGTCGAGCGGGACGGGGTCAATTATTACGTCAAGCGCTACACCGGCGCTGGCAAGCACATGCGCCGTTACCTGGGCCGGCCGCGGATCAAAGCCGAATGGCAGAACCTCAAGCAGTTCGCCAAATGGCAGATCCCCACTGCCGAAGTGGTAGCCTGGGGCCTGGAGCGCAACGGCCTGGCATTCGGCCGCGGGGCCATGGTCACCCGCGAACTGCCACGCACCGAAGACCTGCAAGAGCTGGCCAAGCGCAACGATCCGCGCCTGGCCGACCGCCATTGGGTCGACCATGTCAGCCGCCAATTGGCACGGCACACCCGGGTCATGCATGAGCACCGTTTCGCCCACAACGACTTGAAGTGGCGCAACCTGCTGGTCGACGACCAGGGCACGCTGTTCTTCATCGACTGCCCCACCGGCGACTTCTGGCGGGGATTCATGTGGCGCCACCGCCTGATCAAGGATCTGGCGTGCCTGGACAAGGTCGCCAAATACCACCTGTCGGCGACCCAGCGCCTGCGTTTCTATCTGCAGTACCGCCAGCACCAGCGTCTCGATGCCCGTGACAAGCGGCGTATCCGCCAGGTGCTGGGTTTCTTCGAGGGAAGGGAATGACCGATTACCTGGCCAGCGCCGACCTCGCGCTGCTGCAGCGCCATGGCCTGAACGACTTCGAGGCGTTATGGGCGCTGCAACTGGACGCCGTGGACGAACCCAACACCGGGCGTGGCGGTTGGAGCCAGGTGTTTCGCATGGAACTCGAAGGCAAGGGATATTACCTCAAGCGCCAGGCCAACTACCTGACTCGAACCCTGCACCGTCCCTTCGGCGAGCCGACGTTCGCCCGCGAGTTCCGCAACATCAGCCGTTACCAGAAGCTCGCGATCCCGGCTTTGCAGGCGGTGTTCTATGGCGAGCGCAAGGAGGGCGGCGAGCACCGGGCGATCCTCATGACCCGCGCCCTGGATGGCTGGAGCGATCTGGACAGCCTGCTCAGGCAATGGCCGCAGTTCGATGCACCGACCCGCAACGCCATCCTGGTCGCCTGTGGCGGACTCGCCCGCACCCTGCACGCGGCCGGCCAGGTACACGGCTGCTTCTACCCCAAGCACATTTTTCTGCGTCAGCGCCGCGAGGGCTGGGACGCGCAACTGATCGACCTGGAAAAGACCCGACCGCTGCTGTTCGGCAAGCGTGACCGGCTCAAGGACCTGGAACCCCTGCTGCGCCGCGCCCGCGCCTGGAGCGAGGCGGATGTGCGCACGCTGTTGGCCGCCTACCTGGCGCAACCGGCCGAGAGCGCCCAGGTGGGCGCCTGGCTGCAACGCCTGACGCAACGCCGTCGTGAAAAAGAGGCCCGCTGATGCGTTTGTCTGAACTCAAGGATTTGGGCCGCAGCCCGGCGCTGCCGCTGTCCGTCACCCTCGCCGATGCCGCTGGCGACAGCGATCTGCAACTGCTCAGCCTGCTGCGTGTGTTGCCTGGTCAGCGCTACGTCGGTGCCGGGATCTGGCGTGGCACGCCAGTGCTGGCCAAGTTGCTGGTCGGCGGCAGTGCCCCGCGGCACTTCCAGCGCGAACTCGAAGGTGTGAAGCTGCTCGCTGAAGAAGGCCTGACCACGCCGACGTTGTTGGCCGATGGGCTCAAGGAGGGCGAGGGTGGTTGGTTGCTGTTCGAGTTTCTCGACGGCGCCCAGAGCCTGGCCGATGCCTGGGCCGAGGTAGAGCGCCAGCCGGTGCTGTCCGACGCCCAGCACCTGGTACTGGGCGAGGCCCTCACCGCCGTAGCGCAGATGCACGCCAAGGGCCTGTGGCAGGAAGACCTGCACCTGGACAACCTGTTGCGTCATGGCGGCAAGCTGTACCTGATCGACGGCGCCGGCATCCGCGCCGAGACCCCTGGTCAGCAGTTGTCGCGCCCGCGTGTGCTGGAGAACCTTGGCGTCTTCTTCGCCCAGTTGCCTAAGCGCCTGGAGCCTTTCATCGAAGAGTTGCTGGTGCATTACCTGTTGGCCAACGCCGAGCATGCTTTGCCCTTGGAAGCCCTGCAGAAGCAGGTGGACAAGGTCCGCAGCTGGCGGCAGAAGGATTACCTGGAAAAAGCTGGCCGCGAATGCACGCTGTTCAGCGTGCAGCGCAGCTTGTCCGGCCTGCGCGCCATCGTGCGCGACGAGGTCGAGGCCATGTTGCCGGTGCTGGAGCAGGCCGATACCCTGATCGACAGCGGCCACCTGTACAAGACCGGTGGCGCGGCCAGTGTCGCACGCATCGAAGTCGACGGGCGCCCGCTGGTGCTCAAGCGCTACAACATCAAGAACACCGCTCATTGGTTCAAGCGCTTCTGGCGCCCGAGCCGGGCCTGGCATTCGTGGATCGAAGGCCACCGCCTGGCGTTCCTCGACATTGCCACGCCACGCCCGTTGGCGGTGCTGGAGCAGCGTGTGCTGGGATTGCGCAGCCGCGCCTACCTGGTCACCGAGTACCTCGATGGCCCCGACCTGGCGGCCTGCTTCGCGCCCTACGTGGACAACGGCGAGGCGCCCGAGGAGCAGGTCGACGCTCTGGTCCGGTTGATGCGCCAGCTGATCCGTGAACGCATCAGCCACGGCGATTTCAAGGGCCACAACCTGTTCTGGGTGGACGGGCAATGGTCGCTGATCGACCTGGATGCCATGTGCCAGCATGCGACCCAGCTGAGCTTCGCCCCGGCCTATGCCCGCGACCGGGCGCGGCTGCTGCGCAACTGGCCAGCGAGCAGCGCCTTGCATCAGCGGCTTGACCGACTGCTGCCACGGTTGTCGGAATAGCCGGCCGGTAGCGCCAGCCAGTCGCTACTGCGTCCTGGCTGGCGCACGCGGATTCGCCATTGCTCATCCTGCCAGCGAAGGATTGCCCAGGCCGGACCACGACGATTGGGTTGGCCTGGGATCAGCAGGTGGTAATGGTGTTCGAGCAGGTGAGCGCGCAAGGGTAGGGCATGGCCGCCAGCGCGCAGGTGCAGCTTGTCGTTACTGCGGTAGACACCGGGTGTGGAGGGTTCGGCTTCGCCCTGCGGTACCTCCTCCAGACGACAACCGTCCAGCAGCGCCGCAAGGTCCGGCAGGCCTTCGTACCACAGGACCGGTGAGTCGACGACCCATTCACCATCTTCGCGGCGTTTGACCGCCACCTTGGTGTAGGCATCGACCTGTTGTGGGTCGACGGCGCGCCAGCGGTAGCCATCGAACGCTACCTGGTAGTAGAACCCGGTGTTGTCCTGGATGTAGTAGTGGGTCAGGCCTGGGTAGGTCGACGGCTTTTCGAATACCCCTTCGCCATGGATGCCATCGATGCGGTAGCGCAGTTTGGCGGGATCGGGTTGGACCTTGTAGCTCGGCGGCAGCATCACCGGTGGTGTCGGTGGCATGGCGCGGATCGCCCGGCGCACCACGGTTGAGCCGCTGATGCTGTTCAGGCCGTCGCCGGCGTGAGTGAACATCTCGACCAGATGGGCCAAGGCGCCGATCCGGTCATCCTCGTCCAGCGCCTGTACGCTATCCAGCGCGGAGATGGCTGCCCGGCCAAAGGCCAGGGGCGTCAGGGCGCGGTTGGGCAATATCAGGCTGACGATGTCGAGGATGACCCACAGCGCCCGCAGGCTGGCATGGCCCAGCAGTTCCAGGCGGGTGTTGGTACTGGCATCCACGGCCGCGATGACCGCACGCACTTCGGCCAGGTAACAGGCGTGCAGGAAGTTGCCGGTAATTTCCGGGGTGGTCAGTTCCCGTCCCAATCGCCCTTTGGTCAACAGGGTTTGCAGTGTGCTGCGCTTGGCCATGGGCAGGCGTTCGATCACGTAGTCGCGAAAGGCTGGCTTGTCGCGCAGCGAGCGTAGCAATTCGCGAACCGAGGCATATTCGCGCCAAGGCTTGCGGTCGGGCGCATCAGGGGCATACAGAAGGAAACGCTTGACCGTCGGCGTGTCGGTCGTGATCAGCAGAACGCCCTGAAGCGTCTGGTTGCTGATCAGCATTTGCCGCACCTGGATGCGGTTTTCCTGCACAAGGGGCCGCCATTGGCTGTCCGGAAAGTTCATGATCGCCCTGGCCCAGCGATAGCCGATTTGCCCAGGGCTGTACTTGAAGTGTCCGGCATAACGGCCTTTGGCTGCTTCGGCGTGCATGCGCGCGCGGTTGATGTTGGCATGCGCTTGCTGGCGCCACCGACCGGCAGCGGAGTCGATCAGGTGGGTGCGCAGAAAACGTGGATAGCTCGCCCCAGTATCCAGTTCGCGCACCAGCTTCTTCGCCTGTGCCGCGCTGAGCTCGGGCAACGCGCTGCCGTCTGCCTGGTGAACACGTGCGGTCAGCCAGTAGTCCACGTCCAGCCAGGCGACGTTGAGCAATGCCAGTTGTTCCAGGCTGTAGGTGCGAGGTACGAGCTCGACCGTCCCACCCACCCGATCACGGCTGGCCACAGGCACGTAGCTGTTCGGCAGCGAGGGATGGAGTACCGGTCCGACCTGGCGCGCCATGGTCACGCTGATCAGCACGTGACGGGGGTCGATGTCGAGCAGGTGCTGCTGGCGTAACGCCTGGCGTAGGCGTTCTCGGGTCCATACCTGCAAGCTATTTTGCTCGAGAAACTCGTGGTGGCGGGGAATACCCGGTGCAGCGGCCCGCTCGATGCTGATCACCAGTTCCTGGATGGTCTGCATGATATGCGTCAGAGCCTGCGGCGAGGCGCGCTTGAGCCAGGCGGGCGAGTGCTTTTCCAGCAGCAGAGCGTAACGTGTGGGCAATACCGCCCTGCTGGTGGTGGCCTCGAGCAGGTCTGCGGCGCGGCGCAGGCGTGCAGCGAATTCCTCCTGGGCGCTCGTCTGTGCTGGCTCGGGGTGGATCTGCCAGCAGTCGGCCAGGCGCCTTTGCTGGGCATCGAGCAGGTCTTGAACCTGCGACTGCAGCAAGTCATCGGTCAGCCAGTCATAGCGCAGGCGTTCGGCATTGTGCGCACAGCTCTGATCGTCGGTACGGACGAACAGCCGTAGCAAGGGCAGGCTTTGCAGTGGGTCGTCGAGCCGCTCGCAGAGCTCCCGGTGCAGTGCCGACAGGTCGCTGAACGCTTCGATACCGTGGGAGAGGCTGCACAGCAAGGCTCGGCCGCGGGCCTGGCCGTGGTTCAGCAACTGACCGGGCGGGCCGCCTTCCACGATCACCACTACACCGGGTATATGGCCCCGCCAATTGGGGCGGGTGATATCCAGCAAGGGTCGGTACAGTTGTGAGCGTGTCGCGGCGGGCAGTACTTGCCGCTGCCAGGACAGCGGTTTGTCCAGACAGGTTTCGAGTAGTTGGGCATGAGCAGGTTCGAGTGTCTGGTCGGCCATGCGCAGCTCGATCTCGGCGCGCAATTGCTGGCCCCGCAGCTGGATCAGGCGCGCTTTGCGGTTTTCGCCGGTGCTGTCCGGCGCATTCCAGTAATCGGCCAGGTCACCGAAGAAGCGTTGCCGGGCCTGCCAGGAGGGCAGCGCGCGGTCGTGTTCCGGAAAGCCGGAGAGCAGTTGGATGATGGGGGCGTCCAGGGACTTGAGACGCTGCAAGGGGGTCATGGGCATGCTCCTGTTGGGCGGGCCAGGAGCATGGTCGTTACGGCAGGCCTCGGTGTGGCAGCGGGTTACCTCACCTGCGGTACAGCCCGCGCAGGCCGAGTATGGCGGGTATGCCCAGGCCCAGCCAGGCGAGCGCGTCCCAGAGCCCGTCGCCGAGCAGCGCGGCGAACAGTCCCGCCGCGCCGAGCGCCGCGATCGCGCACGGCCAGAGGAAGATGCGCCAGGTAGCGCGTGACCGGTGGCTCATGGGCGCACCTCCCGGACCTTGCGTTGCTTGCCCCACCACAGGTACAGGCCACTGCCGAGCACGATGATGGTCAGCACATCGAGCACGGCCCAGAGAATCTGCATCGGTCGCCCGCCGTAGTCACCGAAGTGCAGAGGCTGTGACAGCCCCATGGCATCCATGTACCAGGGCCGATCGCCGACGGCGGTGACCGCCAGGGTGCGCGCATCGATCAGCACCGGGGTGAGCAAATGCGAGGTCAGGTGCGTGGCGCCTTTCATGAACACGGCATAGTGGTGCTCGCTGGAAAAGCGTGTGCCGGGGAAGGCGATGAAGTCCGGGCGCATGCCGGGGGCGGCCTGTTCGGCGATGTCCAGTAGCCGTGTCGCCGGGGCCCGTTCGGTGAGCGGGGGGGCGTCACGGTAGGGCGCGACCATCGCGGCCAGGCTGTCGTTGCGCCAGGCGGCGATGACCAGGTCCGATAGCGCGCTGATCACGCCGGTGACGCCTACGGTCAGGGCCCAGGCCAAGGTCACCACGCCGATCAGGTTGTGCAGGTCGAGCCAGCGCAGGCGCGTCGATTTGTCGTTACGTACCGTGGCGAAGTCCAGGCGGCGCATGAACGGGGCGTAGAGCACCGTTCCGGAAACGATGGCGACCACGAACAACAGGCCCATGAACGCCAACAATAGTTTGCCGGGCAGGCCGGCGAACATGTCCACGTGCAGGCGCAGCATGATCATCATGAAGCCGCCATTGGCGGCAGGCATGGCCACGGCTTCTCCGGTACGGGCATCGAGCATGAAGGTGTGCGACGAATTGGGTTCGGTGCCGGCGGTGGCTGCGGTGATGGCGATCACACCGTTGCGTTCGTCCTCGTCGTAGCCGAAGTATTGCATCACTTCGCCTGGGCGGTGCTGCTCGGCTTTGAGCACCAGTTGTTGCAGGTCGAGGTGCGGCGTGCCAGCGGGCATTTCGCGCAGTTCAGGAGCGTCGCCGAGCAGGTGTTCGAGTTCGTGGTGGAAGATCAGCGGCAAGCCGGTGAGCGCCAGCAGGAGCAGGAACGCGGTGCAGACCAGGCTGCTCCACGTGTGGACCTGCGACCAGCGGCGGATGGTTGGGCTTTTCATCAGAGTTCCGTTGCTTGTCTGTCGGAAGCCTGGGCCGCACAGCGGCCCGTGCTCAGTCAGAACTTGTAGGTGGCGCTGGCCACGACGCTGCGCGCATCGCCGTAGTAGCAGTAGAAAGCGTCACAGGTCGAAAGGTATTCCTTGTCGAACAGGTTGGTGGCGTTGACCGCCACCGAGGCACCCTTCAGGCTGTTATCCAGACGCCCCAGGTCATAGTGCACGGATGCGTCGAACACGGTGTAGGCATTGGCCTTCCCCAGGTAGGTGTTGGCCTGGTCGCCGTAGGTGTTGCCGGTATAGCGCGCACCGCCGCCGATGCCGAAGCCGTCGAGCCAGCCGCTGTGCCACGTGTAGTCGGCCCACAGCGAGGCCTGTTGGTTGGGCATCAGTTGCAGGCGGTTGCCTTTGTACAGGCCATCCTGCACTTCGGACTTGGCCAAGGTATAGGCGGCGATCAGCTTCAGGTTGTCGGTGACATCGGACACGGCCTCCAACTCCAGGCCGTGCACTTTCACTTCGCCGGTCTGGCTGGTGATTGTCACGCCGCCGACGTTGTTGGTGACCGAAACGTTCTTCTGGGTCAGGTCATAGATCGCTGCCGAGAGCAGCGTGTTGGAGCCAGGTGGCTGGTACTTGATACCCAGCTCCCACTGTTCGCCCTCGGTAGGCTTGAACGATTGGGTTGCCGAGGCGGTTGCATTGAGGGTCGGTTGGAACGACTCGGCATACGAAAGGTACGGTACCAGACCGGAGTCGAACACGTAGCTGATGGCCGCGTTAGCGCTGAACTTCTTGTCACGCTCAGTGTTGGTGGCGTCGTTGTCGTTGAAGAACTTGGTGCCGGTGTGCACCCAGTCCTCACGCCCACCCAAGGTCAGGCGCCAGTTGCCCAGCGCCATCTGGTCCTGGATGTAGACGCCGGTCTGGCGGGTCTTCTGGTTGTAGTCATAGAAGGCGTCGGCGCGATCCGGTCGGCTGATCGGCAAGCCATAGACCGGGTCGTTGACGTTGCTCGGCGGCACCGTGAAGTCGAAGATCGACAGGTAGTTGGTATTGATGCGCTGGTGGTCCAGGCCGATCAGGAGTGTATGGGTAACGTCACCGGTGGCGAAGTCGGCCTGGAAGTTGTTGTCCACGGCAAACTGGCTGATGTCTTCATCGGTGTTGGTGGACAAACGGCTGACGGTGCCATCGTCCTGCACCGGCGGGGTGATCGGGTTGTAGCTGCCGGGGGTGATGGTCTGGAACGCCAGGTCCGACTTGGTGTAGCGCAGATTCTGGCGGAACTGCCAGACGTCATTGAATCGGTGTTCGAAGGCATAACCCAACGCATAGTAGGTACGGTCGTAGAACTCGTAGTCCGGATCGCCCAGGTTCTTGTGGCGGGAGATCTTGCCGAAGGGCATGTCGATCTTGGTGCCCTGGATAGGTCGAAACTGGCTGGTAGCGCCGGTATCGTCGCGGGTGAACTGGGTCAGCAGGGTCAGCGAGGTGTCGTCGTCGATGTTCCAGGTCAGGCTTGGCGCAATGTTGTAGCGCTTGTCGTCGATGTGGTCGATTTGCGTGCCGCCATCGCGGATCACGCCACTCACGCCATACAGGAACTGGCCTTGATCATCGATCTTGCCGGTGCTGGCGAAGTTGATCTGGCGGTGATTGTCACTGCCGTACTGCAGCTGGATTTCATGGGCGCTTTCGGCCTGGGGGCGACGGCTGACCATGTCCAGCAGACCGCCCGGTGGGGTCTGGCCGTAGAGCGAGGAAGCCGGGCCGCGCAACAGGGCCAGGCGGTCGAGGTTCCAGGTCTCGGGCTTGGGGTTGGCATAGACGCCGCGGGGCAACGGCAGGCCGTCGAGATAATGGGTCGGCTCGAAGCCGCGTACGCGCATCCAGTCATAGCGGGTGTCGCTGCCGAAGCTGGCGGAGACGATCCCCGGCATGTAGCGCACGGCATCGTCGAGGCTATGCACACCCCGGTCGCTCATCTGCTCACGGGTGGCCACCGAGATCGAACGGGGGACTTCGACCAGGGCGGTGTCGGTCTTGGTGCCAGCAGCAGTGCGCTTGGCGACGTAGCCTTCGACCGGGCCCCAGGCCGTTTCGTAGGCCGCGTCGGCATTGATCGCGGTTTCCGGCAGGGCCAAGGCGCCATCGGGCACCGCCACCAGGCTATAGCTGCCCGCATTGCTCAGCTGCAGCTGTAGCCCGGTGCCGCGCAGGGCCGCGCCCAGAGCGCCTACGCCGTCGTACTGGCCATTGACTGGGGCCGAGGTTAGCCCGCTGACCAGTGCCGGATCGATAGCCAGGGCGATACCCGACTGGCTGGCGATCTGGTTCAACGTGCTGGCCAACGGTGCGCTTGGCAGGTCGTAGCGCTGCGCCGTGGACGGTTCGGCAGCGAATACCGCGGCAGCGGCAAGCGGGTTAGCTAAACCGATGGCCAAGGCCAAGAGGCTAGGGCGAAGCAAACGATCAACAGCGTGGGACATGCAACGGCTCCTCGACGGATAAGTGCTAGTTGCTTCCTTGCCGAGCGAGATTCGAAAAGTGACAGGGGTATACGAAAAAAAGTGAGAACAATTCAGATTAGTGGTTTGCCTGCGCCAGCCACGTCGCCGGCGAGGTGCTTCCTGCCAGGGCAAGCAGGCTTGCTTATTTGGGGACTACCGTGACCCACCACGGTGTGTGCTGTTCGATCTTCACCGGCAGCGCCGGCACCAGCGAAGCCAGGGCCAGGTCGGTGTTGGTCAGGGGGAAGCTGCCGGTCACGCGCAGGTCGGCGACCTCGTCGGCGACCCCAAGGTGGCCCCTGCGGTACTGGCCCAGTCGCGCCAGCAAATCGCCCAGGCGCACGTTGTCCACTACCAGCATGCCACGGGTCCAGGCGTCTGCACCGGTGGCAACCTGGCTGGTTTCGCCGAGGCCATTGGCATTCATCAGCACCTGCTGACCGGCCTGCACTACGCGCTCGTCGCCGCTGTTGCGCGGCATCGCCGCGACCGACGATTGCAGCACTTCCAGGCGCGTGCCCTGGTCTTCGCGGCGTACCAGGAAACGTGTGCCCAACGGGCGCAGGCGGCCGTCGTCGGTGCGCACCAGCAGCGGGCGAGGATCGGCATGGCCGGTCTCTACCGAGATTTCGCCCTGGTGCAGGACGAGTACCCGTTGCTCGCCGGCGTAGTCGATGTCCACGGCGGTGTGGCTGTTCAGACTCAGCAGGGTACCGTCTTCCAGACGCAAGGTGCGCAGTTCGCCGGTGGCGGTGCGCTGGTCGGCCAGCCAATAGCTGGGCGACAGCGAGGGAGCGCCGAGCCAGGCCAGCAGCGAGCCGAGCAGGAACATGCCGGCCAGCCCGCCACCGACCTTGCCGACACGGCGGCGCAACCCCACCCGCGATTGTTGCAAGGCCTGGCGTGCCGGACCGGCAGCGGCGCTGACGCGCTGGTCGAGGGCACCCAGTTGGCGCCAGGCGCGGGCATGCTCTTCGCTGGCGGCGTGCCAGCGCATGAATTCGCCGCGTTGGTCGGAGCCGCCGTAGCCCTCTTCAAGGTTCATCTTCCAGGCGATGGCGGCTTCGAGGACCCTGGCCGATACCGGTGCGCCGTTCACGTCGGCTCCCCATAGAGCGCCACGTAGCACTGGCGCATGCCTTGGGCGATGTACTGACGCACGCGCGATACCGAAACGCCCAGGCGCTCGGCGATCTCGGCTTGGCCCATGCCATCCAGACGATTGTGCAAAAACGCCGCGCGGGCCTTGCTGGACAGCTTGCCGAGCAGGCGATCGATGGCCTTGAGGTCTTCGAGGATCAGTTGCTGTTGTTCGGGAGAAGGATGCTCGGCTTCGGGCAGGCGCGCCAATTCAGTCAGGTAGGCCTGTTCCAGCGCGCTGCGACGGAAGTGGTCGAACAGTAGCCCCTTGGCCACGGCGGCGAGGAAGGCACGGGGTTCGCGTGGGGCGTCCAACTGGTCGCGGCCGAGCAGGCGGACGAAGGTATCCTGGCTGAGGTCTTCGGCACGTTGGCGGCAGGCCAGGCTGCGTTGCAGCCAGGCGAGCAGCCAGCCGCGATGGTCGCGGTACAGCGAGCCGACCAGTTCGGCATGTGGGCTGTGGGCAGAAGACACGCAGCGTCCCCCCGGAACGAATGCATTAACTAACGATAATTATTCGCGATTGTTGCAGAGGCGGGGGGCGGGTGCAATGGACGCTTGTCTGAATGGAGTGGGGTGGGGGATGTCTTGAGGGTTGTGGTGCGGTCGAGATCGAGCGCGGCCATCCCTGAACCGTGCCCCCCTATAACCCATGCCCTTGGACCTTACGCCGTCGCCACCCACGCAACCGCTGCTCCAGTTGCAAGGGGCTGTCGAGCTGCTGGCGGCGCGCCTGGCTGAACAGGATCAGGGCCAGCTCGGCGGTGACCTGGGCATCGGCGCTGGCATGGTGGCGATCATCCACCTGGAGACCGAAGCGCGCCACCCAGGCGTCCAGGCTGGCCTCGCGCAGCACCGTGTCGGGGTTGAGCATCGGTGCCAGCTCGGCAACGTCGAACCAGGGTTGCTGCAACCGCCAACCCAGGCTTTGCTTCAAAGCCCGGGCCAACATGCGCTGATCGAACCCGGCATGGAAGGCCAGCAGTGGGCTGTCGCCGATGAATTCGAGCAGATCGAGCAGCGCTTCGGCCGGGTCGCAGCCAGCGGCCAGTGCACTCGGGCCGAGGCCGTGGATCAGCGTGCTGGCGTTGGCTTTCTGGCTCGGGCGGTGCAAGGTCCGCTCGAACTGCTGGGCAAAGTCTATGGCGCCGTCGGCGATGGCCACGGCGCCGATCGACAGCACCTGATCGCGATGCGGGTTGAGGCCGCTGGTCTCCAGGTCGAGCACCACCCAGCGCTGTTCGCGCAGCGAGCAGACGCCCAGCGGCGCCGGTTTGGGCAACCGCTCCAGGCGCTGACGTAGGGACAAGCCCAGAGCCGGTGTGCTGGGGCGTAGCCAGGCGAACAGGTTCATAGCTGGTACCGCAGTGCCAGGTTGCTCTGCAGGCGCTGGGCCTGGCGCAGGGATTCCCGCAGGATGCGCCGGTCCAGGTGGTTGAGGCTGTCGGGATCGAGGCGGTTGGAGTACGGCAGGTTGTCGCGCGTCTGGCGCTGGTGTTGCTGCATGCGCGTCTGCTGGATGAAGTGGTAGGCCTCTTCGTAGGCGGCGCCATCGAGGCCATCGATCACCCCGTTGGCGACCAGTTGGCGCAGGCGTTCGAGGGTATTGCAGGCGCCAATGCCGTTGGCCAGGGCCAGCAGCCTGGCGCCATCGACGAAGGGCGTCAGGCCCTGCACCTTGAGATCGAGGGTGGCGGTCTTGTCATTGCCCTGGCGCGTCAGGACGAAATCACGCAGGCGGCCGACCGGAGGGCGCTGGCGCAAAGCATTTTCCGCCATCATCCGCTGGAACAGCCGATTGTCGGCGACTTGCTGCAACAGACTCTGGCGCAGCTGTTCGCAACCCTGTTCGTCGCCCCAGACCACCCGCAGGTCGAAATAGATGCTCGAACCGAGCAGGTTTTCCGGGCTGGCCTCGCGGATGAAGCCGGCGAAGCGCCGTGCCCATTCGCTGCGCGACAGGCACAGGTCGGGATTGCCAGCCATGACGTTGCCCTTGCACAGGGTGAAGCCACACTGCGCCAGGGATTGGTTGATGTACTGCGCCAACGGCAGCAGGCGGGCACGAATGGCCTCGGCTTGCTGACTGTCCTGGGCCTCGAACAGGATGCCGTTGTCCTGATCGGTGTGCAGGGTCTGCTCGCGGCGGCCTTCGCTGCCGAAACACAGCCAGGTGAACGGTACGCCGGGGTCGCCACGCTCGGCCAAAGCCAACTCGATCACCCGGCAGACCGTGTGGTCGTTGAGCAGGGTGATGATCTGGGTGATTTGCGTGGAAGAAGCGCCATGGGCCAGCATGCGTTCGACCAACTGGCCGATCTCGCCGCGCAGCGATACCAATGTCTCCAGGCGGGGGGCATGGCGGATGGTGCGTGCCAGGTGCACCAGGTCGACCCGCTGCAGCGAGAACAGGTCGCGCTCGGAGACCACGCCGCACAGACGCTGGTTTTCCACCAGGCAGACGTGGGCGATATGCCGCTCGGTCATCGCCATGGCGGCGTCGAAGGCGCTGGCGTGGGGACTGAGGAAGAACGGCTTGGCGGTCATGTGGCGGTCGATGGGCGCGCCCAGGTCGGCATCGGCGGACGCCACCACCTGGCGCAGATCGCGCAGGGTGAAGATTCCCAGCGGGAAGCGTTGTCGGTCGACGATGACGATGCTGCCGACCTGCTGCTCGTGCATCAACCGCACGGCTTCGCGCAGGGGGGTGTCCGGACTGCAGGCCACCGGATGGCGCATGGCCAGTTCACCCAATGGCGTGTTCAGCGAGTACTGGGTGCCGAGGGTTTCGACGGCGCGCTGACGCACCTGCTGGTTGACTTGGTCGAGCAGGCTGCTGACACCGCGGAGGGCGAAGTCGCGAAACGCCGCCGACAACGAGAATACGTGGATGAAAGCTGATTTGTTCAACTGCAGGCAAAACGTGTCCTCACCGGCCAGGTGTTCGGTACGGGTAGCACGCTCGCCCAGCAGCGCAGCCAGCGGGAAGCATTCGCCACTGGTGATCTCGAAGGTGGTTTCCATCCCCGGCTTGACCAAGTGCTGGCGCTCGCCCACGACGCGGCCCTGCTTGACGATGTAGAAGTGCTCCACCGGCCCGTCGGCGGGCCTGATGATGCTCTCGCCGCTGGCGTAGAAGCGCAGCTGGCACTGTTCAACCAGGTAGGCCAGATGGTTGTGCTCCATCTGGTTGAACGGGGGGAAGCGTTGCAGGAACTGCAGGGTGCCTTGGATGTTCTGCAGTACTGCGGTCCTGCCCGCCTGGCTATAGGCGTCCTTTTTGCTCATGAAACCGACCGTATCGCTACGCCGAACTATATATATATCTATATATAGGTGCGGCCTTGTTGTTTTCGACCTCCATGGTCTGCCGGCGGCGCAGTGGTGCCCATTGGACGTAAGTCTATGGACGCGACTGTCAGAGATCCGACGAAAGGCGAACGGCTTTAGCCGCGTGTTGTGGTCTTAACCCCAGAGTGGGATTTTTTTGACGAGAACAGCATGGCTGAGCATGACGACATCCTGAGTGACGCCGAGCGCGAGGCACTGGCAGTGGTAAGCGCGCCGGTCGCTCCCAAGCCAGTGGTGCTGGTGGTGGACGACAACCCGGTGAACGCCGAGGCGCTGTGCCTTTACCTGAAAAGCAGGGGCATCGACTGCATGACCGCAGATGGCGCGCAGGAAGCGATGTTCAAGTTGCACTACGAACCGCGCATTGCGCTGATGATCACCGACCTGCGCATGGCGCCCGATGATGGCTTGGAATTGATCCGGCAGATTCGTGAGTCGGAGCGGGCGGCGTTGTCGATCATCGTGGTGTCGGGCGACACCGATGTGAGCGAGGCGGTGGATGTGATGCACCTGGGGGTGGTGGATTTCTTGCTCAAGCCGGTGGATCTGGGGAAATTGCTAGGGCTTGTGCAGAAGGAATTGAAACTTACGTGATCCCGAGAGAGGGGTCGCGAAGCGACCCCTTGTCGCAGAAGTATTACAACCCGTTACGCGATTTGAATTCGCGACGACGGCGATGCAGTACTGGCTCGGTGTAGCCGTTGGGCTGCTTGGTACCTTCGAGCACCAGTTCGACCGCCGCCTGGAACGCGACGTTGTCATCAAAGTTCGGTGCCATCGGCCGGTACAGGGCGTCGCCGGCGTTCTGCTTGTCGACCACCGCCGCCATGCGCTTGAGGCTCTCCAGCACCTGTTCCTGGCTGATCACACCATGGCGCAGCCAGTTGGCCAGCAGTTGGGCCGAGATACGCAGGGTGGCGCGATCTTCCATCAGGCCGACATCGTTGATGTCCGGCACCTTCGAGCAACCCACGCCTTGGTCGATCCAGCGCACCACGTAGCCAAGGATGCCCTGGGCATTGTTATCCACCTCGTTGCGGATCTCCTCGGCCGACCAGTTGGTATCGGGCGCCAGCGGGATGGCCAGGATGTCGTCGACCGAGGCCGGGGTGCGGCTGGCCAGTTCGCGCTGACGCGCCTGCACGTCGACCTTGTGGTAGTGCAGCGCGTGCAGGGTGGCAGCGGTCGGCGATGGTACCCAGGCGGTGTTCGCACCGGCCAGCGGGTGAGCGATCTTCTGCTCGAGCATGGCCGCCATCAAGTCGGGCATCGCCCACATGCCCTTGCCGATCTGGGCCCGGCCTTGCAGGCCCGTGGCGAGGCCGATATCGACGTTGTTGTTCTCGTAGGCCCCGATCCACTTCTCGTTCTTCATGGCGCCCTTGCGCACCACGGCGCCTGCTTCCATCGAGGTGTGGATTTCGTCACCGGTACGGTCGAGGAAACCGGTGTTGATGAACGCCACGCGCTCGGCCGCGGCCTTGATGCAGGCCTTGAGGTTGACCGTGGTACGGCGCTCCTCGTCCATGATGCCGACCTTGACGGTGTTGCGCGGCATGCCCAGCAGGTCTTCGACGCGGCTGAAGATTTCGGCGGCGAATGCCACTTCTTCCGGGCCGTGCATCTTCGGTTTGACGATGTACACGCTGCCGCTGCGGGTGTTCTTGCGGGTGGTGTTGCCGTTGAGGTTGTGCAGAGCGATCAGGTTGGTGAACAGGCCGTCCTGGATACCCTCTGGGATCTCGTTGCCTTGGGCGTCGAGGATCGCCGGGTTGGTCATCAGATGGCCGACGTTGCGCACGAACAGCAGCGAGCGGCCATGCAAGGTGACGCTACCACCGTTGGGGGTGGCGTACTCGCGATCCGGGTTCATGGTGCGGGTGAAGGTCTTGCCACCCTTGCTCACCTGCTCGGCCAGGTCGCCTTTCATCAGGCCCAGCCAGTTGCGGTAGACGATGACCTTGTCATCGGCGTCGACGGCGGCGACCGAGTCTTCGCAATCCATGATGGTGGTCAGTGCCGACTCCATCAGGATGTCCTTCACGCCGGCGGCATCGGTGCTGCCCACCGGGGTGCTGGCGTCGACCTGGATCTCGAAGTGCAGGCCATTGTGCTTGAGCAGCACGGCGGTCGGCGCAGCGGCATCGCCATGGAAGCCGATCAACTGCGCGTCGTCACGCAGGCCGGTGTTGCTGCCGCCCTTGAGGGTAACGACCAGTTTGCCCGCCTCGATGCGATAACCGGTGGAATCGACGTGCGAGCCGGCTGCCAATGGGGCGGCTTCATCGAGGAAGGCGCGGGCGAAGGCGATGACCTTGTCGCCGCGAACCTTGTTGTAGCCTTGGCCGCGCTCGGCGCCGCCTTCGTCGCTGATGGCATCGGTGCCATACAGGGCATCGTAGAGCGAACCCCAGCGGGCATTGGCAGCGTTGAGGGCGAAGCGGGCGTTCATCACCGGCACCACCAGTTGCGGGCCGGCCATCAGGGCGATTTCTTCATCCACGTTCTGCGTGGTGGCCTGGAAGTCATCGGCTTGTGGCAGCAAGTAGCCGATTTCCTGGAGGAAGCTTTTGTAGGCCGAGGCGTCGTGGGCCTGACCTTGGCGCGCCTGGTGCCAGGCGTCGATCTTGGCTTGCAGCTCGTCGCGTTTGGCGAGCAGGGCTTTGTTCTTTGGAGCGAGGTCGTTGATGATCTTTTCTGCACCGGCCCAGAACTGCTCGGCGACGATGCCGGTCCCCGGAATGGCTTCGTCGTTGACGAAGTCGTACAGGACCTTGGCGACCTGAAGGCCACCGACTTGAACGTATC
Organism: Pseudomonas sp. HD6422; assembly: GCF_025377065.1. Lineage (NCBI taxonomy): Bacteria > Pseudomonadati > Pseudomonadota > Gammaproteobacteria > Pseudomonadales > Pseudomonadaceae > Pseudomonas > Pseudomonas sp. HD6422. The sequence goes on along the minus strand of NZ_JAHWIW010000005.1, from coordinate 102,326 downwards.
CAGTCATTGCTTGCCTCACTCTGCTCAGCTATTCGCTCTACGTGTATTAAGCCTGTAGCGCTTCTCTACAACATCGAACGACGTTTTGTAGTCCACGCCGTCGCATACTACATGAAGCAGCAGGCAGGGGAATACCAGACTAAAAGCGTCGTTGTGCGACCGTTTGGTCGCGTTGGGTCACGCTGGGAGTGGGTATGTTCGCAAAAAACTTGTGGATTGTTCCAGATAAATCTTGAAACAGTACACGATTAATCCCTCGGACTGTCCTGCGGCAGGTTGCCGCGCCTTGCCTATACTCAACCGATCCCCCCGAATTCCGTCGCCTCGCGCGGCCCGACACAGAGGAACGGCTTGTGGATCATCTGGTATTGACCGTGATTGCCCCCGACAAGGCCGGGCAGGTCGAGCGCATCGCCCAGTGCATCGCCGACCACAGTGGCAACTGGTTGGAGAGCCGCATGTCGCGTATGGCTGGTCAGTTCGCCGGCATCTTGCGGGTGGCGGTGCCGGCGGAAAACTACGACGAGCTGGTCGAGTCGCTGCAGGCGCTGGGCAAGTACGATATCCGTGTATTGATCGCCGAAAGTGGCATAGAGCCTTCCTGCACCTGGAAGCCCATTGCCATGGAGCTGGTCGGCAACGACCGGCCGGGCATCGTCCGTGACATCACTCGGCTGCTGGCCGATCAAGGGGTCAACCTCGAGCGCTTCACCACCGAGGTACGTCCGGCGCCGATGAGCAGCGAACCGTTGTTTCATGCCGATGCGCTGTTGGCGCTGCCGCTGACCCTGTCGCTGGAAGACCTGCAGCGCAAGCTGGAGGGCTTGGCAGACGACTTGATGGTGGAGTTGACGCTGCGGCCTGAAGATTGAACGAGGGTTATCCCCCGATTTAACGGGACGGCCCTGTGGATAACCTGGGGGTTCACTCCGCCAGCCCACGTGTGGCAAGGCTTCGCGCCGATTGAGCGAAAAACGTACAGAATTCAGCGGCTTGTGCACAAAGCACGGGGACGAGGGTGTGGATAACCTCTGGAGATGTGGCTACAGACCACGGATAACGTGGTCTGTAGCGTTTTGATCATTTTCTGATCAGGCGCGTTTGCGCAGGTTGAGCCAGGCGTCGACGCTGTAGATCGCCAAACCTGTCCAGATGCAGACGAAGGCCACCAGGCTGGTGGAGGACAGATGTTCGTCGAATAGCAGCACCGCCTGCAGCAGCACCAGGGTCGGTGCCAGGTATTGCAGGAAGCCCAGTGTGGTGTAGGGCAGGTGCCGAGCGGCGGCGTTGAAGCACACCAGTGGTACCAGGGTCACCGGCCCGGCCGCCATCAACCACAGCGCCTCGCTACTGGTATAGAACCCGCCCTGGACGCTCATGGCCGAGGGGTTCAGCAGCAACCAGCCCAAGGCCAGAGGTACCAGCATCCAGGTTTCCACCACCAGACCAGGCAGGGCCGCCACGGGGGCCTGCTTGCGTATCAGGCCATAGAACCCGAAGCTCAATGCCAGCACCAGCGAGACCCATGGCAGGCTTCCCACCTGCCACACCTGCTGCGCCACCCCCAAGGCCGCCAGGCCCACCGCGACCCACTGCAGGCGGCGCAGGCGTTCACCTAGCAGCAGCATGCCGAGCAGCACGTTGACCAGCGGGTTGATGTAGTAGCCCAAGCTGGCTTCGAGCATGCGGTCGTTGTTGACGGCCCACACATAGGTCAGCCAGTTACCGGCGATCAGCGTGCCGCTGAGGGCCAGGATCGCCAGACGTCGTGGGTTCTCGCGCAGCTCGCGCCACCAGCCAGGATGTTTCCAGACCAGCAGCAGGAGCGAGCCGAACAGCGCTGACCAGAGCACGCGATGGACGATGATCTCCACCGCCGGAACGCTCTGAATCGCTTTGAAGTACAGGGGGAACAGACCCCAGATGATGTAAGCGCTGAGGCCTAGAAGATACCCGCGGCGCGGGTTTGCAGCGTGCATGCAGAATCCTTGCTTGATAGCCGAGGTGAAGCGACTGCTATTGTAGACAGACCGAGATAGCGATTCAGAACAATTTCAATGGCGCTTCGTCCAATGCAGCGATCTGCTCGCGCAGGGCGAGGATCTGATCGCCCCAATAGCGCGGTTGACCGAACCACGGGAAGCTCGGCGGGAACGCCGGGTCGTCCCAGCGCCGAGCCAGCCAGGCGCTGTAATGCAGCTGGCGCAGGGCCCGCAGCGGTTCGATCAGGGCCAGCTCGCGCGGGTCGAAGTCATGGAACTCGTTGTAGCCATCGATCAGTTCGGCCAACTGCCCAAGGCGTTCTTCGCGGCTGCCGGCAAGCATCATCCACAGATCCTGCACGGCGGGGCCCATGCGGCAGTCATCGAGGTCGACGACGTGGTACACCTCATCGCGGTGCATCAAGTTGCCGGGATGCAGGTCGCCATGCAGGCGGATCAGTTGATGTGGAGTACGGGCATAGATGGCCTCGACTCGCTTGAGCAGGTCGCGCGCCACGGATTCGAATGCAGGGAGCAGTTCCCTGGGTACGAAGCCACCCTCGAGCAAGGTATTCAGCGATGCGTGGCCGAAGTTGTCCACAGCCAACGCCTCGCGATGTGCGAACGGGCGTGTCGCTGCAACGGCATGCAGGCGACCGAGCAACTGGCCGAGCCGGTAGAGTTGATCGAGGTTGCCGGGTTCGGGTGCATGACCGCCGCGGCGGGGGAACAAGGCAAAGCGGAAGCCCTGGTGCTCGAAGAGGGTCTGGCCGTCGTGCTGCAGCGGCGCGACCACGGGCACTTCGCAATCGGCCAGTTCAGCGGTGAAGCTGTGCTCCTCGAGGATTGCGGCGTCGCTCCAGCGACCGGGGCGGTAGAACTTGGCGACCAACGGCTGTGCGTCTTCGATGCCCACCTGGTAGACGCGGTTCTCGTAGCTGTTCAGGGCCAGCACCCGGGCGTCGCTGAGAAAGCCGAGGCTTTCCACGGCGTCCAGGACCAGGTCGGGGGTGAGGGTGTCGAAGGGGTGGGACATGGTGGCTCCGAAGGGGCGGGCGGCTTAGGGGGCATGGTAGCGCATTCCAGGGGCTTGCCCGCGAAAGCGCCGGCATCGACGACCTAGGCCGGCACCCCCAGCAATACATAAGAGGGAGGGAACTGAACCCGAACCTCGTCACCCTCGACCACCCGTTGATCCTTCAGCCAATCGGCCGCAGCGAAGGCGCACAGCGTCTGCCCATTGCCCAGCGCCAGTCTCACTTCACTCGGTCCCTGGGCGTCCGCCAAGACCTGCTCGACCGTCGCTTTCAGTACGTTGCTGCCCACCTCGGGCGTATCGCTTGCCCCTAGCACCTGCACCCACCCTGCCTTGAGCAAGGCCACTACGGTGGTTCCCAGGGTCAGATCCAGGCGCGCCGTGCTGTCGTGGGTGATCAACGCATCGATCTCCAGCCCGTCGCCCAGGGCCAGGCTCACGCGATCGTGTCGGCCCTCGCGCCGCAGCCCGCTGACCTGACCCTGCAGTTGGTTGCGAGCGCTGGTGCGCAGCATCAGGCGGCCCAGCAGGTCGAGGTCGCTGGATTGCTCGGCAGCTTCGAGCATCTGGGTTTGCAGCGATTGCAGGCGCTGGTAGAGGCGCAGCACCCGTTCACCCTCCGCCGACAGGTGCGCGCCGCCACCGCCACGGCCACCGGTGCTGCGCTCGACCAGCGGGCGGCTGGCCAAGTTGTTGAGCTCGTCGATGGCATCCCAGGCGGCCTTGTAGCTGATGCCGGCGGCCTTGGCGGCGCGGGTGATCGAGCCTTGTTCGGCAACGTGCTGGAGCAGAGCGATGCGCTGCGGGCGACGGGCGATGTGCTGGGTCAGAAGGGTCGGCAGGGACATGGGCGGCACTGGTTCAAGGGGTCTGTGAGGAATCATACATGCCCCGGCTTGGCTGTACGCGCCAGGCAATAGACATCGACCCGCCGCGCTCCAGCCCGGCGCAGCAGCCCGGCAATGGTCCGGGCCGTGGCACCCGTGGTCATCACGTCATCGACCAGGGCGATGTGTCGACCTGCCAGCGTGAGCCCGGGGGCCAGTGCGAAGGCTCCGCGCAGATTGCCCTGTCTGGCGCGGGCATCCAGGTTCTGCTGCGCAGGCGTGTCGCGGGTGCGCAGCAGGACGCTTGGGTCACAGGTTATCGACAGCTGGGTCGACAACCAACGCGCCAGCATCGCCGCCTGATTGAAGCCGCGCTTGCGCAGCCGGCGTCTGGCCAGTGGTACCGGCACCAGCAATTGTGGGCGTGGCAGGCCTTCGGCGAAACGATGGCGCAGGGCATGGCCGAGCAACTCGGCCAGCAATCGCCCCAGTGGCCATTGGCGGTTGTGTTTGAAGCGGCTGACCAGGGTATCCAGCGGAAAGCCGTAGTGCCAGGGCGCCACCACTTGATCGAACGGCGGAGCCCGGCGGCAGCACTGGGCGCAGGTCAGGCCGGCCATCGGCAGGGGCAGGGCGCAGCGCAGGCACTGATCTTCCAGCCAAGGCAGCTCCTGTTCACAGGCGATACAGAGCGGATAGGGCTGCCCGGCGCGAGCGTCGCACAGCAAACAGATCTGGTTACTATTTATCCACTTGTAAACCAGTGATTTAAGGCGTGGTTGACAGTTCATAGGCCTTCCATGACTATGCAAGCTATCCGTGATGCGCTGGCGGGTTTTCCGTGTCGGCGCCTGCTACAGCCTAAACAAGGAAACGCCGATGAGCGCCAGCACAACTGCAACAACACGTCACGACTGGTCCCTGGCCGAGGTCAAGGCGCTGTTTCAGCAACCATTCAATGACTTGCTGTTCCAGGCGCAGACCGTGCACCGCGCGCACTTCGACGCCAACCGCGTGCAGGTCTCGACGCTGCTGTCGATCAAGACCGGCGCCTGTCCGGAAGATTGCAAATATTGTCCGCAGTCCGGTCACTACAACACCGGGCTGGAAAAACAGAAGCTGATGGAAGTGCAGAAGGTGCTGGAAGAGGCCGCCCGGGCCAAGGCCATCGGCTCGACACGCTTCTGCATGGGCGCGGCCTGGAAACACCCATCGGCCAAAGACATGCCCTACGTGCTGGAGATGGTCAAAGGGGTCAAGGCCATGGGCCTGGAAACCTGCATGACCCTCGGCAAGCTCGATCAGGAGCAGACCGCCGCCCTGGCCCAGGCCGGGCTGGACTACTACAACCATAACCTCGACACCTCGCCGGAGTTCTACGGCAGCATCATCACCACCCGCACCTATGGCGAGCGTTTGCAGACCTTGGCCTATGTGCGTGAGGCGGGGATGAAGATCTGTTCCGGCGGGATCCTCGGCATGGGTGAGTCGCTGGACGACCGCGCCGGCCTGTTGATCCAGCTGGCCAACCTGCCAGAACACCCGGAATCGGTGCCGATCAACATGCTGGTCAAGGTTGCCGGCACCCCGCTGGCCGAGGAAGAGGACGTCGACCCGTTCGACTTCATCCGCATGTTGGCGGTGGCCCGTATTCTCATGCCCAAGTCCCACGTGCGCCTGTCGGCCGGCCGTGAGCAGATGAACGAGCAGATGCAGGCACTGGCGTTCATGGCTGGGGCCAACTCGATCTTCTACGGTGAGAAGCTGCTGACCACAGCCAACCCGCAGGCCGACAAGGACATGCAACTGTTCGCCCGCTTGGGCATCAAGCCCGAAGCGCGTGAAGAGCACGCCGACGAAGTGCACCAGGCCGCGATCGAGCAGGCTCTGGTCGAGCAACGCAGCAGCGAGCTGTTCTACGACGCAGCCAGCGCCTGACATGGCCTTTGACCTGGCGGCGCGCCTTGCCGAACGGCGCGCCGCGGACCTGTATCGGCAGCGGCCGCTGCTGCAGAGCCCGCAGGGGCCGCAGGTGGTCGTCGATGGCCAGGCGTTGTTGGCCTTCTGTAGCAACGATTACCTGGGCCTGGCCAACCACCCCGAGGTCATCGCCGCCTGGCAGGCCGGTGCCGAGCGCTGGGGCGTGGGCGGTGGCGCCTCGCATCTGGTGATTGGCCACAGCACCCCGCATCACCAGGTCGAGGAAGCCTTGGCCGAATTGACCGGGCGCCCGCGTGCGCTGCTGTTCTCCACTGGCTACATGGCCAATCTCGGCGCCATCACCGCGCTGGTGGGGCAGGGCGATACGGTGCTGCAGGACCGCCTCAACCATGCCTCGCTGCTCGACGGTGGTTTGCTCAGCGGTGCGCGCTTCAGCCGCTACCTGCATAACGACGCGGCCAGCCTGCAGAGCCGCCTGGCCAAGGCCAGCGGCAACACCCTGGTGGTGACCGACGGCGTATTCAGCATGGACGGCGACCTGGCCGATTTGCCGGCGCTGGCCGAGGTGACGCAGGCACATGGCGCCTGGATGATGGTCGACGACGCCCATGGCCTGGGTACGCTGGGTGCCAATGGCGGCGGTATCGTCGAGCACTTTGGCCTGGGTATCGACCAAGTGCCGGTGCTGATCGGTACGCTGGGCAAGGCCTGCGGCACCGCCGGTGCGTTCGTCTCAGGCAGCGATGAACTGATCGAGGCGCTGGTGCAGTTCGCCCGGCCCTACATCTACACCACTAGTCAGCCACCGGCGCTGGCCTGCGCCACCCTGAAAAGCCTGGAGCTGTTGCGTGCGGAAAGTTGGCGGCGCGAGCACCTGGCTGCGCTGATCCGCCAGTTCCGCCAGGGTGCCGAGCAGATCGGCCTGCAACTGATGGACAGCCCTACCCCGATCCAACCGATCCTGATCGGCGGTAGCGCACAGGCGTTGCGTCTGTCGCAGATGCTGCGCGAGCGTGGTCTTTTGGTGACCGCGATCCGTCCTCCGACCGTGCCCGCTGGCGGCGCACGGCTGCGTGTCACTCTCAGCGCCGCGCACAGTGAGGCACAGGTGCAGCTATTGTTGAATGCATTGGCCGAGTGCTATCCACAGTTGGAGTCCGCCGATGCGTAACCGAGTGATTCTCCTGCCCGGCTGGGGGCTGGGCACTGCTTCCCTGCAGCCGCTGGCCGCGAGCCTGCGGGCCCAGGATGCGCGCCTGCGGATCGACCTGGTGGCGCTGCCGGAGTTGGCCGAGGCCGACGTGCAAGTCTGGGTCGACCACCTCGACCGTCATCTGCCCACCGATGCCTGGCTTGGCGGCTGGTCGTTCGGCGGCATGCTCGCCAGCGAACTGGCGCGCAAGCGCGGCGACCATTGCTGTGGCCTGCTGACGCTGGCCAGCAATCCGAGTTTCGTGGCGCGGGCGGACTGGCCCCACGGCATGGCCGAAGACACCTTCGGGACTTTCCTCGATGGTTGCCGCAGCCACACCCAGGTCACCCTCAAGCGTTTCCGCACCCTGTGCAGCGACGGCGCGCAGCAGCCGCGCACCTTGCTGCGGCAACTGGGCGTGGGGGTGCCGGACACCGATCCGCTGTACCTGGCGACCGGCCTGCAAGTGTTGGCCCAACTGGACACCCGCGCCGCGCTGGAGGCCTACCCCGGCCCGCAGCTGCACCTGTTCGCCGGCAGTGATGCACTGGTACCGCCTGGCGCGGCGAAGGCCTTGAGCGAGTTGCTGCCGGATGTCGAGGTCGGCCTGGTCGAAGACAGTTCCCACGCGTTCCTGCTGGAGTACCCACAGGAACTGGCGTCGGGTATCAAGAGTTTCCTGCATGAGAGTGGCGATGACTGACCTTTCCCGTCCGGCCCTGCCCGGCGCGCTGCCGGACAAGCGCCAGGTGGCGGCTTCTTTTTCACGCGCGGCAGGCAGCTACGACAGCGTGGCGGCCCTGCAGCGCGCAGTCGGCGTGAGCCTGCTCGAACAGCTGCCTGAGGACCTGCAGCCCTCGTGCTGGGTGGATCTGGGCAGCGGCACGGGCCATTTCAGCCGGGTGCTGGCCGAGCGTTATGCGTCAGGCAGTGGGGTGGCGGTGGATATTGCCGAAGGCATGCTGCGCCATGCCCGCGGCGTGCAGGGCGGTGCGCGTTACCATGTCGCCGGCGATGCCGAGCGCCTGCCGCTGCGCGATGCCAGCGTCGATCTGCTGTTCAGTAGTCTGGCCGTGCAGTGGTGCAGCCAGTTCGCCAGCGTCCTGGGCGAAGCGCGGCGGGTGTTGCGTCCCGGTGGCGTGCTGGCGTTCAGCAGCCTGTGTGTCGGTACCCTCGATGAACTGCGGGCCAGTTGGCAGGCAGTGGACGGCATGGTGCACGTCAATCGCTTCCGCCGCTTCGAGGACTACCAACAGCTATGTGCCGCCAGCGGCCTGGAGACACTTTCCCTGCAACGTCGTGCCCATGTGCTGCATTATCCCGACGTGCGCAGCCTGACCCATGAGCTCAAGGCGCTGGGTGCGCACAACCTCAACCCCGGCCGGCCTTCGGGCTTGACTGGGCGCGCCCGTATGCAAGGGTTACTGCAGGCGTATGAAGCGTTTCGCCAGGCCGAGGGCCTGCCTGCCACCTATCAGGTGGTCTATGGTGTGATGCGCAAGCCACTGCTGTGAGGGAGTGAGATGAGCCAAGCGTATTTCATCGCCGGGACCGATACCGATGTGGGCAAGACCACCATTGCTGCGGGCTTGCTCCATGCGGCGCGTTTGCAAGGGCTGAGCACGCTCGGCGCGAAGCCGGTGGCGTCGGGCTGCACGATGACGCCCAAGGGCCTGCGTAACAGCGATGCCCAGGCGCTGATCGATGAAAGCACGATCAAGCTGCCCTATGAGCAGGTCAACCCATTCGCCTTCGAACCCGCCATCGCCCCCCATGTGGCCGCGCGCGAGGCGGGCGTGACGCTTACCGTGCCGACATTGCTGAGCGCAATGCGCAACGTGCTGCAGCAAAATGCCGACTTCACCTTGATCGAGGGGGCGGGCGGCTGGCGGGTGCCCCTGTCGGGGCTGGAGAACCTTTCCGACCTGGCCATCGCCTTGCGCTTGCCGGTGATCCTCGTGGTGGGCGTGCGCCTGGGTTGTATCAGCCATGCCTTGCTCAGCGCCGAGGCGATCGAGCGTGACGGCCTGCAACTGGCCGGATGGGTAGCCAACATCATCGAGCCGCGGACTTCGCGCCTGGAAGAGAACCTGGCGAGCCTGGCCGAGCGCCTGCCGGCGCCGTGCCTCGGACGGGTGCCCAAGCTCAAGCAGGCCAGCGCCGATTCGGTGGCCGAGCACCTGCAACTGGACCTTCTGGATTAGCAGGTTCCTGTGCCGGCCCTTTCGCGGGTAAACCCGCTCCTACAGAGCCTGCGAAGATCCGGTAGGCGCGGGTTTACCCGCGAACGGGTCGGGACAGGAATACCTTGGGCCTATCAGGTGGCACTGAGCCATTATGGATTTAAACGGGCCTTTTCGGCCCTGGCCTGCTTTAATTGGCCTTGTTGACACCCCGCGTCATTGGAGTCCTGACATGGAAATCACCGGCAGCACTGCCTATTACGCCGGCCTCAGCGCCATCCAGAGTGGCCAGCAGCGTATCGACCAGGCCGCCAGCAACATCGCCAATGCCTCGGTCGAGCGCGCCGCCACCAGCCAGTCCAGCGACTACCAGGCCGAGCGCCTGCGTTCGGTCGACCGCAGCCAGCAGCTGGACCTCGCCACCGATACCGTGCAGATGGCATTGGGCAAGCAGCAAGTCGAACTTGGCGTGAACGTCGCCAAGGCCTCCGACGAAATGCTCGGTCGTTTCATCGACACCTACGCCTGATTTGTCGCGAGTCACTCGCGAACCTTGTGGGAGCGGGCTTGCCCGCGAATGCGTCATTTCAGACACCTTTGTTTGTCTGGGAGGGCCCATTCGCGGGCAAGCCCGCTCCCACAGTCGTTTCAGGGCATTTCTCCAAGCGTGGCATCAATGTCACTTTCCACGGCAGAAATGGCACCATCGTCCCGGCTTGACATCCAGCGGAGCTAAACGTAAGTTTCAAACAACTGTTTGACCGAAAGCCGGCAAGAGCTGGTCGGTACCTGCGGTCTCCCCACCGGACTCATTACAGAGGTTCATCGCAATGCCTGATTACAAAGCCCCCTTGCGTGACATTCGCTTCGTCCGCGACGAGCTGCTCGGCTATGAGGCGCACTATCAGAGCCTGCCAGGTTGCCAGGACGCCACGCCCGATATGGTCGACGCGATCCTCGAGGAAGGCGCGAAGTTCTGTGAGCAGGTGCTGGCACCGCTGAACCGCGTCGGCGACCTCGAAGGCTGCACCTGGAGCGAGTCGGGCGTGACCACGCCGACCGGCTTCAAAGAGGCCTACCAGCAGTTCGTCGAAGGTGGCTGGCCGAGTCTGGCGCATGACGTCGAGCATGGCGGCCAAGGCCTGCCGGAGTCGCTGGGCCTGGCCATCAGCGAGATGGTCGGCGAGTCGAACTGGTCGTGGGGCATGTACCCAGGGCTGTCCCATGGTGCGATGAACACTCTGTCTGCCCACGGCACCGCCGAGCAGCAGCACACCTACCTGAGCAAGCTGGTGACCGGCGAGTGGACCGGCACCATGTGCTTGACCGAACCGCACTGCGGCACCGACCTGGGCATGCTGCGCACCAAGGCCGAGCCTCAGGCTGACGGTTCCTACAAGGTTTCCGGCACCAAGATCTTCATCTCCGCCGGTGAGCACGACATGGCCGACAACATCGTCCACATCGTCCTGGCGCGCCTGCCGGATGCACCGGCCGGCACCAAAGGCATTTCGCTGTTCATCGTGCCCAAGTTCCTGCCTAACAGCGAAGGCGGCGTCGGTGAGCGCAACGCCGTGAGCTGTGGCTCGCTCGAGCACAAGATGGGCATCCACGGCAACGCCACCTGCGTGATGAACTTCGACGGCGCCACCGGCTTCCTGATCGGCCCGGCCAACAAAGGCCTGAACTGTATGTTCACCTTCATGAACACCGCGCGTCTGGGCACCGCCCTGCAGGGCCTGGCCCACGCCGAGGTGGCCTTCCAGGGTGGCCTGAAGTACGCCCGCGAGCGTCTGCAAATGCGTTCGCTGACCGGTCCCAAGGCCCCGGAAAAAGCCGCTGACCCGATCATCGTCCACCCTGACGTGCGGCGCATGCTGCTGACCATGAAGGCGTTCGCCGAAGGCAACCGCGCGATGGTCTACTTCACCGCCAAGCAGGTCGACATCGTCAAGTACAGCCAGGACGAGGAAGAGCGCAAGAAGGCCGATGCGTTGCTGGCCTTCATGACCCCGATCGCCAAGGCCTTCATGACCGAAGTGGGCTTCGAGGCGGCCAACCATGGCGTGCAGATCTACGGCGGCCACGGTTTCATCGCCGAGTGGGGCATGGAGCAGAACGTGCGCGACAGCCGTATCTCCATGCTGTACGAAGGCACCACCGGCATCCAGGCCCTCGACCTGCTCGGGCGCAAAGTGCTGATGACCCAGGGCGAAGCACTCAAGGGCTTCACCAAGATCGTGCACAAGTTCTGCCAAGCCCAGGAAGGCAACGAGGCGGTCAAGGAGTTCGTCGAGCCGCTGGCGGCGCTGAACAAGGAGTGGGGCGAGCTGACCATGAAAGTCGGCATGGCCGCCATGAAAGACCGCGAGGAAGTGGGCGCCGCATCGGTGGATTACCTGATGTACTCCGGTTACGCCTGCCTGGCCTACTTCTGGGCCGACATCGCCCGCCTGGCCGCCGAGAAGCTTGCCGCCGGCACCAGCGAAGAAGGGTTCTACACCGCCAAGCTGCAGACCGCGCGCTTCTACTTCCAGCGCATCCTGCCACGCACCCGCACCCATGTGGCTGCGATGCTGTCGGGCGCTGGCAACTTGATGGCGATGAAGGAAGAGGACTTCGGTCTCTCTATCTAAGCCCGCTCCGCTCGTAGCGAAACCCGCCTGCCTTCACCGGCAGGCGGGTTTTTTGCGCTTTGGCGCTCGCTCATCGCCCGCCCCACCTTCTGGCAGCCGCTTGCCGACGATCGACCCCGCAGAAAAACCTCAAGCCCAGCCGTCCCGCTGCCGTTAACCCAGCAACCTATTCATCTATTCACGTGTGTTGCCGATGAAGTAAGGGCACAATGCCATTATTGATCTGCCGGGTCGGAGATTCCCTTGTTTCGTCTAAACGCGGTCCGCGCGAGCCATTTTCTGCCTTCGCTGTTCTTGTTGCTGGCGGGCCTCGCGGCGGCCTATGTGAGGGACCTGAGTGTGTTCTTCACGTCCCTGTTCAACGTCCTGCCGACGTTGGTGCTGCTGCTGGGCGGCGCCTATTGCGCGGTGTATCGCCGCCAGCGCGAATTGTTCCTGATGGTCACGGTGTACATCGCCTATTTCCTGCTCGATACCCAGACCGATTACTACCGTGACAACGGCCGCGTCCGAGAGGATGCGGCGGTCATCTTCCACCTGGTGTGCTTGTTGCTACCCGCCTTGTACGGTTTGTTCGGCGCCTGGCAGGAGCGCACTCACCTGGCCCAGGACCTGCTGGCGCGGTTCGCCGTACTGTTCGCTGTGGGCAGCGTGGCCCTGGCACTGGAGCAGAGCTTCCCGGACGCCCTGCTGGCGTGGTTGGCGGAAATCCGCTGGCCGGCACTGCATGGCCAGTGGATGAGCCTGATCCAGATGGTCTACCCGTTGTTCCTGATGGTGTTCATCCTGCTGGTGGTGCAATACCTGCGCGAGCCGCGGCCCCTGCATGCGGCACAGCTGATCGGCCTGGTCGGCATCTTCTGGATGCTGCCCAAGACTTTCATTCTGCCCTTCACCCTGAACATCATGTGCAGCCAGGTGATGCTGATGATTGCCGCGGCGGTCTCCCATGAGGCCTACCAGATGGCCTTCCGCGACGAGCTGACCGGTCTGCCCGGGCGCCGGGCGCTGAACGAGCGTATGCAGCGCCTTGGGCGCAACTATGTGATCGCCATGACCGATGTCGACCACTTCAAGAAATTCAACGACACCCATGGCCACGATGTCGGCGACCAGGTGCTGCGCCTGGTCGCCAGTCGTTTGGCCAAGGTCACCGGTGGCGGGCGCGCCTACCGCTATGGTGGCGAGGAGTTCGCCCTGGTATTCGCTGGCAAGACCGCCGAGGAATGCCTGCCGCACCTGGAGGCTGTGCGCGAGATGATCGCCAACTACGCCATGCATCTGCGCGATCCGAACAGCCGGCCGCAGGACGACAGCGCCGGGCGGCAACGGCGCAGTGGCAGCGCCGGTGGTACGGTCTCGGTCACCATCAGCATTGGTGTCGCCGAGCGCCTGGCAGACCACCGCAACCCCGACGAAGTGCTCAAGTCCGCCGATCAGGCGCTGTACAGCGCCAAGGGTGCGGGCCGCAACTGCGTGATGGTGTATGGCCAACAATCGTTGCGTGGGGCGGTGCGTACGGCGTGACCAGAAATGACTATATGGTCTAGTGATGACCCTATGTCTCGTAAAAGTTTGTCGGTTACACTGGATTTCAAATCCGTGCTGCGGTTGCCCGAACCGCCCGACCCACTAGCGAGAGGTTGTCATGGCTGAATATAAAGCGCCCCTGCGCGACATGCGCTTCGTTCTCAATGAAGTCTTCAACGTGGCCGAACAATGGGCGCAATTGCCTGCGCTGGCCGAGGCCGTAGACGCCGACACCGCGATGGCCGTGCTGGAGGAGGCTGGCAAGGTCACCGCACGCTCCATCGCGCCGCTCAGCCGTGCTGGCGATGAAGAAGGCTGTCACTGGGATAACGGCGCCGTGCGTACCCCAGCCGGTTTCATCGATGCCTACAACACCTACGCCGAGGGTGGCTGGGTGGGCGTAGGCGGTGATCCCCTGTTCGGTGGCATGGGCATGCCCAAGGCCATCTCGGCCCAGGTCGAGGAAATGGTCAATGCCTCCAGCCTGGCCTTCGGCCTGTACCCGATGCTCACCGCCGGGGCCTGCCTGTCGATCAACGCCCACGCCAGTGAAGCGCTCAAGGCGCAGTACCTGCCGAACATGTATGCCGGCGTCTGGGCCGGCTCCATGTGCTTGACCGAACCGCACGCCGGTACCGACCTGGGCATCATTCGCACCAAGGCCGAGCCCCAGGCCGACGGCAGCTACAAGGTCAGCGGCACCAAGATCTTCATCACCGGCGGCGAACACGACCTGACCGAGAACATCATCCACCTGGTGCTGGCCAAGCTGCCGGATGCACCGGCTGGGCCCAAGGGCATTTCGCTGTTCCTGGTGCCGAAGTTCCTGGTCAACGCCGATGGCAGCCTCGGCGCTCGCAACTCGGCCACTTGTGGCTCGATCGAGCACAAGATGGGCATCCAGGCTTCGGCCACCTGCGTGATGAACTTCGACGAAGCGGTGGGCTACATCGTCGGCGAGCCGAACAAGGGCTTGGCCGCGATGTTCACCATGATGAACTACGAGCGCCTGGGCGTCGGTATCCAGGGCTTGGCCTCGGCCGAGCGGTCCTATCAGAACGCGGTGGAGTACGCCCGCGACCGCCTGCAAAGCCGTTCGCCCACGGGCCCGCAAGCCAAGGACAAGGTTGCCGATCCGATCATCGTCCACCCTGACGTGCGCCGCATGCTGCTGACCATGAAAGCGCTGATCGAAGGCGGTCGGGCGTTTTCCACCTACGTGGCGATGCAACTCGACAGTGCCAAGTACAGTCAGGACGCTGCCATCGGCAAGCGCAGCGAAGAGCTGGTCGCGTTGCTTACCCCTGTGGCCAAGGCGTTTCTCACTGATCTGGGCCTGGAATGCGCGGTGCATGGCCAGCAAGTGTTCGGTGGCCATGGCTACATCCGCGAGTGGGGGCAGGAGCAACTGGTGCGCGATGTGCGTATCACGCAGATCTACGAAGGCACCAATGGTATTCAGGCGCTGGACCTGATGGGTCGCAAGGTGGTGGCCAGCGGTGGTGCGTACTACCGGCTGTTCGCTGACGAAATCCGTCAGTTCATCGCCAGCTCGGACAGCGAGGCGGTTGAGTTCACCCGCCCTCTGGCGGCAGCCCTCGATCAGCTCGACGGGCTCACCGACTGGGTGCTGGACCGGGCCAAAGGCAACCCGAACGAGATCGGCGCGGCTTCGGTGGAGTACCTGCACGCCTTCGGCTATGTGGCATACGCCTACATGTGGGCGCTGATGGCGCGTGCGGCCACCCAGGGCGAAGGTGACCCGGCGTTCTACTCGGCCAAACTGGGCACGGCACGCTTTTACTTCGCCCGCCTGCTGCCGCGAGTCGACTCGCTGGTGGCGTCGGTGAAGGCGGGCAGCGAGCCGCTGTATCTGCTCGATGCCGAACAGTTCTAAGGCGATGATCAGGTTTTGTAAGCTTTCTCCTACATGACGTGGTGACTATTCGCCACTGTTCGGCGATTGGATCCACGGTTAATCTCTGTTCCATGGACGTCGCGCAGGAAGCGCAAAGGACAGAACAGGGACAACGAAGGATGCCTGCCAGGGTCGGTGGGGCGATAGGGATGTCATAGGGAAACAGTCTGGAAAACCCCGCTTCGGCGGGGTTTTCTTTGTGCGCGGGTTTTAGCCGAGCACGTCTTCTTCCAGCAAGTTGCGCAACAGCTCCACCGAAGCCTGCTGGCGCTGGGCATCGCGAAACACCAGACCGACCTTGAGGGGCACACGAGGTTCGCTCAGTGGTTTCCACAGCAATCCCTGATCATCTTCGGCGGCCGCCTTGGCCCGGCCAGGCAGGATGGTCGCCAGCGCGGTGTGCGACAGACTGTCGAGAATCCCGGCCATGTTGTTCATCTCCGCCTGGACCTGGGGTCGACGCCCCTGGTTGGCCAACTGCTCCTTCCAGATCTGGCGGATCTGGAATTCTTCGCCGAGCATCAGCATCGGCAATTCTGCCGCCTGGCGAATGGATACCTTCTTGAAGTCTTTCAGGGGGTGGGTATCCGGTATGACCAGCTGCAATTCATCTTCGTACAACAACAGGCCATGCAGTCCTGGCTGACGCGGCGGCAGGTAGCTGATGCCAATATCCAGGCTGCCGTTGAGCAGACGTCGTTCGATCTCCAGCCCCGACAGCTCGTAGATCTGCACCACCAGATGCGGCTGGGCTTTGCGCACACGCTCGAGCAGCTGTGGCACCAGACCTGGGCGCACGGTCTGCAGCACCCCGATGGCCAGGGTGCGTACCGACTGCCCCTTGAAGTTGCGCATGGCTTCGTGGGCGCGCTGCAGGCCATCGAGCAACGGCTGGGCATGGTTGTACAGGGTGTGGGCAGCCAGCGTCG
This sequence comes from Pseudomonas sp. HD6422, assembly GCF_025377065.1. Taxonomy (NCBI): domain Bacteria; kingdom Pseudomonadati; phylum Pseudomonadota; class Gammaproteobacteria; order Pseudomonadales; family Pseudomonadaceae; genus Pseudomonas; species Pseudomonas sp. HD6422. The sequence continues at coordinate 86,152 of NZ_JAHWIW010000005.1, read as the reverse complement.
GCAACAGTCGCTTGTTGGCGCGCTCGAACAGGCTCAGGTCGAGACTGTGCTCGAGCTGGCGGATCTGCTGTGACAGGGCTGGCTGGGACAGCGACAGCCGCTCTGCGGCCCGGCCCACATGGCCTTCTTCATAGACCGCGACGAAATAACGCAGTTGGCGAAAATCCATAAGCAACACTTATCGAAAAAGCTGGAAAAACGGAATGGCCGCAAGCGCCTCGCACGCCTAGTCTATCGCCGTACAGCAAAGGGTTACAGCGCCATCGGCGGCGATTGTTACCGAGGCTGAGAAACACTTTTGATAGGCAGGGCAAAATTATCGGGCGCCGGCATCAGATCAGGCCCCGGATGCCCATTTGCGTGATTGGTCGGAGCCTCCATGAACCTGTTCAACCTGCGCCGTTCGGCACCTGCCGCGGTCGCCGAGCCCGTGCGTGCGCCGGTCGCCCCGGCGGATGCATCGCCGCTGTCGCGTGAGTGTCTGATGCCTGGCAGCGTGCGTGCCCCGCAGGTGTTCGTGCGGGGCCAGGGATCGTGGTTGTGGGACGACAAAGGCCACGCTTACCTGGATTTCACCCAGGGAGGTGCGGTCAACAGTCTGGGCCACAGCCCCAGCGCGCTGGTCAAGGCTCTGGGCAACCAGGCCCAGGCGTTGATCAATCCCGGCGCGGGCTATCACAGCCGTGGCTTGCTGGCGCTGGTCAATCGCCTGTGCCAGAGCACCGGCAGCGATCAGGCCTACCTGCTCAACAGTGGCGCCGAAGCCTGCGAGGGGGCGATCAAGCTGGCGCGTAAATGGGGCCAACTGCATCGCAACGGCGCCTACCACATCATCACCGCCAGTCAGGGCTGTCATGGCCGTAGCCTGGGCGCACTGTCGGCCTCCGACCCGCTCCCATGCAACCGCTGCGAACCGGGCCTGCCAGGATTCAGCAAAGTACCGTTCAATGATCTGGCGGCGCTGCATGCGCAGGTCGATTCGCGCACCGTGGCGATCATGCTCGAGCCGATCCAGGGCGAAGCGGGGGTGGTTCCGGCCACCCGTGAATACCTGCAGGGCGTGGAGAAGCTGTGCCGCGAGCTGGGCATCCTGTTGATTCTCGACGAGGTGCAGACCGGTATTGGTCGTTGCGGTGCGTTGCTCGCCGAACAGACCTACGGCGTGCGCGCCGACATCATCACGCTGGGCAAAGGCCTGGGCGGTGGAGTACCGCTGGCGGCATTGCTGGCCCGTGGTCGTGCGTGCTGCGCTGAGCCAGGCGAACTGGAGGGCAGCCACCACGGCAATGCGTTGATGAGCGCAGCCGGCTTGGCGGTCCTCGACACCGTGCTGGAGGCCGGCTTCTTCGAGCAGGTGCAGGACAGTGGCCGCCACCTGCGCGAGGGGTTGTCGCGCCTGGCAGGCCGCTATGGTCAGGGCGAAGTGCGTGGGCAGGGGCTGCTTTGGGCACTGCAACTGCGCGAGAACATCGCTCCGGCGCTGGTCGAGGCTGCGCTGGACGAAGGCTTGTTGCTCAACGCTCCGCAAGCGGATGTTCTGCGCTTTTCCCCAGCCCTGACCGTGAGCCGGGGCAGCATCGACGAAATGCTTCTGCGCCTGGCTCGGGCCTTCGCAAGGCTCCACGCCAAACAGCACAACCGGCGGGAAGTGCCGGCCTGATCCGCATTCAACCGAACCGTCTTGCGTTTCTGCGCACCGCCCTGGGCCGATCGACTTGGCTCGGGGCATTTTTTTGCCTGGCGTTCAGGCGGTGGAACCTCTGCAGGGCGCGGCTAGTCTTTGTTTAAACCCCTCAAAGGAGCTATACGCATGGACTTCATCCGCATCATCATCGCCATCATCCTGCCGCCGCTGGGCGTATTTCTTCAGGTAGGCTTCGGCGGGGCGTTCTGGCTGAATATCCTGTTGACGCTGCTGGGTTACATTCCGGGGATCGTGCACGCGGTGTACATCATTGCCAAACGCTGAGCGTGCAGGGCTGCTGGGCGGCCCTATCGCAACGTAAGCCCGGCAGGGTATGACACCGGCTGGGCCGGTGTTCGCGGGTATCAGCCGTTCAGCACCCGGCAATAGAACTTCCACTCTTCTTCCAATGCGTGCGCGAGGTTTTGCGCACTGCGTAGACCATGCCGCTCGCCGGCATAGAAGTGGCCTTCGGTCTCGATGCCGTTGGCCTTCAGGGCCGCCAACATCGACCGGGTCTGTTCCGGCACCACCACCGCGTCCAACTCGCCCTGGAAGAAAATCACCGGCGCTTTGATCCGAGCCGCATGCAGCAGCGGCGTGCGCTGGCGGTAGCGCTCGGCATCGCGCAGCGGATCGCCGATCAGCCAGTCCAGGTAATCGCCTTCGAACTTGTGCGTGGCGCGACCCAGGGCAATCGGGTCGCTGACGCCATAGAGGCTGGCTCCGGCACGGAACACATCGTGGAAGGCGAGCGCGCACAGGGTGGTATAGCCGCCGGCGCTGCCGCCGCGGATGAACGCCTTGTCGCGGTCGATCAGGCCGCGCGCAGCCAGGTGCTCGACCGCAGCGCAGGCATCCTCCACGTCGCTATCGCCCCAGTTCAGGTGCAGCGCCTGCCGATAAGCCCGGCCATAGCCGCTGCTGCCCCGGTAATTGAGGTCGGCGACGGCGAAGCCACGCTGGGTCCAGTACTGGATGCGTGGATCGAGTACCGGGTAGCAGGCCGAAGTCGGTCCGCCGTGGATGAACACCACCAGCGGTGCCGGGCCGCGGCTGCCGGCGGCGGGATAAAAGAAACCGTGGGCGGGGGTGCCCGCGCTGTCGTAGTGGATCGATTGCGGCAGGCTGATGTGCCGCGCCGGCATGACCTCCGCGCCACCGGCCAGCACCCGGACTTCGTGGTTGTCGCGGGCGATGGCGATGACCGCCGGTGGGCTGATGGGCGAGGCGGCGATGGCGTAGATGAAGTGCTCATCTTCGGCCAGGCTGCGAAAACGGCTGTAGGCGCTGGCGAAACGCTCTACCCGACCGTCGGCGGTACGCAGCCCGAGCTGGCCGAAACCGTCCTCGAACCAGCTGGCGAGGTAGCTCTGCGGGCCGTCGACAAGCCAGGTGCTGGCGCCCAGTTGCCACGGTGCCGGGGCATGGTCGGCTGCTTCGGCAGGCAGGGCCTGCCATTGGCCGTCGACTTCGCCCCAGGGTTGCCAGAAGCCATTGCGGTCGGACAGGCAGTAGAGTCGGCCTTGCAGGTCGAAGCGCGGCTGCTGCAAGGACTCGTCGTCGCCAGCGATGCAGCGCGCCGCGCCCCAGGTGCCGTTGCTGTCACGCTCGCGACCCATCAGCCGGGTCACTGTCCAGGGCTGCGCCGGTCGGTCCCACTCGATCCAGGCCAGGCGCTGACCATCGCCACTGAGTGTGGGCGCGGCATAGAAATCGGCGCCCTCGGCCAGCACCTGCCGAGTGCCTTCGCCCAGCGCGACCAAGCGATGCTCGACTTGCTCCGCATGGCATTCCTCGACTGCCAGCACCTGGCCGTCATGCCATTGCAGATCGCCGTAGCGGCACTGCGGGTCGGCGGTCAACGCATTGGGCAAGCCGTCGTCCAGCGACTGCAGATAGACTTGCTGATCGCCTTCGTTGACGAACACGACGGCGTCGCCGGCGAGGCAGAAACTACCTCCGCCATATTCGTAAACCCGGCTGCGTGCGCTGAAGCCGTCCGGGGTCAGGCAGCGGGCTTGATGGTCACGCCAGTGCCAAAGACGGCAGGCGCCATCGGCTGGACGGAACTCGTTCCAGAACAGGCCGGTGGGGCCGACCTTGATTTCGGCGAAGTCGGTGCCAGCGGCCACGGCCTGCTCGGCGCTGAATTCAACCGCGGACGATGACACGGGAGTTTCGTTCATTGCGGAAGGTCATCTGTTCAATGGCGAGCTGGGCGGTTTCCGCTTCCTCGCGGGCCTTGAGGATGATGCCGTGGTCCTGCGACTTGGCGCACACCGGGTCGGCCTTGCTGGCATCGCCGGTGAGCATGAAGGCCTGGCAGCGGCAGCCGCCGAAGTCTTTTTCCTTCTCATCGCAGGAGCGGCACGGTTCGGGCATCCAGTCGTAACCGCGGAAGCGGTTGAAACCGAACGAGTCGTACCAGATGTGCCGCAGGTCATGGTCGCGCACGTTGGGGAACTGCACCGGGAGCTGCCGGGCGCCATGACACGGCAAGGCGGTGCCATCCGGGGTGATGGTGAGGAACAGACTGCCCCAGCCGTTCATGCAGGCCTTGGGGCGTTCTTCGTAGTAATCGGGGGTGACGAAGATCAGCTTGCAGGGGTTGCCTTGGGCCTTGAGCTTGTCCCGGTACTCGTTGGTGATACGCTCGGCCCGTTCCAGTTGCGCGCGGGTCGGCAGTAGCCCGAGGCGGTTGAGATGCGCCCAGCCGTAGAACTGGCAGGTGGCGAGCTCGACGAAATCGGCCTCCAGGGCGATGCACAGTTCGATGATGCGGTCGATCTTGTCGATGTTGTGCCGGTGGGTAACGAAGTTGAGCACCATCGGATACCCGTGGGCCTTCACCGCACGGGCCATTTCCAGCTTCTGGGCGAAGGCCTTCTTCGAGCCGGCCAGCAGGTTGTTGACCTGCTCGTCACTGGCTTGGAAGCTGATCTGGATATGGTCGAGGCCGGCTTGCTTGAAGGCGGCGATGCGCTGCTCGGTCAGGCCGATGCCAGAGGTGATCAGGTTGGTGTAGTAGCCCAGCCGGCGCGCCTCGCCGATCAATTCGGCAAGGTCCTGGCGCACCAGTGGCTCGCCGCCGGAAAAACCGATCTGGGCAGCGCCCATTTCGCGCGCCTCGGCCATCACCTTGAACCACTGGGCAGTGTCCAGCTCCTTGCCCTGCTGGGCGAAATCCAGCGGATTGGAGCAGTACGGACACTGCAGCGGGCAGCGGTAGGTCAGCTCGGCGAGCAGCCACAACGGCAGGCCGACCGGGACCTCAGGCGAGGGTGATCCAGTGTTCGGCACGGGCCACCTCCATGAACTGCTCGATGTCGTCTGCGACCTCGGGCACATCGGGGAATTGCTGGGTCAGTTCGGCGATGATGGCGGCGACGTTGCGCTGGCCATCGATCAGTCCGCCGATCAGACCGGCGCTGTCGTTGAGCTTGATCATGCCCTCGGGGTACAGCAGTACATGGCCCTTCTGCGCCGGTTCGTACTGGAAGCGATAGCCGGGGCGCCAGTTGGGTACCAGGGTGCGATCGAAGCTCATAGGGCGATCCCCTTGTGCCAGACGCGCTCGCCGGTGACGCTGTGATAAGGCGGGCGGTTCAGTTCATAGGCCATGCTCATGGCGTCGAGCATGCTCCACAGGATATCCAGCTTGAATTGCAGGATCTCCAGCATACGCTCCTGGCCGGCACGGGTGGTGTAATGCTGCAGGGTGATCGCCAGGCCGTGTTCCACGTCACGTCGGGCCTGGCCCAGGCGGGTGCGGAAGTATTCGTAGCCGGCCGGGTCGATCCACGGGTAATGCTGTGGCCAGCTGTCCAGGCGCGACTGGTGGATCTGCGGCGCGAACAGCTCGGTCAACGAGCTGCTGGCGGCCTCCTGCCAACTGGCGCGGCGGGCGAAGTTGACGTAGGCGTCGACGGCGAAACGCACGCCCGGCAGCACCAGCTCCTGGGAGCGCAGTTGGTCGGGGTCCAGGCCCACGGCCTGGCCCAGGCGCAGCCAGGCCTCGATACCGCCGTCTTCGCCTGGCGCGCCGTCATGATCGAGCAGGCGCTGGATCCACTCGCGGCGGATCTCCCGGTCGGGGCAGTTGGCCAGGATAGCGGCATCCTTCATCGGGATGTTGACCTGGTAGTAGAAGCGGTTGGCCACCCAGCCCTGAATCTGCTCACGGGTGGCGCGGCCTTCGTACATCGCCACATGGTAGGGATGATGGATGTGATAGTAGGCGCCCTTGGCGCGCAGGGCCTGCTCGAATTCGGCAGGGGACATCGGCAGTGCTTCGCTCATCGGGCCTCCTACAACTCGATGCTCATGCCATCGTAGGCCACTTCCACGCCGCGGCGCAGGACCTCGGCTCGCTCGGGGGAGTCTTCATCGAGAATCGGGTTGGTGTTGTTGATGTGGATGAGCACCTTGCGCTGACGCTGGAAGCCGTCGAGCACTTCGAGCATGCCGCCGGGACCATTCTGCGCCAGATGGCCCATCTCGCGGCCGGTGCGGGTGCCGACGCCCCGTCTTTGCATCTCGTCGTCTTCCCACAGGGTACCGTCGACCAGCAGGCAGTCGGCGTCGTGCATCATCGCCAGCAGTTCGTCGTCGACCTGGCCCAGGCCCGGCGCGTAGAACAGCTTGCCGCCGCTGCGGGTGTCCTCGACCAGCAGGCCAAGGTTATCGCCCGGATGCGGGTCGAAGCGGTGCGGCGAGTAGGGCGGCGCGGCACTGCGCAGCGGGAAGGGGGTGAAACGCAGATTCGGGCAGGCGTCGATGACGAAGCTGCCTTCGAGCTCGATGCGGTTCCACTGCAGCCCACCGTTCCAGTGACTGAGCATGTTGAACAGCGGGAAGCCGGTGGTCAGGTCCTGATGGACCATGTCGGTGCACCAGACCTTGTGCGGGCAACCTTCGCGCAGGCTCAGCAGGCCGGTGGTATGGTCGATCTGGCTGTCGAGCAGGACGATGGCGTCGATGCCGGTGTCGCGCAGGGCACGGGCCGGCTGCATCGGCGCGAAGGCCTGCAGCTGGGCGCGGATGTCGGGCGAGGCGTTGCACAGGATCCAGTGCTCACCGTCGTCAGACAGGGCGATCGAGGACTGGGTGCGTGCCGTGGCGCGCAGGCTGCCATCGCGAAAGCCCTTGCAGTTGACGCAGTTGCAGTTCCACTGCGGGAATCCGCCACCAGCGGCGGAACCGAGAATCTGGATGTACATGGCCACTCCCTAATCCGAAGACCCGTATCCGAAAAACGACAACGCCTCGGCGGGCCGAGGCGTCGAACCACGAGCAGGGCTTAGCGGTTGGCGAAGTACATGGTCACTTCGAAGCCGATACGCAGGTCAGTGTAAGCAGGTTTGGTCCACATGGAGTTGCTCCTTCCGAAAGAGGGTTTTGGGTCCAGCCAGTACATTGGGTGCCGCCTCGGCAAGGAGGTTCCATTGACTGGGATTGCGCTATCTTACAAGAATTTTCTGTACCAAAAGGTTAATTATTCGAAATGGGCCCTTGCAGCCGACGTAACAATGGTGACCTGTTCAGGGCCACCAAAGGCTCGGCTCGGCTGTATTGGCCAGGCAGAGCCAGGTCGCATCGGGCGCGAGCATGTGCCCGAGCAAGGCATCCAGATCGGCTTGTTGCGTCATCAGGATAGACTGTCGTAGGCAAGTCAGCTTATCCGGCAAACGCCCCAGGTGGGCTTGCCAGGCCCAGTGGGCGACATCGGCGTTGGTCATGGCCGCTTCGCTGAACTGCTCGGCCAGTGCCTGGCGTGCCCCGGCCTGCAGCCTGACACCTTGTCGTAGCACGGCCTGGAGATGGCCGATGATGTCGCGGTGGCCGGCATGGGGTGACTGCACCCCGAACAGCAGGCCTGGCACGCCTTCGACCTGGCGGAAGGTGCTGAACACCGCGTAACCCAGTTGCAGTTCCACGCGCAGGCGCTGGTAGACCGGGCCCTGCAACAGATGCCCGAGCAGGCGGCCGCTGCCTTGCTCCCGACTCGTGAGGGGGTAGAACAGCAGCAACGCATGCTCGCTGCCGGTCGCGGCGGCCTGTTGCCAGCGGCGGGTCAAAGTCGGCGGCAACGGTCTTGCGTCGCTGCCCTGACCTGGGCAGCGCTGTAGCACCGTGGCCAGGGCATTCAGGCCAGTCTCGTCGAAGCCGGTCGCCAGGCCGTGCCAGGCTGCGTGTTGCCAGATCTGCTGCAACTTGCCTTGATCCAGCGTGCAGGCAGGTAGGGGCTCGACTGCCATGGCGTGCAGTGCATCCGGCAGTTGCTTGAGCAAGGTACGGATGGGGATCAGTGGCGACGGTTTGGCTGGTACGCGGGTGAAGGATTCGTCCGTAGGCTTGCGCAGTACCTCCAGCGCTTCCTCGCTGACCCGTACCACTGCACTGGGTACGCCTGCGCAGCGCAGATGCCAGTAGTCGCCCACCGTGCTGAAGTCCAACTGCAACGAGGCTCGTTCGGCCCGCTCATGCAGGGGGGCCAAAGCCTGTTCGAGTACGGCATGCAGGCGCTGGCGCAGTGGCGAGCGGATCTGCCAGCGCAGGTTCAGTTCGGCATGCAGGCGTGAGGCAGGCAGCGCATCGCTGACGCTCAGCGCCTTGGGCAATGACCCGGCAGGCGTGGCTGGCCAACCATTGAACAGCAAAGGATCGGTGGTTTGCAGTTGCCACTGCCCATAGGCATGCTTGGGCAGGCCATCGAGCAGGGCACCGAAAGCGCGTAGGCCAGGCCTGTCGAGGGCGCAGAAGGGGGTGCCCGCGCTATCCCGGCGTGCCAGCTCCAGTGCGCTGGCAGCTTCCTCTCGTCGCTGCTGGAGCAAGGCGAAGCCTGCGTTGAGTTGTTCAGCAGCGGCTCGATGCATGAAATGGAACCAGCCGTGGAACAGGCGTTGTGCTTCATCCAGGCAGGCTGTCGAATCAAGTCGCAGGTCGATGTGCCACAGCAACTGGTCTTCGTGGGCATACAGCACTTCGGTCTTGCAGCCTTGTAGCCAACCGCGTTGGCGCAGTGCATCCAGCCAGCCACCGGGGCGGCTGTCGTTCAGCCAGGCCAACAACAATTCCAATGCCTGCTCGCCGCCTGCGGGCAGGCTGTCGTGGGCGAACAGCAATGCCTTGGTGCTCGCTGGCAAAGCGGGCGGGCGATGCTGCGGCTGGTGATGCCCGGTGGGAAACAGGCTGGCGAAACGTTGGCCAAGGCGTTCGAGCTCATGCAATGGTTGAGGGCCGCACAGGCTCAGGGTGATCTGTCCGCCTTGGTAGAAATGCTGGTGGAAGTGCTGCAAGGCCTGCTGGAACGCCACATCCTGCACGGCAAGGGTGTAGCGATTGCCGGCATGGAAGCCGCTCAACGGATGCCCAGGCGCTGCGGCCTGGAGCAGGGCGAAACGGGCCTGGGCTTGCGGATCGCGCGACCAGGCAATGAATTCGGCATGTATCACGTCGCGCTCGCTGCGCTGACGGGCAATGCCCAGCTCCGGTTCGGCCAACATCTGGCACAGCCGCTGCAAACCGCCGGCGAGGGCATTGGGAGGGACTTCGAAGAAGAAGTCGGTGGTGCGTTCGCGGGTGCTGGCGTTGACCTGGCCGCCGAGGGCCTGGACATGGCGCATCAACCCATCCTCCAGCGGGAAACGCTCGGTGCCTAGGAAAAACAGATGCTCGAGAAAGTGTGCGAGCCCCGGCCAACGTGCCGGGGCGTCGTGGCTGCCGGCGTGCACGCGTAGGGCAGCGGCCGCGCGCTTGAGGTGCGGAGCATGGCGCAGCTTCAGGTGCAGGCCGTTGGCGAGGGTGAGATGGCGGGAGTTGTCAGCCACGGCGCACATGCAACTCCTGGCGCAAGTCCGCCAGATACGGAAACGCCTCGCGCCCTTGCGCCACTCGCTCATGGGCCAGTTCGGCCAGCAGCTGGCATTCATCATGCCCGGCCATGGCCAGCAGGCTACCGTCCGGGCCGACGATGCTGCTCTGCCCGCAATACTCGATCTCGCCCTCGGCGCCGCAGTAATTGGCATATACCAAGTAGCATTGGTTCTCCTGCGCCCGCGAGCGCACGGTCACCTGACAGACGAAATCGTACGGCGCCATGTTCGCCGTGGGTACCAGGATCAGCTCGGCGCCATCGAGCGCCAGGCGCCGGGCATTCTCGGGGAATTCGATGTCGTAGCAGATCAGCAGCCCGACCTTCCAGCCTTCCAGCTCGACCACCGGGAAATGGTCGGCGCCGGCACTGAACATCGAGCGGTCCAGCTCACCGAACAGGTGGGTCTTGCGGTAGTTGCACAGGCTGTGCGCCTGGGCATCGATCAGTTGCACGCTGTTGTAGATCGCCCCATCGTCGCCGCGCTCCGGGTAGCCATAGGCGATGGCGATGCCCTGGGCTTGGGCGATCGCCTGCACGGCCTTGGCCGATGGCCCGTCGGCGGCCTCCGCCAGCCGCTGCACTTGGGTCAGACCGATGTTGTAGCCGCTGAGGAACATTTCCGGGCACACCAGCAACCGCGCACCTCGTTCGGCCGCCGCCTGGGCCTGCTGTTGCAGGCGTTGCAGGTTGCCGGCCAGGTCGAGAGGGTTGGGTTCACCTTGGAACAGGGCGATGCGCATCGTGTCTCCTACGTGTCAGTCCGGCAGGGCGATCGGGCCGAGGGCTTCGAACAGATCGCCCGGGCCTGGGTTGTCCGGATGGGTCTTGCCGCCGAAGTGATTCATGATACCCCACACCGCGTTCAGCGAAGTCTGCACCGCGCCTTCCACCCAGGCGGGCGTCCATGACACATCGTCACCTGCGATGAATATGCCGCGCTGTTCTTCTGGCATGTCCTGTTGCATGAAGTGCGCGTACATGCGCTGGTTGTAGCGGTAGTGGCCTGGGAGGGCGCCCTTGAAGGCACCGAGGAAGTAAGGGTCGGCCTCCCAGGAAATGGTGATCGGGTCGCCGATGATGTGGCCGGCGATGTCGGTCTTGGGGTAGATCTTCTTCAGCGCGTCCAGAGCCAGTTGCACGCGCTTTTCCACCGGGTGAGGGAGCATCTTCAACGCATCGCTCATCCAGGCGTACGACAGGCAGATGACCCCCGGCTTGTCATCGCCGTTGTCGAACAGGTAGGTGCCGCGGGTCAGGCGATCGGTCAGGGTCATGCTCAGCAGGTCGCGGCCGGTTTCAGGGTCCTTGTCCTTCCAGAACGGCCGGTCGACCATCACGAAGGTTTTCGACGACTGCATGTAGCGTGTACGGTCCAGCGCCATCCACAGCTTTTGCGAGAACAGCGACTCCTCGCAGTCGATCTGCGTGGTCAACAGCCAGCTCTGGCAGGTGGCGAGGACCGCGCCATAGTGGCGGGTGTCGCCCCAGTTGTCGGTCACCGCCAGGCGGCCATCGGCGGCGCGGGCGATACGCTTGACGCCGCTGCGCGGCGCGCCGCCGTGCAGCGTGCTCAGGCTGGTGCCGGCAGGCCAGTGCGCGCAGCGCTCCGGGACATGGCGCCAGATGCCCTGGGGCACCTGCTCCACGCCACCGACGATCAGGTGCTGGTGGTCGTCGCAGTTGGTCATCACCACGCGGAAGATTTCCAGCATCGAGTTGGGGAAGTCCGAGTCCCAGCCGCCGGTGCCGAAGCCGACCTGGCCGAACACTTCACGGTGGCGGAAGGTCAGCTTGGCGAAGGCGTGCGAGGAGGCGACGAAGTCATAGAAGGTGCGGTCGTCCCACAGTGGAACCAGCTGGTTCCACAGGGTTTTCAGGCGCACCACGTCGCGATCGCGGATCGCCTGCTGGATTTCGGCGAACTGGGCACCGCTTTCCAGCGCATCGGCCCAGGCTTCGGCCACTTCGTGGAACAGGCTGGGCAGGTCCTGGGTGCTCTCGGCGTAGTAGGTCTGGCCTTCGAGATCGATCACCGTGCTCGCCGAAGCCGGGGTCAGCGGGTTGGGAAAGGGCTTGGTTTCCAGGCCGAGCTTGTCGACGTAGTGATAGAACGCCGTCGAGGACACCGGAAAACGCATGCCGCCGAGTTCGGCGACGATGCCGTCGGTGCCGTTGAACGCTTGCGAGCGCAAGCGGCCGCCGAGCTTCGACGCTTCGTACACCACGGGCTTGAGCCCCAGTTTCATCAGCTCGTACGCCGCCACCAGGCCTGCGATGCCTGCGCCGACAATGGCGACTTCCTCGCCGTACCGCTCAGCCGGAATGCTCCCCAGGCCGGCCGGGTGTTCCAGCCAGTCGTCGAACGCGAAGGGAAAATCCGGACCGAAGATGGTGATCGGTTTCTTGCCGTCGGCGGGATGGCGGTTGTTCCTGTTCATGAAGAGACCTTGCCAGAGCGGCTGCGCGAAGGGCGGAGCCTGAGTATAGGAGATGGCTGAAGGTCATTTTATGGAGCGGTGTGTTCGTAATTAAGGTGCAGAGTAGCTACGTAATGTATTTATTATCGTCGTAATGACTGGATACTTCGACATTATGTCGGCGCATGAAGCGCCACACGTTGATCCGCTCAGATCGGCTGCCCCCGGTCGACCTTGCTGCTGAGGATGATCGACGTCGTGGTTTTCTCCACACCTGCGAGGTTGCCGATCTGGTCGAGCAATTCGTCGAGTTGCTCTGGCGATTCGCTGCGCAGCCAGGCCACATAGTCGAACTCACCGCTCACTGCGCACAGTTGCTGCACCTGCCCCATGGCACTCAGTCGGCGGACCACATCCTTGCCCGAACGCGGCTGCACCTTGATGCCCACGTAGGCCTGCAGGCCCCCATCGATCAGGCGCTGGCCAAGGCGCACGCCATAGCCGGTGATGACCTTGTTCTTTTCCAGACGCTCCAGGCGCGAGTTGACCGTGGTGCGGGCGATCCCGAGCTGACGCGCCAAGGTCGCGACGCTTTCGCGCGCGTTGATTTGCAGCAGGGCGATGAGCTGGCGATCGACTTCGTCGAGGGTGATGGGGCGGGAGGCTGGCATGGTGGGTCTCGGTAGTAGGCCTCTTAGCCTAGCCAGCGGGGGTATGTGCGGCAAGGGCAAACCAGAGGCGCCAAGGCATTGGCCGGGCCGACAGGCTCGAAACCGCAGTGTTCAAAATGGGCGATTTCGAAAGTACTGCTTACATTTTTCTGAAAGAGCTACGTCGGCAGTGATGATACTGTTCGGTGCAACCATTGCACTCTGAGCGAGGCCGTCGAATGGGCCTCGCATAACCGACCTCAACTGCTTGCCAAGTGGAAGGAGTTGAACCCATGACCAACAAGCATTTCCTGTTGACCGATTTAGCCGTTACCGCCCCAGGGTCTTTATTGCTGACATTCGCCGATGGCCAGCGATTTCCGGTGGAGCTTGCCGAGGTCATCGCAAAGCATCCGACTTTGCGCCCTTTGTCCGACCCTGAAGTATTTGCTACTGCGGCGATGGGGGAGTGGAAGGACACAGTGATCTGGGACAATGATGACAATCTAGAACTCGCAGCTGACAACCTTCGGGCGCTCGCGGTTGAGCAGTCGGGCAAGTGTTCTCATGAGCGTGTCTGGAATTGGATGGCTGGAAACGAGCTGACACTGGACCGCGCAGCTCAGGAGCTGGGGTTGAGCCGGCGCATGCTTGCTTACTACCGAAGCGGAGAGAAACCAGTGCCGCGTACAGTTGCACTTGCCATGAAAGGGTGGGACGCCTTGTATGCGGGGAAGCCCAAGGTGAAAGTCTCGAATGAGCGAGAGGCTGGTTCGCGGGGTGGTCGGGTATCAGTCGTGCACCGCCCGAAGAAGAGAGCTTGATCGAGAGTGATCCTTGAATCCCACCTACCGGCGCATGAAATCCTGGTTTACCGGGTCATCTCTGGTGAGCAATTCCAGGTCACCGGTGCTCCGTAGTCTGTCCCTGACGAGGAGTGCGGCAGCCGCTCTAATAGGTGGCGCAGCCACGTATGAGGTTGCCCATGTTGATCTAGGAGCAAGCAGTGGAGATCAGAGTATTGGCCCGTCGAGGGCACAGTTCGGCATGGCCCAGGCGTTCAGCGTACTACCTGATAACGCGTGCTGCGCCCGCCACCCGGTAGTCGTTCGATACAGCCCTTCTCCAGCAGGTCGCTCAAGTGGCGGGTCGCAGTCGCTTTGGATACCTTGGCCACGGCCTGGTATTGCGCCGCGCTGATGCCGTCTTCGAAGCCGCGTTCGCCGCCATCGAGTAAACGGTTGAGTACTTTCACCTGTTCGGCTGACAAGGTTTGGCTGCGATGAGCTTGCCAGAAACGCGCCTTCACCAGTACGCGGTCGATGCGAGCAAGGGCTTGCTCCAGGCTTTTGAGTAGCGTGGCGAGAAACCACTGCAGCCAGGCGGTCAGGTCCGGGGTGCTCCGCTGGCTCGCTTCCAGGATGCGGTAATAACCGGCGCGGTCCTCCAGGATGCTGGCGGACATAGCGTAAAAGCGGATCGCCTGTTGTTCGCCTTGAGCCAGTGCCAGGTCGGTAATGGCGCGGGTAAGGCGCCCGTTGCCGTCATCGAACGGGTGCAGGGTCACGAACCAGAAATGTGCGATACCTGCGCGTAGAAAGGGGTCGAGACTGACGTCGCTACGGCTGCCCTCGAACCAGTCGAGAAATTCGCCCAACTGTTCTTCCAGTCCAAGGCGGGGAGGTGCTTCGAAGTGCACGGTAGGGCGCTCGAGCCTGCCAGATACCACCTGCATCGGTTCCTCGCCGCGAAGTGTGCCGATACGCAACGGGCGGCTCAGCAGGGAATCTTCGGCCGGGAACAACCAGCAATGCCACAGGAACAAGCGCTGCGCATCGAGCGGCTGCTGGTAGCCACACGTTGCATCGAGCAGCAATTGCGCCAGCCCTTCGGAGCGAGAGGTGGTGCGGCCGTTGTCGCTCAGTCCCAGGCGTCGGGCCAGGGATGAGCGCACCGAACCAACATTCAATTGCTCACCTTCGATGGCGGATGAAGTGACGATGTTTTGCAGCATGGCATCAAGGCTACTCTGCACCTCGGTATCATTGCCCGCGGCATTGAGCATGCCAAGCAAGCGACCTTGGGCCTGGCTGCAGGCCCTTAGTAGCGGTGCCAGCTTTGCGGCTTGCCAGCTGAATCGAGGCCAGTTGGGCTGTTGCCAGATCCAGAGAGGATTATTCATGCGGAATCGCCTGTGAGCCGTTTAATGAGCTTATTCGGCTCATTACATGAGCCGAATAATGCAGGCTATTCGGCTCATTGTCTAATTCCGCACGTTGATTCGTCCTATGACATGTCCATGCGTTGCGGGAAAACTGGGACATGTGATCGGTGCATGTGGAGAGTGATTTGCCGCAGATTTCTCGCCTTCAAAGTCATCGACCTCCGGTCGAGGTCATCGCTGCGCATGCGGTATCTCCAGCAAGATCGAAAATCAGATTTTCCCCCTTCCTTGTAGTCCGTTTCCCAAAGATACTTCACCCGCCTATTTTCCATTGCGGCCTCACTGGCAAGCGATCTAGTCTCAAGCCGTCGTTGCATATCAACGATGTGGCTTTGACAGGCCGCAAGGAACTTAAAGCACTGCTTCGCCTGCAATGGTGGCTGTGCGTGGGGCACGCTTGCGTGCGCCGGTCTCCCTGAGTTCCACCGGTCTGTCAACCCATGCACAGCCGCCACCCTTCTGTTTGACAGCAGACTCGATGGCGGTCCATTGGAACTCAGGAGCAGACTGTGTTGAAAATTGTCCCCGATCCACCGCAAAACCCCACCTCCTTGGAAGACACGCTACTGGTGGCGGCAGACTATGCCCTATGTGCGGAAGCTGTTGCGCAGCAAGCGGCCTATCTACAACCTCGCTCACCCACCACGCTACTGGTGATGGCGTCGATGCATGAACTTTCGACCCTACGTAAGTTGATCGATTCGGCGTTGGCGCAGGTTCAAATGCCACTGAGTCGAACTTTGCATTGAGCTGAAACTGACGTTGTCTGGGGCTGGCGCCGCGCTGCGTTCTATCCAGGCAATTCAATGGCTTCAAGGCATCTACATCGATACCAAGTTTCGCCTGGGCCGGTTTCAGTGCTGGCAAATCAGCGTTCCCCTTAGGCGGCGTAACTTGACAAACCGGGCGTCGCCCTCGCGGGGCGCTGGTTTGCCATGGCCCTAAGCCGAGGCGCTGAGGTCAGCCCAGGCACCTAGAGAACCAGGGAGAGAGCACCATGTCCACGGAAGATAACGACGGGAAAACCACTGTCGGAGAGACTAAGTTTTACCAGGGCGACGGGGGAACCCAACCGCTGTTCTGCATAGAGCCTGGCATTCCTTGTCAGGAGGCGCGTGAGCAAGCATCGGAATTGATGGGCTATGTACGCGATATGACCCTGACCGGGCTCATGGACGACAACTCGACATTGCTCTGGGCGGCGCATTACTTGAGCGCTTTAGCCAAGGCGCTGATGGATGACGCAGAGCTGGGAATGATGCGTTAGGTGGTGATCGGGTCGAAAAGAGGGGCTGCGGCCCCAGTGGACACTTTGTGGGCATCTGCATGCTTGCCGACGTTCCGGTAGCACATCTCGAAACGAGAAAAGCCGCGCAATTGCGCGGCTTTCAGATTGGTGGGCCCACACGGACTCGAACCGTGGACCAAAGGATTATGAGTTGCCCGGCCAACCGATATGCCTAGCGAAACCACTCAAAGCAGAGCGTAGGCTAGCATAGCTGGAGGCCATGTAACACTTGCCGTTGAGCGTAATTTAGAAAAGCTTGGCCAAGCTGGGCAATGTACCTTGGCTGTACTGTTTTTGCCGGTTACTCGGTATAGGTATGCGTTCCTGTAGATTCCACTGATCGCGTGCAGTGCCACCGTCTAGCAATCGAGCGGCATGCTTTCTGTTACCCGGCCGATGAATAGCAGCTGTGGCTTCTAACATTCGGCGATCCGGTTGGGAAATTGCACCTGACTTGACCAAGCGCTTGCATCCCACTTGACCACCTGTTTGCATTCGATTTGACCAAGGCATTTGCCTCGGATGTGACCAGCCCACGGTACGTCTTGACCGGCAGCTATCGACCCAGGCTGTGTGAAAACACCTGCGATTGTCTAACCTTCTGATCGTCGAGATCGTGGCGGGGACGATCATGAAGCGGTTCATTGAGGGTGAGGCCCGGACGCAAGTCACGCTGCTGCCGGAGTGCCTGGATGATTACATCACCGAAGAGAACCCTGTTCGGGTGGTTGACGTTTTCGTCGATGAACTCGACCTCGGAGTGCTCGGGTTCGAGGGTGTCGATCCGGCTGCAACGGGTCGTCCGGCCTACCATCCAGCAGTCCTGCTGAAAATCTACATCTATGGCTACCTCAACCGGATTCAGTCCAGCCGCCGGCTTGAGCGCGAGGCAGAGCGCAATGTTGAGCTGATGTGGTTAACGGGCCGGTTGGCTCCTGACTTCAAAACGATTGCCGACTTTCGCAGAGACAACGGCAAAGCCATTCGTAGCGTCTGCCGGCAATTCGTAGTGCTTTGCCGCTACCTCAATCTTTTCTCCCAGTCGATCATTGCCATCGACGGCAGCAAATTCAAAGCCGTAAATAACCGCGACCGCAACTTTACCCAGGGCAAGATCAAGGCGCGCATGCAGCAGATCGAGCAGAGCATTGACCGCTATCTTGCGGCGATGGATTCGGCGGATCGGGCAGCGCCCGAGGCGCCGAGACCAAGGCTGAACGGCTGGCGGAGCCCCTATTGAGGTACGTATCTGGCATCTCAGATGCGTTACATATGCCTTAAATGTTGGTTCTAGTTTTTTCTACAGGTCCTGAATGGCCGTCTTCTATTTCAGAAATATTTTCGAAAAAGGAAGATCCCCGGCAGGCCGAGGCGTGAAGTTGCATTAGAGATTTAGCGATTAGCAAAATACATAGTGACCTCAAAGCCAATGCGCAGGTCAGTGAATGCAGGTTTTGTCCACATAATATGGCTCCTTTTGGAAAAGTGGGGGTATGATCTCACCCCTATCAGTTGGGACTCATATAGATGGGGTCAAATAATCTTACAAGAAGACTGCCCGTCTAACTCTGTCGGTTTTGGAGAAAGTCTTTTGCAAGTAACGCAACAAATCAGGCTCATTGGAACGCTAGAGGTGATCTTGCCCAGTCCCAGTGGACACCCCGTTAAGCGATAAACTGCAACGAGGTGAATCATGGCAAGACAAGCAACCCCAATGAAGCAGACCCGCACCCGCCATTCCCAAGCCTACAAGGACGAAGCGCTGGCTTTGGCCGAGCGCATTGGCGTCAGCAAGGCTGCCGAACAGCTCGGCCTGCATGCTTCCCAGCTCTACGGCTGGCGGAGCAAGAAGCACCAGACTCAGGCCGGCAGCGAGCGCGAGCAGTCGCTGGCCGACGAGAATGCCCGACTCAAGCGGCTGTTGGCCGAGCACGCCGAGGGGCTGGCCATCGTAAAAAAGGCCGCCGCGTACTTTGCCAAGAGCCTCAAGTGAAGTACGCCTTCATGAGGACTCATACCGCGCATTTCTCGATCCAGGCCATGTGTCGCGTGTTGGGCGTTGCCCGCAGCGGTTACTACGCTTGGTGCTCTCGCAGGCCGTCAATGCGCCAGCGGCGAAGAGCCGAACTGGATCGGCAGGTCGCTCAGGCATACAGCGCATGCAAGGGCCGCAGCGGGGCTCCACGGCTGTGCCACGACCTGCGGGAAGCCGGCCTACCCTGCAATCGCAAGACGGTAGCCGCCTCGATGCAACGGCAAGGACTGCGTGCCAAGGCCGCCAAGAAGTTCAAGGCCACGACCAATTCTCAGCACTCCCAGCCAGTGGCAGAGAACTTGCTCAAGCAGGATTTCAAGGCATCTGCGCCAAATCAGAAATGGGTGGGTGACATCACCTACCTGCATACGGAGGAAGGCTGGCTGTATCTGGCAGTGGTCATCGATCTGTATTCACGGATGGTGATCGGCTGGGCCATGAACGAACGCATGACGGCCGACTTGGTTTGCGATGCCTTGCACATGGCGCTGTGGCGACGCAGGCAGCCTAATGACGTGATCGTGCATAGCGACCGCGGCAGCCAGTACTGCTCAGCGGCTTACCAGGAGCTGATCCGCGCCCATCACTTGCGATGCAGCATGAGCGCCAAAGGCAACTGCTACGACAATGCCTGTGCAGAGAGCTTCTTCCACAGCCTGAAGGTCGAGTGCATCCACGGCGAGCGCTTCACGAGCCGCGCCCAGATGCGTGAAACCGTGTTTGAATACGTCGAAACCGATTACAACCGCCAGCGGCGACACAGCACGCTGGGGCACATCAGCCCAGAGGCCTTCGAGGCCAGGATGTGTGCTTAAACCCGTGTCCACGGCTGCTGGGCAAGATCACTAGACTGATTGTTGCTGATTTGCAAACAATCTTTCTCAATCGTGTGGATGTATTTGGGCGGCTGTTTTGGATTATTCTTCTAGTAGCGTTAAGCTATAGGCTACGGGCTTTAATGCAGGGCTTATACCAAGCTTATAGATCTTTCGTGTCAGCAGGCTCACCTGATTTGTTCTACAGCTAGTAGCATTTAATCTGTATCGCTGACGCTTTACACGAGATCTACTGCTGGCGAAAACCTTCCCGAAGCTTTTGTTCGTATCACCTGCTAAAACCAGAAGCCACCCTTTCCTTGGCTCGGTTGCTCGCGCCCTGAGGGAACCGCTATGTACTCACCAATTGAGCTTACACACTATGACGGATGAAAATTGCAGCAACGCTGGGAGGCGCTCGTTAAGCGGTGCCGGGCGAATTCTTTTCTCGCTACTTGTAATGTGTGTAGCGCTGGCATTGATTTATGGCGGTGCCAAGCTTCTGGCCTTGGGCGGTTCAAGTTATTACTTGCTGGCAGGGCTGGCTTACGTCGTGCTGGCTGTACTCGCATTCTTGCGCAAGAAAATCAGTACTGTACTTTCCATTCTGATATTTCTTGCCACTTGCGTCTGGGCCTTCTACGAAGTTGGCCAGTTTAGTTACTGGCAACTGCTGCCTCGCCTGGTTGTTCCAGCCATCATCCTGACCCTGAGCCTGTGGGTCGGAGCTGCGCTACCCGATACCGCGTCGGGTACACGTCGAGCCGCCAATCGCGCCGGGTTTGCTGTGTTCCTGGCCTTGATCGCCACGTTCATCGCCGCCTTCTTCCCGCACGGCGGGATCTCCAACCCGATTGCAGCTGGTAGCCAGGCAATCCCGGATGCAACCGCCGAGGCCCCGGAGAACTGGGAGTTCTTCGGGCGCAACGCTTCGGGAACGCGCTTTGCCCCCTACACACAAATTACCCCAGAAAACGTCAAGGACCTGCAAGTTGCCTGGACCTACCGGACTGGCCGCAGAACCACTGGCCCAGGTGCCGGCGTTGACGAGAACACTCCGTTGCAGATCGGCAACGTGCTCTACTCATGCACCCCGGAAAACCTGATCACCGCGCTTGATGGCGACAGCGGCAAGCCGCTCTGGAAGTTCGATCCGCACGCCAAGAGCGCCGAGCACGTGACCTGTCGAGGTGTGGGCTATTACGACATCGACCGCGACGACAGCCTGAGCGCCGAGGCCAAGGCCTCCCATGCCAGCGAACAGCAATGTCGCCAGCGCATCCTGGTGTCGTCGGTGGATGCCCGCTTGTTTGCCCTGGACGCACACACTGGCAACTTGTGCCCCAACTTTGGCGAGCAAGGTTTCGTTGACCTCAAGAAAGGCATGGGACCAACGGAAGACAGCAAGCGCTACCACCCGACATCGCTGCCTGTCGTCATGGGCCACCTCACGGTGGTGGGCGGTTGGGTACGTGACATCGTGGCCGGCGAGCCTTCCGGTGCCGTACGTGCATTCGATGTGCTGACCGGTGCGCTGGTATGGGCGTGGGATGTCGGCGCGCCTGAAGGCACCGACACCGCAGCAGCTGACCATCAGTTCGCGCTGGAAACACCTAACGTATGGACTGTTCCTACCTACGATAAGGAATTGAACCTGGTCTATCTGCCAACCGGTAACGGCCCGCCTGACTATTGGGGTGGCGATCGTAATCAGGTGAAGGAGAAGTTCGGCACAGCGATTGTCGCGGTCGACGCGTCGACGGGTAAGGCGAAGTGGGTTTACCAGACTGTCCATCATGATGTCTGGGACTACGACCTGCCTTCGCAACCCGTGCTCTACGAAATGAACAATGCGCAAGGTGTGAAGACCCCGGTGCTGATTCAGACCACCAAGACCGGCAATATCTTCGTACTGGACCGTCGTACTGGTCAGCCCGTCACTGAGGTCCAGGAACGCCCCGTTCCCACCTCACCGGCTGCAGAAGGCGAACACCTTTCGCCAACCCAACCGTTCTCGACCGGCATGCCGGTGATTGGTGCGGACCCATTGACCGAGCAATCGATGTGGGGGGTATCCACCTTCGACCAACTCTACTGCCGCATCATGTTCAAGGACTCGGTATACGTCGGCCCGTTCACACCGCCCACCGAGAAGCCGTACATCGAATGGCCAGGGCTGTTGGGTGGCATGAACTGGGGTGGTATTTCCATCGATGAAAACACCGGCATGATGTTCGTCAACGACATGCGCATGCCGTTACGCATGTCGCTGGTAACCCAGGAAAACACCCGCAAGTACAAAGTCTCGACCGATGAAGTGCCTGGTTTCATGGGCACCATTCGCCCGCAGGTTGCAGGTATCTATGGCGGCGTGAAGATCGACATTCTCCAGTCACCGCTGGGCGTGCCATGCAATACCCCACCGTTTGGCAGCATGAGCGCGATCGACCTGAATACCCAGAAGCTGGTATGGCAGGTGCCACTGGGCACGGTTCAGGATACTGGCCCCCTGGGGATCAAGACGCATATGCAGATCCCGCTGGGTATGCCGACGCTGGGTGGCCCGACCTCGACGGCATCCGGCTTGGTGTTCTTCGCAGGCACTCAGGACTACTACCTGCGTGCACTCGACTCGAAAACCGGTAAGGAAGTCTGGAAGGCCCGCTTGCCAGTGGGCGCCGTGGCGGCCCCGCTGATCTACAAGTCGCCCACCACCGGCAAACAGTATGTGGTGATCTCCGCTGGTGGCATGAGCCATTCGCCAGATGTGGGCGACTACATCATCGCGTACGCGCTGCCTGACAGCAGCAAGCCGTAACGCTTCGTTGATGCCCTATGAAAAATCCCCGTTCGCGGGGATTTTTCTTTCCAGTCGGCCCTCTCGCAAGCCTGGGCTGTGCAACGATTTCTCACGCAAGGGAGCCTGCCCACCATGTCATTACCCCTCCGCACCGTGCTGGCCTGCAGCCTGTGCAGCGGCTTGTCCCTGTGTTTCCTGCCCCTGCCTTGCGCACTGGCAGGTACTTCCAGCCTGATGACGCAACCTACGCTCACTGGCAACTGGGGCGGACAGCGCCAGAAGCTGGAGGAGCAAGGTATAAAGCTGACGGGTGACTACACCTCGGAAACCCTTTCCAACCTGAATGGCGGCATCAAGCGCGGCACCCGCTATGCACAACAGATACGTCTGGGCGCGCAGTTTGACTTGAGCAAACTGCTCGACATTCCAGATGCCGGTCGTGTGCAAGTGCTGGTCAATGATCGTCGCGGCCACAGTGCCACCGAGGACCTGATTGGCAACCGCATGTCCGCGCAAGAAATCTATGGGGGCGAGTACACCCGGCTGACGGAGTTGAGTTACCAGCGCAATCTGTTCTCCCCCGACTTGTCCGCCAAGGTTGGCTACATGGTCATGGGCACCGAGTTCGGTGGCATGCCGATCCTGGCCAACTTTGTCAGCGCCGGCTTTTGTGCACACCCGCTGACCATGTCCAGCGGCAGTGGCTGGGGTAACTACCCGACAGCCCACTGGGGTGGCGAGTTGCGGTATGACGTCAACCCGTCGCTGACGCTGCAAACGGCGTTGTTCCAAGTCAACCCGGAGTACAACGCGCGCGTATCCAAAGCCTTCGCCATGCCCGCCAATGGCACGACGGGCGCCATCATGCCACTGGAGGCGATCATCAATAACGGCGCCTTCCTCAACGGCCAGTACAAGGTGGGCTGGTACTACGATACCTCCGATTACCCCAAGATTGGCGGCACCGGTAAAAGCAGCAGTCGTACAGGCGCTTACTTGCTGGTCGACCAGGCGATCTGGCGCGATGAGCAAGACCCGGCGAGTGCCCTACGGTTGTTCGGGCAAGCTGCCACCAGTAACGCTGCGACCTCACCCATGCGTCGCTGGTACTCCGTGGGCCTGGTTAGGCAAAAGCCGTTTGACAGCCGCCCGCAAGACTCCATTTCCTTTGGCTATGGCCGCGCCGTGATCAACCCGCGCGCCCGCGATTTGCAGGAAGCCGCTGCAGCCAGTGCAGAGCAATATGCAATGTTCAGTGGCCTGGATAGCGGGGAGCAAGTGCTGGAGCTGAACTACGGCGCGCAAGTGACCCCCTGGCTACTGCTGCGCCCCGATGTGCAGTACTACATCGAGCCTGGTGCATTCTTTGGTAAGCAAAGAGGAAACGCGCTGGCGGTTGGGTTTCAAATAAAAATGACGCTTTAACGGTTTGCCTTGGCTTGCTTGCTGGTTTGATTTTTAAAGTGATCGTGGAAGGCTTGTTTGTGCGCACTGGGCTTTCGGCGATCAGAGCAGGGGAGTCCCGATAGCAAAATTCGGAGCGTTCCAGGCATCGCCCCCAAGGGTGTCGGGAAGCTCACTACGTTCGAAGGATCGGATGACGAAACGGGAACAATACGGGGAAGATTTGTGCCCTGAAACAGAAATGGCCTACGTCGATTAGACGTAAGCCATTGATTTTTTTGTGGGCCCATATGGACTCGAACCGTGGACCTTTGCCAGTTCACCGACTTCAGCTGGAAGCTCTAAATTCAAATCAAGCATATATTCCTCCGTGATGATGAAAGGGACAGGCAGATAAATTTATCAACATTCTCCCTTGGCGGTGTGTGCTTAACTATCGCCCCTACACCGTCAATGGCGCGCGTAATGCTAGTGGTCAAGTTGGGTGAACAAGCTAATCAAGGCTCCAGCGCTCTAGGCTCGCCCGGATAGCTCGACTAACTCTGGTGGTATGGTTGTCAATTAGGTACCTAAGAGCGTCTATCCGTTCTACTGTCACCGGCTCGTAACGCCCCTCATTCAAAGCCCTGGAAATTTGATTTAAGTTTCTCCCTAAAGCAAGCAGCTGATAATTAGACTCACCTAGCTGATCGATCTCTGACATTGAAAATTGTGGTTCGTGAGTCAAGCCCACACGAATGGCATCTACAATCCAGCGTCTCATAGAGCACCTCTCGGCTTGTGAACGTTGTGCAATAGCAGCTTTCTCTGATTTAGTCAGAAGTATTTCGAAGCGTTGCTTTCGCTCTTTGAATTGCTCGTTTTGTCGATAGATTTTCGGTGTCGTGCTGACATCCGCGTTAGCTAGCTGATGTTCGATTGCCTCTTTAAGCGCAGCCCCTGGTGTTTTACCTCGTACATCACAATAGGCGACCCAGCGCGCCTTTAGATCTGCCCCCAGGTGGACGTTCATAGCTCGGTTGGGCTTTCGCATAACGACCTCTCACACGCTGCAAGGTATCTCTTGAAAACTGTGTGCGCACACTTTACCGGCGATTAGCCTATCCTGCAGTAGTCCTTCGTAGCAATCGAGATTTCGTCATGACGAAGAATTTGGGATGTATGGCACTTTCAGATAGTGCGCCAAAGTGAGATAATAGATATTGCCAAAGTACAGTGCTTTGGTTTAATTGCATGAATGCTGTAATCGTCTCGCTGATGCTTAATGCATTATGGGCGCGGCCCTTAAAAGACGGGGCCTACACCGGGTAAGACTGGCGCATAGTCACCCCAAGAACGGTACATCCGTGCTGGGTGCGATTCCTAAACAGATCGACAGGTCGGACAGACGGCCCAGTGTTCACCATGTCCAATGGAGAGGTGACTATGGGTCTGTTCAAGCGTCTCGCCTACAAAGGCGTCCGGCCATTTAGTTTCGCGACAACGCTCGCGTTGATGCTCGGCTCGCAGCAGGGATACGCGCAAATCCCTGTAACCGTTACTACCCAAGTGACGGATTCCCCCATGACTGTTGCAGAGTTCGCATCTAACACGACTCGCTGGGCACAGCAGGTTCAGCAGATGACATCTCAGATTGATCAGATGAAGCAGCAGTACGGTGCGCTCACAGGGTCGCGTGGACTCGGTCGAGTATTCGATGACCCGCAGCTGCGAGATTATCTGCCACAAGATTGGCAGGCTGTGTATGACGCAGTGAAGCGTGGCGGCTATTTAGGCCTAAATGGTCGTGCTGGTTCGATCTATGCGGATAACAAGGTGTTCGATGCTTGCGGAAGCCTGGTTCAGGATCAGCAGCGCGATGCTTGCCGAGCACAGGCGGTGAAGCCTTCGCAAGATAAAGCGTTTGCGCTGGAAGCCTATGACCAGGCCGAAGCCCGACTACGCCAGATTGACCAGCTCATGGGGCAGATCAATCAAACGCAAGATCCCAAAGGGATCGCAGAGCTGCAAGGTCGCATCGCGGCAGAGCAAGCGATGATCCAGAACGAGCAGACCAAATTGCAGATGTTCCAAATGGTCGCTGAGGCTGAGGGCAAGATCCAGGAGCAGCGACAACGGGAATTGAATGCCCAGGTGCTCGACAAGAGAGGCTACAAGAATCGCGAAGTGCTGAACCTGGGAGGCAACTGAAATGATCTCGTACGCTCATATCCTCCCCTTGGTCGTGTGCTTCTTCATCCTCACTTCCTTACGACGATTCTGGATTTGTATTGGCCGGTTCGGGGCTTTGAAAGAGGTGTCACGACGTGCACCCGAGTTGTTTCAGAGCGATCTCCTGGCAGCGTCGGCCGCGATCATGCCTTTTGTGCTCGCGTTTGCGGATTGGTTGCAGATAGTGCCGCCCCGAGCAACTGGGCCAATCTCGTCAACGCTCGCCGTTTTGATCTCGTTCGCATGTGCACTGGGTTCGTCGCTATTGATTTCGAGGTCTGAATACCGCATCGCGGGTAGTTGGGCAGGGACAAGGGAAAGCGCGTTGAGAACGCTTGCAGCACTCGAGATTATCAACGCTGCTGAGCTGGCCTATTCCCTGAAATTTGCTGGGGAATTCCGCACGGAGGCGGAGCATGTGCTGCCTCGCGAAGTGAATGGGGCGGATCAGAATCGGGAGGGCCGGAAATGACAGCCTATCGTTTCTCAATTGTCGCTTTGTTCCTGCTCACGGGCTGCGGGGCGGATGAATCGGTCCATTCTGTCGATTGGTACAAAGCCCACAGTTCGGAAAGGGATATCCGTATAGCGGAGTGTGAGCGACATGCCGGGACTCTGGCCCTTACGCCGAACTGCGTTAATGCCAAGCAAGCCAGGAATGAGCAGCAGCTTGATCAGCGCGGCTATCGGAAGCGTGAAATGCTGAATCTGGAGGGGCAATGACCATGGAGTCCAATATCTACGAATGGATAGGTGGCTCAGTCGACGCGGTGTTGAATAGCTACGTTCAGCTGATGGCACATAGTGTCATTGATGACTTCTCGGGCTTGTTCGTTGTCGGCGGTGGCCTGTTTTTCATGACCCTGGGCCTTTTGTCGGTCGGTGGGTTCATCGAGCATCCCCTTCCACATCTCTTTAAGCTGATGCTGAAGTGGGTGTTTATCGGCGCACTGGCACTCAATGCTGATACGTACCTTGGTTGGGTGGTGGAAGCGATTCACGGCCTTGAGGCTGGCTTGGCAGATGCATTTTCGCCAAACGGCGACGGTGTAGCTGCGACATCGGTCTATCAGGTGATTGATAGAGCTATGACCGACGGCTTGGATATCTTTTCTGATCTCATTGCTCGTGCAGGGAGGCGTGGGATTACCGAAATAGGCATGATTCTTTATGACGGGGTCATCGCTGGAACGATGCTCTTTGCAACATTCCTGATCACGCTACCCGCTGGAGCGATGATCATTACAGCGAAGGTACTTTTAGCGTTTTTGCTTGGGTGCGGTCCGTTGTTCATTGCAATGCTGCTGTTCGGCCAGATGACCAGCAAGTGGTTCGATCAATGGTTCGCCCAGGTGATGACCTATGTCATTCAGTGTGCTGCTGTCACGTCAGTGCTGACGCTTGGGATGAAATTCTTTTCGGTAATGTTGGCAGATGTGCAGCCCACTGCTGGAAACGGCCCAGCGACCGACATGTTGGAGATCCTCGCGTTGAGCGGGATCGTGCTCTACATGGTTTATCAGGCTTACTCTTTAGGAGGTCAGCTTGCAGGTGGTTTGTCGTCCAGTGCGATCACATTGCGGCAGATGGCGCAGGCGGCGTTGAATCCAGCCAAGGCGGTCTTCAACACAGTTAATCCGATGTCAACGCGCCGTGATCTGCAGTCGGGCATGATGACCACTGCAAGAGGCTTAAATCATGTGATCGCAGGGAACAGCGTTTGGAATCCCGCCTACCGGCAGCACGTCATGCAGAACCTGGGCAAGAACTGGGGTAGGGCGAGAGGAGGGAAAGTCGGCAGTTAAAGGTCTATTGGTGCCGTGGAGCATGCTGCGCGCCCTGGCGGGCTTACCCAAAGGGGCTCTGCCCCTCTGGACTTCCCGCCCTCGCCGGTAGCAGGGGCCGCTGGGAAAGGCATCCAGCAGCCCCCGCATATAGGATTGGAGGTGCGCAGCGTCAAGGGTTCGCTTCGCCGTCATCCTCGCCCGGTCCCGTTTCACGGGCTGCGGCCTCCGGTGACGCCCTTGACACTCGTTGATCTGTTCAGCGCTGAAATTGTCTTGTTTTAGTCACCGACACGAAGGGAAAGCCCGTGAATACTTCGGAGAGCATCATCGTCACGAATGCTGAGCGGGAGCGGCGTCGGAAGGCTGTCGAGTATGCGTGCGTGTCAATCGGGCTTGAGGGCTTTGTATTGAGCGCTGAAGAAAAGCGACGCGCTCAAGCTTTTGTGGACGGGGAGCTCACCTTGGCCGAATTTGTTTCAGCCAGCATTCACGAATAGCTGGAGGCTGGGTCAAGGGCATCACCGCAAGCCGCAGCGGAGCGCAGCCCGGAGGGCGAGCACCGAACGGGTGAGGATGATGGGCGTAGCCGTACCCTTGATGCAGCTGTAAGCGACCAAGCCTAGCGACAGGGGGAGGAACAAGGCGAAGCCGCCGGACCTGCCCCTGCCGCCCGTCCGGCAAGGATAGGACGCGGGATGCAACCGAAGGGGTTGCCCAAGCGGAGCGCGGAGATGAACGGCGAATAATGGCGAGGTTTCACAGCGCTTCGCTCCTACGCTTGTGGCTGCTGATATTTTCTATTCAGAACTGCAGCTATGTGCTTTGGCATGCCGGAGATGTTTGCATCCGCAACCGATCTCGTCTTGATCACCCGCTTCGTTTTGCGGGGCTGGTCTGGCAATGACGAATTCTGCTTATTTGCCATAGCGCGTGCAATCGTGGGCGAGAACTTACCTTCTCTGTAGCGTTTGAGAACTGCTTTGAACCATCTGTTAGGTGCTTTAACTCTGCCCGCTTCCAGATTGCCTGCTAGCTCATCAAGAAGCATCTGAGCGGCTTGTTGGTCCACGTCTATCAACAATGGCTCAATGAGGCTCCGCTCTGTGGCGGCCAGTGTTGGCCATGCGAGCGTATGCTTCGGTGAAGTCTCGCTGGTGTTAGGTTTTGTTCTAGTTTCTTTTATATTGGTATGGTTTGTATTGTTTTCTCTTTTTATTGGTATATCCCCCTGGGGGCCAGGGGATGGTTTCCCGGGCAGTGGCTCACCATGGCATGACCGACCACCCCCTGGTTTTTGGGGGGATGGTTCACTGGGGTTATACGTGACAAAATTCTCCCAGATGATCTTCCCGGATTCATTCTGGAATCGCTCCTGCTTGAAGTAGCCTAGCGCCCGTAGCTCCTTGCTTGTAGCGCTCCATTGCTGCTCGCTGAGGCCGAATTTTCCACGTATGTGGCCGACCCTAAGCTCCCAGCCTTCGTTCTGACCCAGCATCCAAGACAAGATCACGCGCGCACGCCAGCTCAGTCTGCTCTCGGTTAGGACGCTTGCTGGAACAATGCAGTAGGGCGGCTTTTTAACTTTGAAGGTTTGATCCGTGCTCATGGGATTGCACTTCCACGCTCCCCGTCGAGCGACAATACCTCCTTGACCTGGAGGGTGCGGAAATAAACTCGCCGGCCGATCTTGAGCATCGTAGGTTTGAGTCTTTTAGAGATTTCGGTGTTTGAGTAAAGGGCCACTCTGACTCCTTCTGGCGATCGGCCTAATATCGCGGCAATGTCTACGATGCTCATTAGTGGGCCAAAGCGCTCAAGCAAATATTGTTCGGTCGTCATTGTCAATCAACCATAGTTGCTAATAGTTAGGCGTATCTTTGGGTAGTGAAGCGCAGTCGTCAAATGGCTACGCCTCGGTTTTCAACCAAGGCGTATTAGTTTGGATTAAAGACTTTGTTGGTTTGTGGTTGCCAAAATATATGGTTTTGGTTAATTGGCAGACGTGGAAAAGCTAATGTATATAGGGGTTTTCCTGAAATCTATTGTCGGCGAATATGTAATAGAAATTATTTTTTGCCTATTTTTTAGCTTTCAAGCTATCAAGCCTCACCACCAGGTCCTCCGCGCGAAGATGCGTATATCGTTTCAACATCTGCATTGACTTGTGGCCGCTGATGCTAGAAACCTCTTGGTCTGAAAGCCCACCTTCAACCAATCGGCTGACTGCCTCATGGCGAAGGTCGTGGAAGCGGAAATCTGGCATGCCCAGCTTAGATTTGAGCAATCCCCAGATTTTCGTGAAGGCATAAGGGCGCCGCTTCCCGTCCTTTCCAGGTTCACCAAAAAAGATCAAATCGCAATCGATGGGGCGCACAGGGTTTTGAAGCGCTGCTTGGAATGTTGCTGCAGCGAGCTTGCTAAGTGGCACAGTCCGGGCGCTGTCGTTCTTCGTTACCAGAAGGCGTGCTACGCGCTTTTTGACATCGACCTGATGCCGACGTAGCCCTGTGATTTCAGACGATCGCATACCCGTTTCCAAGGCGATGCTGACGATCCATCCGAGCATAGGGTTGCTGTGTTTGTTTACCTCTTTCAGCAAGCGACGTTCCTCGTCTGCTGTAAGCCGACGATTTCGGCCTTCACCTGGGCTCGGTTTCCGAATGTTGAGCACAGGGTTGTATGTGAGTCCGAGGCCCCATTCCTGAATTGCGACAGTGAATAGGTGGCTGAGGAGGGCAAGCTCTAGCCGCACGGTGTTATTGCTGGTGGGTTGGCCGCGGTTGGTCAGGGAGCCCAGGCGTGTATCGCGATAGTTGGCAATAACCTCGGATGACAGAGCCGCCAGCGAGTATTTGCCCAGGTGCTTGATCAACTGCTGAGCCTTGGTCGCCTCGGCCTTCTGCGTGGTGGGCTTCTTGGTAGGGCTGACTTCGCGCAGATACCGCTGCAGCGCATTTTCGAGTGTCAGTCGCTCGGAACCGCTGCGTTGGATATACACACCCCGCACCATTTCATCTTCGGTGCGTCGTGACCAATCCTCGGCGTCACGTTTGGTGCGGAAGGTTTTGGCGTTGGTCGGCCATCCGGTCTTGCGGATGACGGCCTTCCAGGTGCCGGCAGGGGTTTTGACGATTGTGGCCATCTGAAGGACTCCAAAGGCGTGCAAGCGAAGCCGCACTGTACCTAATTTGTACCTTCGGACCATAGGACTGATCCGGCTGCCACAAACCCAGAAAGCTGAAAGCCGCGTAATACGCGGCTTCAAGGTTGGTGGGCCCACACGGACTCGAACCGTGGACCAAAGGATTATGAGTCCTCTGCTCTAACCAACTGAGCTATAGGCCCTCAGGAGGTGGAGGCGATTATAACGAGGGTTTTGAACGGGTGCCATCCGAAAGATCGGACAGTGCTATACGAAGAAAGGATGCAGCGAACTCATCTGCCGGCAGCGGCAGGCTGACGATGTAGCCCTGGATCTGCTCGCAGCCCTCCTGGGCCAGGAAGCGCTGCTGCGCCTGGTTCTCCACGCCTTCGGCGATGATGGTCAATTGCATACTGCGGCCCAGAGCGATGATCGCCCGGGCGATGGCGGCATCGTGGGTGTCGTCGGGCAGGCCGCGGATGAACGACTTGTCGATCTTGAGGATATCCAGGGGCAGTCGCTTGAGGTAGCTGAGCGATGAGTATCCCGTGCCGAAGTCGTCGATCGCCAGCTGTACGCCCAGCTCCTTGAGCTGATGCAGGACTGCCAGCGCTTCTTCGGCTTGACTCATGATGAAGTTCTCGGTGATCTCCAGTTGCAGGTCGCCGGCTTGGAGCTGGTAGTGCTTGAGCAGGTGTTCGATGCGCTTGGCAAGGTTGGGGTGGCGCAGTTGTGCGCCAGCAAGGTTGATCGAAAGCGGGCCGAAACTTTGGTAACGCTTCTTCCAGCGAGACATCTGCTTGCAAGCTTGTTCCAGTACCCAATCGCCCAGTTGCAGGATGGTGCCGTTCTCTTCGGCCAGATGGATGAAATGCTCAGGGGGCACTTCGCCGAGGGTCGGGTGGCACCAACGGATCAAGGCTTCGGCACCGACCAGTTGCTGGGTTTTCAGGCTGAGCTTGGGTTGATAGCACAGGCTCATTTCGTTGCGTTCGATGGCGCGGCGCAGTTCGTGCTCCAGGGCGATGCGTTCGCTGGCTTGGGCGGTAAGGTCGCGGGTGTAGGCTTCGACGCGGTTGCGGCCCTTGGCCTTGGAGCGGTACATGGCGGCATCGGCGTTGCGGATCAGCGAGGCGACGTCGGTGCCGTCCTGGGGGTAGAGGCTGATGCCAATGCTGGCACTGGTGAAGAACTCATGTTCGCCAGCCTCGAACGGGGCGTTGAAGCAGGCCAGCAGCTTATTGGCGATGGCGCTCGCATCGCTGGGCCTGTGCAGCCCGGGCAGCAGGATGATGAACTCGTCGCCACCCAGTCGGGCCACGGTGTCGACGTCGCGCACCTGCTCCTTCAAGCGCTGGGCGATACCCTTGAGCAACAGGTCGCCGACCGGGTGCCCGAGGCTGTCGTTGATGTGCTTGAAGCGGTCGAGGTCGAGAAACAGCACCGCGCCCTGGCGACTCGACACTTGGGGGCAGGTGAGCACGGTCTGCAAGCGGCTTTCGAACAGGGCGCGGTTGGGCAGGCCGGTCAGCGGGTCGTGGTGGGCCTGGTAGTCGAGCTTGGCTTGAGCGTGCTTGAGGCTGGAAATGTCGGCGAATACGGCAACGAAGTGGGTGATTTCGCGCTCTTGATTACGGACCGCGCTGATGGTCAGCCAACCGGGGTATAGCTCGCCGTTCTTGCGTTTGTTGTAGATTTCGCCTTGCCAGTGGCCCTCGGCGGTCAGTTGGTGCCACATCGCGGCATAGAAGGCGCTGTCGTGCTGGCCTGAGGCGAGCAGGCGAGGAGTCTGGCCGAGAGCCTCGATCTCGCTGTAGCCGGTGATCTCGCTGAAGGCTCGGTTGACCGCACTGATGCGTTGGTCGATGTCGGTGATCAAAACTCCTTCGGCAGTGTTCTCGAACACGGTGGCAGCCAGTTGGAGCTTTTCCTGCATCAGGTGGCGTTCGGTGATGTCGCGGGCGATGGTCAGCATGCAGTCGATGCCGCCGATCGGCAGAGGCCGTGCGGAGAGCTCGCACAGGCGGATCTGCCCGTCGCTGCGCCGCAGGTGGCAACTGAAATCACGGACGAAGCCATCGCGGGTCAATTGCTCGATCAGGCGCTTGCGCTCGTTGAGGTCCACCCAGATTCCCAGGTCGAAAGAGGTCTGGTCGATGGACGGGTTGAGGTCGTAGCCGGTCAGGCGGCAGAAGCCCTCGTTCACTTCCATCAACAGGCCGTCGCTCTGGCGTGACAGCAGCAGGCCATCGGGTGAGGCGTGGAAGGCCTTGGCGAATTTCTCCTCGGAGGTTTGCAGTTGTTCCTGGGTTTCCTTGAGCTGGCTGATGTCACGCACCGCTACGACGAGTGCCGGGATGCCATCGAGTTCGAAGGTTTCAGCCGAGGTCAGGCCGGTGAACAACTGGCCATTGCTGCGCCGAAACGTCATCTCGAGGTTACGGATGCCGCCCTGGTGCAGACGTTCGAGCAATGCCGGGCCGCTGCCACTGACGCCCCACAGGCCCAGTTGGGTCGCGGTGCGCCCGATCACCTGGGTGGGACTCAGGCCGATCTGCTCTTCAAAGGCTTCGTTGACCTCCAGCAGCACGCCGTCGCTGTGCCGGGCGATCAGCAGAATGTCCGGGCATTGCTGGAACACCGAAGCGAACTTCTGCTCCGACAGGCGCAAGGCATCTTCGGTGCGCTTGGTTTCGCTGATGTCGATCATCAAGCCACGCATCACCGGGCGATGACCGTGTTCGATCATGCTGACGATGTTACGCACCCACAACGCTTGGCCGTCGGCACGGATCACCCGGTAATCGAGGCTGTGGTCACGGCCGGCAGCAGTTTCACTTTCACAGTAGGCCTGGGCCCACAGGGCATCCTCGGGGTGCAGGATACTGCGCCAGAAACCCGGGTTGAGCCAGCTCTGGATTGGGTAGCCAAGCAGGTCCTCGGCGTGCGGCGAGACATAGCTGTAGGTGAAGTCGTTGGCGTCTGCCTCCCAGGCGATGGCCGACAGGCTTTCGATCAGACTGCGGTAGTGGTACTCGCTGCTGCGCAGTTCCTGCTCCAGGGATATGCGGCGGGAGATCTCCGAGCTCAGGCGACGGTTGATGCGCATGACCGCAGCGAGCATGGCCAGCAGTACCAGTACGGCGGGCAGGCCATACAGCACCAGGTCGTGCCAGAGCGCTCGTTTATCCACCACATTGCCCACCCAGCGCTGCTGGATCGCGCTGATCTCTTTGTCGCCAAGATCGGCGATTGCTTTGTCGAGGATGCCGACCAGTATCGGGTTGTCCCGAGGGGTGGCCATGGCCAGCTGGTAGCGATAAGGCGTCTCGCCGCTCACGTACAAACCGTCGAGCTTGAGCTGGCGCAAGCTCCAGATGCTCGAGGCGAGATCGCCGACCACTGCGTCCACCGCATCGGTAGCCAACGCTTGCAGCGTCGAGCTGACATTGGGCATGGCCACCAGATTGAGATCAGGGTGCTGGGCGCGCAGCAGCTCGTGGGGGGCGTAATTCTCAACCACGGCCACTTTCAGGCCATACAGGTCGTTCAGTGTGCGAGGTTCCGCGCCGCCCTCGTGGGCGAGGATGACGATGGGAAAGTCCAGGTAGGGGCGGGTGAAGGACAGGTAGGCCTGGCGTTCGGGGGTCGACATGATACCTGGCAACAGGTCGATACGCTGGTTGCGCGCCAGTTCCAGCACTTCGGTCCAGCTTTTCGGCTCCACCGGCGTGAGCGAAACGCCCAGGCGTTCCTGTAGCAAGGCGATGTAATCGGCGGCCAATCCCTGGTATCGGCCCTCCTGATCGCGAAACTCGAACGGAGGCCAGGAGGCATCGACGCCCAGGCTCACCCGCGGATGCGCCGCGAGCCAGGCTTTTTCCTCGTCGGTCAGGGTCAGGGCGCCGGCCGTTGTGTTCCACAGAAGCAGGATCAGCAACAGTATGGCCGGCATCGGCGGCATATCAGCCTCGCGTTCAGGTGGTCTGAAATCGAGTGTAGTCGCGCATCGGCCCCTGCGTCGGGGCGAAATCGCCCTGTCGCGGAAAAGAAAAACCCCGGCCTGGGCCGGGGTTCGTCATCACTCGTCGAGGAAAGATCGCAGGTGCTCGCTGCGCGTCGGGTGGCGCAGTTTGCGCAACGCCTTCGCCTCGATCTGACGGATCCGCTCACGGGTCACGTCGAACTGCTTGCCCACCTCTTCGAGGGTGTGGTCGGTGTTCATGTCGATGCCGAAACGCATGCGCAGCACTTTGGCTTCACGTGCGGTCAGGCCCGAAAGCACGTCACGGGTGGCTTCCTTGAGGCTTTCGACCGTGGCCACGTCGATCGGAGACTGCATGGTCGAGTCCTCGATGAAGTCACCCAGATGCGAATCTTCGTCGTCACCGATCGGGGTTTCCATGGAGATCGGCTCTTTGGCGATCTTCAGTACCTTGCGGATCTTGTCCTCAGGCATTTCCATGCGTTCACCCAGCTCTTCCGGGGTCGGTTCACGGCCCATTTCCTGCAACATCTGCCGGGAAATACGGTTGAGCTTGTTGATCGTCTCGATCATGTGCACCGGAATCCGGATGGTGCGAGCCTGGTCGGCGATCGAACGGGTGATCGCCTGGCGGATCCACCAGGTGGCATAGGTCGAGAACTTGTAACCACGACGGTATTCGAACTTGTCCACCGCCTTCATCAGACCGATGTTGCCTTCCTGGATCAGATCGAGGAATTGCAGGCCACGGTTGGTGTATTTCTTGGCGATGGAGATCACCAGACGCAGGTTCGCCTCGACCATTTCTTTCTTGGCGCGGCGAGCCTTGGCTTCGCCGATGGACATGCGACGGTTGATTTCCTTGATCTCGGCGACGGTCAGGCCGGTCTCGGTCTCGAGGTCGATCAGCTTCTGCTGGCAGGCGACGATGGCAGCGTCCTTTTCACCCAGGGCGGCAGCCCACTTGGTGTTGCGCTTGGCCAGATCGCTGCTCCAGGTCTGATCGGTCTCGTTGCTCGGGAACAGACGCAAGAAGTCGGCACGGGGCATGCGGGCGTCACGTACGCACAGCTGCATGATCGCACGCTCTTGCTGGCGCAGACGGCTCAGGGCATCGCGGACACGCTCGACCAGCACCTCGAACTGCTTGGGCACCAGCTTGATCGGCATGAACAGATCAGCCAGGGCCTGCAGGGCCTCGATGCTTTCCTTGGCGTCACGACCGCTCTTCTTCAGGACTTTGGTAGTAGCCTGAAGCTGATCGGCGACGGCGCCGAAGCGCTGGGCTGCGACGACCGGGTCAGGACCGCTTTCGGTCTCTTCTTCGTCGTCACTGCCGTCGCTCTCTTCTTCATCGTCGTCCGACTCTTCCTTGGCCGCAGGGGCCTTGGCGCCTGGGACAGGCACTTCGTCGGTTGGGGCGGCGATGTTGTCGTCAGGGTCGATGTAGCCGCTGAGAACATCCGACAGGCGGCCACCCTCGGTGGTGACGCGGTCGTATTCGCCGAGGATATAGTCGACAGTTCCGGGGAAATGGGCGATTGCGCCCATGACTTCACGGATGCCTTCCTCGATACGCTTGGCGATTTCGATCTCGCCTTCGCGGGTCAGCAGTTCGACGGTACCCATTTCACGCATGTACATGCGCACCGGGTCGGTCGTGCGGCCGATATCGGTCTCAACTGCCGCCAACGCAGCAGCGGCTTCTTCGGCCGCGGCTTCGTCGGTGTCGGCTTCCGCCAACAGAAGGGCATCCGCATCCGGAGCACTCTCGAATACGTTGATCCCCATGTCGTTGATCATGCGGATGATGTCTTCCACCTGTTCCGGATCTGAAATATCCTCAGGCAGGTGGTCGTTGACCTCCGCGTAAGTCAGGTAGCCCTGCTCACGACCGCGGGTGATCAACTCTTTGATACGAGACTGCTGTTGCGCTTTTCCGGACATAACACCCTATCCACTGAAGGTCTTGGCGGGCAAAAAACAAGCCGAGGATTATACCCGAGCATGGGCCTCACGCGCCAGATGAGGTCGGCGTTTGTGCGGGAACATTCCGGCTCAGCAGGGCGAGGAGCTGGGATTTTTCCTCGCTGGTCAATTCGCTTTGACGTGATTTCCTGAGCAGTTGTTCCAGGCTGCGCTCGCGTTGGCGGGCGGACAAGCTAGTTATGGTGTCGAAAAACTGTTGTTCAAGGTTGTCCGCGACGATCAGCCATTCCTTTTCCGCCAAGGCCCGCAACAGGCGGCCTTGCTCGGTGCCGTGCCAACGTGCGATCAACTGCATAGAGCTTAGACCAGGATTTTTCTGTGCGGCCTCGATCAGCGCCACCAGCAACTGGCTGTACAGGTGTTCTTCGTCGGCGAAATGACTGGCATCCTCGACCTTGCCGGCCAGCAGCGGGTGGTGCAGCAGGGTGCGCAGCGCGGCCAGGGTCGGCGGCTCCACGGGGGCCGGCACCCGTGGCGGGGCTTCGTCACGTTGCTGCCAAGGCTTGCCGCCCTTGCGGCCCTTGTCCCAGGGCTTGTCGCTCCAGGGCTTCTTACCGCTACCCTGTTTGGGTTTCCACTGTTGCTCCTGCTGCATCGGCGCGTAGTCCGGCTGCGGCATGTCGCCGTAGTCGGGGGTGTAGCTGGCCATGGCATCGTAGTCATACCCGGGGTCGTAGTCCGGCACGCTGCTGGTGGCCGGGACCTGCTGCGCCAGTTGTTCGACCTGCTGGGGATCGAGGCCGGTGATTTCCTTCAGGCGATTGCGCATCAGCTGACGCAGGTTGGCGCCGGGAATCTTTTCGATCAACGGTGCTGCCAAGGTCGCCATGTGCGCCTTGCCTTCCAGTGAGCGCGGGTCTGCTTCGGCGCTCAATTGCTCGAAGAAGTAGTCGGCCAGCGGCTGGGCATGCTGGTTGATGCGGGCTCTGAAAGCGTCGGTACCTTCGGCGCGCACCAGGCTGTCCGGGTCCTCGCCTTCGGGCAGGAACAGAAAGCGCGCGCGGCGGCCATCCTGCAGGGTCGACAGGGTCGACTCCAGGGCGCGCCAGGCGGCTTTGCGTCCGGCCTGGTCGCCGTCGAAACAGAACAATACGTTGGGTACCACGCGGAACAGGCGTTTGAGATGCTCCTCGCTGGTGGCCGTGCCGAGCGTGGCCACTGCATTGCGCAGGCCCTGCTGGGCGAGGGCGATGACATCCATATAGCCCTCGACCACGATGATCTCGTCGAGGTTGCGGTTATTCTTGCGTGCTTCATACAGCCCGTACAGTTCCTGGCCCTTGTGGAACACCGGGGTTTCGGGGCTGTTCAGGTACTTGGGCTTGTCGTCGCCCAGGACCCGACCGCCAAAGGCGATGACGCGCCCGCGGCTGTCGCGGATGGGGAACATGACGCGGTCGCGGAAGCGGTCGTAGCGTTTGCCGCTCTCGGCGTTCTCGATCAGCAGGCCGGCATCGATCATCACCTTTTGTTGCAAGCTGTCGGCACCCAGGTGCTTGAGCAGGTTGTCCCAGCCCGGTGGGGCGAAGCCGAGGCTGAAGTCGCGGGCGATTTCTCCGGACAGGCCGCGGCCTTTGAGGTAGTCGACCGCGGATTTACGGGTCGGGTGGCTGCGCAATGCCTGGCGGTAGAACTCCGCGGCTGCTTCGAGCAACGGATACAGCGGCGAATCGGTCGGCTGGCGCGGCTTCTGATTGCGCCGCCCCTCTTCGCGAGGCACTTCCATGCCGGCGGCGCGTGCCAGTTCCTCGACCGCCTGGGGGAAGTCCAGGTTGTCGTGGTCCATGACGAAGCCGAGGGCATTGCCGCCAGCGCCGCAGCCGAAGCAGTAGTAGAACTGCTTGTCGGGGCTGACCGTGAAGGAGGGGGTCTTCTCCTTGTGGAACGGACAGCAGGCGGAGTAGTTCTTGCCGGTCTTTTTCAGCTGGACGCGCGAACTCACCACGTCGACGATGTCGAGGCGGTTGATCAGGTCATCGATGAAGCTTTGGGGAATCAGCCCGGCCATGGCAGTCTCGTCATCTGGCAACTGGCAAGTCTAAACGCTAACGCGAAGGTAGGGGCGAGTGCTGCAACTGGGAAGTGCGAGGGGGTGTGTGCTCGTCGCCAGCCGCAAGGGCTCGTCAGACAGGACGTGCACGACTGGTCTGGGACCAGCTCTGACGTTTCAGGCGTTTGCTCCTTTGCTGGTGCAGAAGCACTGGCAAGAAGCGCCTTGGGCTAGCTGCTCAAGGTTTGAAGCGTTTTGAAGCAACCGCTGCCATCGGCCCGGCGCTGAGCCGGGCTGGGCAGAAGCTTTGCGTAGAACGTCTGTATTAGTACAGACGAACGGCGCGGCGCTGTTCGCGCTGAACTTTCTTGGCGTGACGCTTAACAGCTGCAGCTGCTTTGCGCTTACGCTCGGCGGTCGGCTTCTCGTAAAACTCGCGGCTACGAACTTCAGCCAGTACACCGGCTTTTTCGCAGGAGCGCTTGAAACGACGCAGAGCTACGTCGAAGGGTTCGTTCTCTTTAACTTTGACGGCTGGCATCCAGGGCTACCTTAATTCATTACCGGGGTAGACGTGCTCCTGGCAAAACAAAAGGTGTGCTGGAGAACGTCGGTTTTCAAGGGTTGCGGATGTTAACCCTTAGCACGCCGGAATGCAAAGCCTCTGATCGAAAACCGCTGGTCGGCACCCGGCACGGGGACTATCATGCGCGGCTTCGAATTCAGCCCCCACAAGGGACGAGCCCATGCTAGTACTGGGATTGGAAACATCCTGCGACGAAACCGGCGTCGCATTATACGACACTGAGCGCGGTCTGTTGGCCGACGCGCTGTTCAGCCAGATCGACCTGCACCGCGTGTTCGGCGGGGTAGTGCCCGAACTCGCCTCGCGCGATCACGTCAAGCGCATGCTGCCGTTGATCCGCCAGGTGCTGGACGAGGCCGGCTGCGTCGCCACCGAGATCGACGCCATCGCCTATACGGCCGGCCCCGGGCTGGTCGGGGCGTTGTTGGTGGGCGCCTCGTGCGCCCAGGCGCTAGCCTTTGCCTGGGATATCCCGGCCATCGGTGTGCACCACATGGAAGGTCACCTGCTGGCACCGATGCTGGAGGAAAATCCACCCGAGTTTCCGTTCGTCGCTTTGTTGGTGTCGGGCGGTCATACCCAGCTGGTGCGCGTCGACGGCATCGGCCAGTACGAGCTGCTCGGCGAGAGCCTGGACGACGCTGCAGGCGAAGCCTTCGACAAGACCGCCAAGCTGATCGGCCTGAATTATCCTGGCGGGCCGGAAATCGCTCGCCTGGCCGAGCACGGGGTCCCGGGACGATTCGTGTTCCCGCGTCCGATGACCGATCGCCCGGGCCTGGAATTCAGCTTCAGCGGCCTCAAGACCTTTGCGTTGAACACCTGGCAACAGTGCCGAAATGCTGGCGACGACAGCGAGCAAACCCGTTGCGACCTGTCCCTGGCGTTCCAGCAGGCGGTGGTGGAGACTCTGACCATCAAGTGCAAGCGTGCCCTCAAGCAGACCGGCCTCAAGCGCCTGGTGATCGCGGGTGGCGTCAGCGCCAACAAAGCCCTGCGCGCGTCGCTGGAAGACATGCTGGGCAGTATCAAGGGCAACGTGTATTACGCCCGCCCGCAGTTCTGTACCGATAACGGCGCGATGATCGCGTATGCCGGTTGCCAGCGGCTGTTGGCCGGGCAGCGCCAGGATCTCGCGATCAGCGTGCAGGCGCGTTGGCCGATGGAGCAACTGCCGCCGGTATGAGGGGCCACGGGCGCGTCAGAAATGCCTTTCGCGCCCGGCGAACAGATCGCGCAGGTTGTTGCGATGGCGCCAGACGATCATCACGGTGAGCACGGCGATCGGTAACAGGGCTTCAGGTTGACGCCATGCCAGCAGTGGCAGGGTCAACGGCGTTGCGACCAATGCGGCGAGGGAGCTGGTGCGGGTCAGATAGAAGGTCAGCAGCCAGGCGCCGATGGCCAACAGGGCGGCCGGGAAGTACAGGCCCATGAGCATGCCGGCGGCGGTGGCGACGCCCTTGCCGCCCTTGAAGCGGAAATACAGCGGGAACAGGTGACCGAGCACCGCGCAGACGCCGATCCAAGCCTGTTCCTGGAGGTCGAGGCCGGCAGCGCGAGCGAGCAGAACGGGCATCAGCCCCTTGCACAGGTCGCCAAGCAGGGTCAGGATCGCCAATTTGCGGCCTGCCAGACGTAGCATGTTGGTGGCGCCGGCATTGCCCGAACCGCTGGAACGCGGGTCCGGGCTGCCCGAAAGGCGGCTGAGGACGATGGCGAAGGACAGCGAGCCGAGCAGGTAGGCGAGCAGCGCCAATAACCAAAACATGCTAACTATTCCGGGCGAGGACGCCCTGATTCTAACGGCGCCCGTCGCCCTTGTCGTGCTGTGGAGAGAAGTGCTTGGACAGAGTGTTCATCGAAGGCCTGGAAGTCGATACCGTCATCGGTGCCTATGACTGGGAGCGGGATATTCGCCAGTGCCTGCGCCTGGACCTGAGCTTCGCCTGGGATAACCGCCCGGCGGCGGCCGGTGACGACTTGAACCTGGCATTGGACTATGCCAGCGTTTCGGCGCGGATCCAGGCATTCGCCGAGCAGGCCCGCTTCGAGTTGGTGGAAACCTTCGCCGAGCGCCTGGTCGCGGTACTGATGGCTGAATTCCAGATTCCCTGGGTGCGGCTGAAGCTGACCAAGCCAGGCGCCGTGCCTGCGGCCCGTGGTGGTGTTGGCGTGGAGATCGAGCGCGGATGTCTCTGAGCACGGTTTACCTGGGCCTTGGCAGCAATATCGATCGCCATGCGCACTTGTCTGCAGGGCTCGATGCGCTGGCGACGATTCTGGGCGACATGCGTTGCTCTCCCGCGTTCGAGAGCCAGGCGGTGGGGATCAAGAGCGGGCCGTTCATCAACTTCGTGGTGACCGGTACTACCGAACTGCCTTTGATCGAGCTGGATCGCCGGCTGAAGTTCATCGAGGCCGACAATGGCCGTTATGCGCCGGACCGCAAGGGGTTGCCGCTGGACATCGACGTACTTATGTATGACGACCTGCATGGCACGTTCGACGGACTGGTACTGCCTCGAGCCGAAATTCTGAAGAATGCCTTCGTGCTGTGGCCGTTATCGCTACTGGCGCCCGAGCTGGTGCATCCAGGCGTGGGCAAGAGCATGGCGCAGTTGTGGCAGGAAGCACGGATCGACCAGGTGCTGGCACCCGTTGCCTTCGAATGGAATGGGCTGCAGCTGACGCCTGATTGAGTCTGTGCCGTCCTCTTCGCGGGCTTGCCCGCGAAGAGGACGGTAGCCTCAATCGAGTTTGTAGGTCTCGAGTGCTTCCAGCCGCTGCGCCTTGAGCGCCTCGCCCAGCGCTTGGCCGGTCAGTCCGGCCTCTAGCAGCGGTTTGACGTCTACCGCTCGGGCTACCGCTGCAGCTTTGCGTAGATACGCTGCCTGTGGATAAATGGA
Source organism: Pseudomonas sp. HD6422 (assembly GCF_025377065.1). Lineage (NCBI taxonomy): Bacteria > Pseudomonadati > Pseudomonadota > Gammaproteobacteria > Pseudomonadales > Pseudomonadaceae > Pseudomonas > Pseudomonas sp. HD6422. The sequence continues at coordinate 44,357 of NZ_JAHWIW010000005.1, read as the reverse complement.
GTCATCGATCCGCCGCGCCGCCATCTCGCATGCCGCCAGAAAGTCCTCGAAGCGTTGCGGCCGTCGGTACACATCGAATTTCTGCAGCATCTGCAACAGGTCTGCAGGGGCCAACGTCAGGGCGTCGTCGGCCCGGTCGGCGAATTCCGCCACCAGTACGGCCATTTCCTGGCATTCCCTTGGCGCCTTGAAACGTTGGTTGAGCGCCTTGATGGCCGCTGGCTCCAGCCCGCGCAGCAAGCAGGCCCAGCGTACATGTATCGGTTGCTTGTGCAGAGCCGCCTGCTGCAGTGCAGGCAGAGTGTCGATGTCGCGCTCCAGCTCCGGCATCAACTCTGGCAGGGCGCCGCAGGCACTCAGTACCTGGATGAACACCTGGGGCTGGTCTTCCATCAAGGCACGCTCGATTTCCTTCCAACTGCGCTCGGCGGTCAGCGCCTGCAGCTCACCCGAGGCGCTGATCTGGCGCATCAGTTCCAGCGTTTCGTCCGCGACCTGAAAACCCAGGGGCGCATAGCGGGCAGCGAAGCGGGCGACACGCAGCACCCGCAAGGGATCTTCGGCGAACGCGGGGGAAACATGACGTAAAAGGCGCTGACTAAGGTCTTCTTGGCCATGGTAGGGGTCGTGAATCACGCCCTGTTCGTCCTCGGCCATGGCATTGATCGTCAGGTCGCGGCGAATCAGGTCCTGTTCCAGGGTCACATCCGGGCTGGCATGGAAGGTGAACCCGCCATAACCCCGGCCACTCTTGCGCTCGGTCCGGGCCAGGGCGTATTCCTCGCCTGTCTGCGGATGCAGGAAAACCGGAAAGTCAGCGCCTACCGGGCGATAGCCCTTGGCGTGCATTTCCTCGACGGTAGCGCCGACCACCAGCCAATCTATATCGCTGACCGGGCGCCCCAGCAGACGGTCGCGCACTGCGCCGCCAACTTTGTAGATATGCATGTGCAGCCTCCATTACTGCCGACAGGATACCCTGTCGGCAGTAATGGCGTTGAGCCGATGCTAGAGATGATGGATGACGGCCAGGTCCATGCGGCCATAGTCGCCGCTTTCACCGTGCTCGCCACGTGGGGGCATATGGTGAGTCTTGATGATCTGGTCCCCCTGGACGGTCTCCAGATGAATGTCGAAGCCCCACAGGCGGTGCAGATGCTTGAGGACCTCCTCGGTAGAGTCGCCTAAAGGTTTACGGTTGTGCTGTTGGTGACGCAAGGTCAGCGAGCGGTCGCCGCGTCGATCGATGCTCCAGATCTGCACGTTGGGCTCACGATTGCCCAGGTTGTATTGGGCGGCCAACTGTTCGCGGATGGTACGGTAGCCGTCCTCGTCATGGATGGCCGGCACCAGGAGGTCTTCGCGCTGGTCGTCGTCCAGGATGCTGAACAGTTTGAGGTCGCGAATGACCTTGGGCGACAGATACTGCAGGATGAAGCTCTCGTCCTTGAAGCTGCTCATGGCGAACTTGATGGTAGAAAGCCAATCACTGCCGGCAATGTCGGGGAACCAGCGGCGATCCTCTTCGGTAGGGTGCTCGCACATGCGGCGGATGTCGGTATACATGGCAAAGCCCAGCGCATACGGGTTGATGCCGCTGTAATAAGGGCTGTCGAAGCCAGGCTGGAACACCACGCTGGTGTGCGACTGCAGAAACTCCATCATGAAGCCTTCGGTAATCAGGCCTTCATCGTACAGATCGTTCATCAACGTGTAGTGCCAGAAGGTGGCCCAGCCTTCGTTCATCACCTGGGTCTGACGTTGTGGGTAGAAGTACTGCGCGATCTTGCGCACGATCCGCACCACTTCACGTTGCCAGGGTTCCAGCAGCGGGGCGTTCTTCTCGATGAAGTAGAGGATGTTTTCCTGGGGCTCGGCGGGGAAGCGCGCATCGTCCCGCTCGCCGCCTTTCTCGGCACTTTTCGGGATGGTCCGCCACAGGTCGTTGATCTGCCGCTGCAGGTGCTCTTCCCGGTCTTTCTGCCGCCGTCGCTCCTCCTCCGCGGATATCGGATAGGGGCGCTTATAGCGATCGACGCCGTAGTTCATCAGGGCATGGCAGGAGTCGATCAGGTCCTCCACAGCGTCAATGCCGTGACGCTCCTCGCATTGGGCGATGTACTGCTTGGCGAACACCAGGTAATCGATGATCGAAGTAGCATCGGTCCAGGTGCGGAACAGGTAGTTGCCCTTGAAGAAACTGTTGTGGCCGTAGCAGGCGTGGGCAATCACCAGTGCCTGCATGCACATGGTGTTCTCTTCCATCAGGTAGGCGATGCACGGATCGGAGTTGATCACGATTTCATAGGCCAGGCCCATCTGGCCCCGGCTGTACGACTTTTCGGTGCTGAGGAACTGTTTGCCGTAGGACCAATGGTGGTAGCCGAGCGGCATGCCGACCGACGCGTAGGCGTCCATCATTTGCTCGGCGGTGATCACCTCGATCTGGTTGGGGTAGGTGTCCAGGGCGTAACGCTCGGCCAGCCGGCTGATTTCCCGATCGTAGGTCTGGATCAGCTCGAACGTCCACTCGGACCCGGTGGAAATGGGTTGGCGTCTCTGTGCTCTGGCGGTCATGTGGCTAACCTGCGCTGGAAGAGTTCACGGAAGACCGGGTAGATATCGCCGGCCGATACCAACTGCTGTTGGGCGAATGTGTCGGGGAAAGCCTCGCCGATACGCTCGTACTCATACCAGAGGGCTTGGTGCTCGCGTGGGGTGATCTCAACGTAAGTGTAGTACTGCACATGCGGCATGATCTGCTTGGAGAGAATCTCGCGGCAGATCGGCGAGTCGTCGTTCCAGTTGTCGCCGTCGGAGGCCTGGGCAGCGTAGATGTTCCAGTCGCTGGCCGGGTAACGCTCGGCCATGATCTCCTGCATCAGCTTGAGCGCGCTGGAAACGATGGTGCCACCGGTTTCCCGGGAGTAGAAGAATTCTTCCTCGTCCACTTCCCGAGCGCTGGTGTGATGGCGGATGAACACCACTTCGATGCGATCGTAATTACGCTTGAGGAACAGGTACAGAAGGATGAAGAAGCGTTTGGCGATGTCCTTTGTGGCTTGGGTCATGGAGCCGGACACGTCCATCAGGCAGAACATCACCGCCTTCGAGCTGGGGTTGGGCTGCTTGACCAGCAGGTTGTACTTGAGGTCGAAGGTATCGAGGAACGGTAGGCGGTTGATGCGCGCCTTGAGGCGTTCTATCTCCTGTTCGACTTCCTGGATATCGGTGAAATTGGCAGGCTCTTCGACCTTCAGCCGCGCCAATTCCTTCTGCGCCTCGCGCAGCAATGCTCGGCTGCTGCCGGTCAGGGCGATGCGCCGGGCATGGGCCGAACGCAGGGTGCGGACGATGTTGATGCGCGACGGGTTGCCCTCATTGGCGATGCCCGCGCGGACGGTCTTGAAGGTATCGGCGCCGGTCAGGTGACGCTTGACCAGATTGGGCAGTTCGAGGTCCTCGAACATGAATTCGAGAAACTCCTCCTGGGTGATCTGGAAGACGAAGTCGTCCATACCTTCGCCAGAGTTGCCGGCCTTGCCACGCCCGCCGCCGCCCCCACCGCCCTGCGGCCTGGCGATGTGTTCACCGGCGGTGAATTCCTTGTTGCCAGGGTGCACGATGGTCTGTTTGCCGCCGCGACCGTGGTGCAGCACCGGTTCGTCGATGTCCCGTCCAGGAATGCTGATCTGCTCGCCATGCTCCATGTCCATGATGGAGCGGCGGCTCACGGCTTCCTCGACAGCTTTCTTGATGTGTTCACGGTAACGCCGCAAGAAGCGCTGGCGGTTGACCGTGCTCTTGTTCTTGCCGTTCAGGCGTCGGTCGATAACGTAGCTCATGACCCCTCCGGTAGCTGGGAACAGCTGCAAGCCACAAGCTTCAAGCTGCAAGAGAGAGCAGCCACCTGGGCTGCAAGCTGCGGCGCAGGCCGGAGCGCTGACGCCGAGCAGCTTGCCGCTTGCGGCTAAAAGCTTGCCGCTTTATTGCGATTTCCTGACCCGCAGGTACCATTCCGACAGCAAGCGCACCTGCTTGTCGGTATAGCCACGCTCCACCATCCGCGTGACGAAGTCGTTGTGTTTCTGTTGGTCCTCCTTGCTGGCCTTGGCGTTGAAGCTGATGACCGGCAGCAGGTCTTCGGTGTTGGAGAACATTTTCTTCTCGATCACCACCCGCAGCTTCTCGTAGCTGAGCCAGCTCGGGTTCTTGCCGTTGTTGTTGGCGCGGGCACGCAGAACGAAATTGACGATCTCGTTGCGGAAGTCCTTCGGATTGCTGATCCCGGCCGGTTTCTCGATTTTTTCGAGCTCCTCGTTGAGGGCGATACGGTTGAGGATTTCGCCCGTTTCCGGGTCGCGGTATTCCTGGTCCTGGATCCAGAAGTCGGCGTACAGCACGTAGCGGTCGAAGATGTTCTGCCCGTATTCGCTGTAGGACTCCAGGTAGGCAGTCTGGATTTCCTTGCCGATGAACTCGATGTAGCGCGGTGCCAGGTACTCCTTCAGGTAACGCAGGTAGCGCTCACGCACTTCGGCCGGGAATTGCTCCTGCTCGATCTGTTGTTCCAGCACGTAGAGCAGGTGGACCGGGTTGGCGGCAACCTCATGCGGGTCGAAGTTGAAGACCTTGGAGAGAATCTTGAAGGCGAAGCGGGTCGACAGGCCATTCATGCCCTCGTCGACGCCCGCGGCGTCGCGGTATTCCTGGATCGACTTGGCCTTGGGGTCGGTATCCTTGAGGTTCTCGCCGTCATAGACGCGCATCTTCGAATAGATGTTGGAGTTTTCCGGCTCCTTCAGGCGCGACAGCACGGTGAACTGGGCCAGCATCTTCAGGGTGTCGGGCGCGCAATGGGCTTTGGCCAGTGAGCTGTTGATCAGCAGTTTGTCGTAGATCTTGATTTCATCGCTGACGCGCAGGCAATACGGTACTTTGACGATGTAGATCCGGTCGATGAACGCCTCGTTGTTCTTGTTGTTACGGAAGGTATGCCATTCCGATTCGTTGGAGTGAGCCAGCAGAATCCCGGAATAGGGGATCGCGCCCAGACCCTCGGTGCTGTTGTAGTTGCCTTCCTGGGTAGCGGTAAGCAGCGGGTGCAGGACCTTGATCGGCGCTTTGAACATCTCGACGAATTCCATCAGGCCCTGGTTGGCCCGGCACAGTGCCCCCGAATAGCTGTAGGCGTCGGCGTCGTTCTGCGGGAACTCTTCCAGCTTGCGGATATCCACCTTGCCCACCAGGGCAGAGATGTCCTGGTTGTTCTCATCGCCCGGTTCGGTCTTGGCGATGGCCACCTGATTGAGGATCGAGGGGTACAGCTTGACCACTTTGAACTTGCTGATATCGCCGCCGAACTCCTGCAGGCGCTTGGTGGCCCAGGGCGACATGATGGTGTTCAGGTAGCGCCGCGGGATGCCGTACTCTTCCTCGAGAATGGCCCCGTCTTCGGTAGCGTTGAACAACCCCAGCGGCGACTCGAACACCGGTGAGTCCTTGATGGCGTAGAACGGTACCTTTTCCATCAGTTGCTTGAGTTTCTCGGCCAGCGAGGACTTGCCGCCGCCGACCGGGCCGAGCAGGTAGAGGATCTGTTTCTTCTCTTCCAAGCCTTGGGCGGCGTGGCGGAAGTACGAAACGATCTGGTCGATGCACTCTTCCATGCCATGGAAGTCGGCGAAGGCCGGATAGCGGCGGATCACCTTGTTGGAGAAGATCCGCGACAGTCTGGAGTTGGTAGAGGTGTCGATCAGCTCCGGCTCACCGATGGCCAGCAACAGCCTCTCCGCCGCCGATGCATAGGCGCTACGATCCTCCTTGCACAGCTCGAGGTACTCCTGCAGCGAAAACTCTTCCTGGCGGGTTGATTCGAAACGTTGTTGGAAGTGGCTAAAAATGCTCATGACGTCACCTCGCTCGATACGTGGAGACGACGCCGGATCAGTCAGCTGATGCTGGCACGCAGCCGGTTTCGCCGACTGCTGTATACCCCCCAGAACACCCTGAAACGCTACCGATGACCCGCACGCCGGTGTACCGGCTCTCCCCTTTTTTGGATGGCCTGGGCTTAAGGATAGTTGGTAATCCGCAAGGTCAAGGGCGAGGGATGCAGAAGTTGCGCACGACCGTTCGTCAGGTGCGGCGCTAACCCGCGTGGGACGCGGGCTGCAGTAAAAATGAAAAAATTATTCGGTATCGCCTTGGGCCGTTTCTGCCGGGTAGGTGCTACGCCACAGTTCGAAGCCCCCATCGACGCTGTAGACCTCCGAGAAGCCTTGGCCCGCGAGATAGGCGGCTGCGCTCTGGCTGGAGTTTCCGTGGTAGCAGACCACCAGAGTGGGCGCGTCGAGGTCGGCGTTGCGGATGAAGTCGGCGACCGAGTGGTTGTCCAGGTGCTTGGCGCCGGTGATGTGTCCGGCGGCGAAAGCCTGTGGGTCGCGAATGTCGACGACGACGGCACCTTGCGCCCGAAGGGCCAGGGCCTGCTCGGGAGGGATGCGCTTGAATTCGCTCATGGGGGGACTTTCCTTCAGGTTTGATCGTTGATGTTAGTCGATGGTGCGGCCTGCCGTGGGTGCCCGTCGTCGGCGCACTCGCAGCGGTGATATTCGCCGCTGTCGACGTTGTACAAGGTCATGGCGCCGCCCCAGACGCAACCGGTATCCAGGGCGATCAGGTCAGGGGCGTCGACCTTGCCCTGCAGCGCCGCCCAGTGACCGAAGATGATCTTGACGTGGCGCGAACGGCGGCCTTTGTGGGCGAACCACGGCTTGTAGCCTTTCGGAGCGGTGCCCAGGCCTTCCTTGCTCTTGAGGTCAAGTTTGCCTGCCTCGGTGCAAAAGCGCATACGGGTCAGGCAGTTAGTGATGACGCGCAGGCGCTCGATGCCGGTAAGCTTGTTGCTCCACTTGCTCGGCTCATTGCCGTACATGCCCTCCAGGAACAGCTGCAGGCGGGTGTCGTCGCGCAGCACCTGCTCGACCTCCGCCGCCAGTTCGAGCGCCTTGCCCAGGGTCCACTGGGGCGGAATGCCGGCGTGCACCATGGCGATGCCGCGCGGCTCGTCGTAATGCAGCAGCTTCTGCTGGCGCAGCCAGTCGAGCAGTTGATCGGCATCGGGGGCTTCGAGGATCTCGCGCAGGGTGTCGTTCTTTTTCAGCCGCTCGACATTGTTCCAAGCTGCCAGCAGGTGCAGATCATGGTTGCCTAGCACGCACACCAGCGATTGGCGTATCGAATAGAGGTAGCGCAGGGTTTCCAGTGATTCTGGACCGCGGTTGACCAGGTCGCCGACCAGCCACAGGCGATCGACGGCAGGATCGAAGCGGACCCGCTCGAGCAGGCATTTGAGTGGTTGCAGGCAACCTTGCAGGTCGCCGACGGCGTAAGTAGCCATCAGTGCAGAGCCCCGGGCACCGCGAGGCGGAAGGGCGCGATCTGGGCATCGAAGCGTTTGCCGTCTTCGCTGAGCATCTGGTAACTGCCCTGCATGGTGCCTACGCGGGTGGTGATCACCGCGCCACTGCTGTAGGTATGACTCTTGCCCGGATCCAGGGTCGGCTGTTGGCCGACGACACCATCGCCGCGCACTTCCTCGACTTCGCCATCACCGTTGGTGATCAGCCAGTGACGGGACATGAGCTTGGCCCTGGTCGAGCCGTTGTTTTGCACGGTAATGGTATAGGCGAAAGCGAAACGACCGTTTTCCGGGTCGGATTGTTCTTTTAGATAGCGGGTCACGACGCTGACGTCGATTTGATAGCGGGGGTCGGACATGCAAGGGCCTTGAGCGAGCGGACGCAAAATACTGCAGTGCTTGCAGTCTAGGCCATTGGGAGGGGGGAGGGCCAGCGGGAGGGAATGCTGCTGTGTGTGCCGACCGCTTCGCGGGCATGTGCCGCGAAGCGGTCGGCGCGGCTGATCAGCCTTGCTGGTTGGCCAACTGATCGGCCAGGCGTACGAATGCGGCCAGGTCGAGCTGTTCGGGGCGCAGGCTGCCGTCCACGCCAGCTGCTTCGATGGCTTGGCTGTCGAGCAGACCTTTGAGGGTGTTGCGCAGGGTTTTGCGCCGCTGGTTGAAGGCCTCGCGAACCACGCGTTCGAGCAGTGCCGGGTCCTTGGCGGGATGAGGCAGCACTTCGTGCGGCACCAGGCGGACGATGGCCGAATCGACCTTCGGTGGCGGATTGAAGGCCCCTGGGCCGACGTTGAACAGATGTTCGACCCGGCAGTGGTATTGCACCATGATCGACAGGCGGCCCCAATCGCCGCCGCCCGGGCCGGCGGCCATGCGCTCGACCACTTCCTTCTGCAACATGAAGTGCATGTCGCGGATCAGGTCGGCGTGGCTGAGCAGGTGGAAGATCAGCGGGGTGGAGATGTTGTAGGGCAGGTTGCCGACGACTTTCAGGCTGCGCGGTGGCACGCCGAGCTGGTTGAAGTCGAACTTCAGGGCGTCGCCCTGGTGCAGGCGGAAGTTGCCGGCTTCGGCGAACTTGTGCTGCAGGATCGGAACCAGGTCCTTGTCCAGCTCCACGACATCCAGTTGCGCGCCGCTGCCCAGCAGGCCTTCGGTCAAGGCGCCCTGGCCAGGGCCGATTTCCAGCAGGTGCTCGCCGGCCTTGGCGTTGATCGCCCGCAAGATGCGGTCGATGATCCCTGCGTCGTGCAGGAAATTCTGGCCGAAGCGCTTGCGCGCCCGGTGTTGGTAGTGCTCGTTCATGGTCGGTTCTCGGCCATCTGGTAGGCGGTTTGCAGGGCGACCCGCAGGCTGCCGGTGTCGACCTTGCCGCTGCCGGCCAGGTCCAGGGCGGTGCCATGATCGACCGACGTGCGGATGATCGGCAGGCCCAGGGTCACGTTGACCGCCGCGCCGAAGCCTTTGTACTTGAGTACGGGCAGGCCTTGGTCGTGGTACATCGCCAGCACTGCGTCGCAGTGCTCCAGATATTTGGGGGTAAACAGGGTATCGGCCGGCAGCGGGCCGCGCAGGTCCATGCCGTCGGTGCGCAAGCGGGCCAATGTCGGTTCAATGATGTCGATTTCTTCGCGGCCCAGATGGCCGCTTTCTCCGGCATGCGGGTTGAGCCCGCACACCAGTATTCTCGGATTGGCAATGCCGAACTTGCCCTGCAGGTCGGCATGCAGGATGCGGGTGACGCGCTCAACGCGCTCGGCGGTGATGGCGTCGGCGATCTCACGCAGTGGCAGGTGCGTGGTCACCAGGGCGACACGCAGACCGTGCGTAGCGAGCATCATCACCACTTGCGGCGTGTGGGTCAGGTCGGCAAGAAACTCCGTATGCCCGGAAAAGCCAATCCCGCTTTCGTTGATCACCCCTTTGTGTACGGGCGCGGTGATCATCCCGGCGAAATCGCCATCCAGGCAGCCGGTGGCCGCACGGGTCAGGGTTTCAAGGACGAAGGCGGCGTTGGCCTTGTCCAGCTGTCCGGAGACCACGGGTGCCGCCAGCGGTGTATCCCATACATACAGGCTGCCGGCGGGTGCCGGTTGCTCGGGCCAGTGGCCCGGCATGACCGGCATCAGGTCGACAGCCAACCCCAGCTGGGTGGCCCGCTCGGCGAGCAGGTCACGGCTGGTGATGGCGATCAGGGGGTACGGCTGGTGCTCGGCGGCGAGCAGCAGGCAAAGGTCGGGACCTATGCCGGCCGGCTCGCCGGGCGTGACGGCGAAGCGCAGGGGCTTCACTGGGCGGCCTTGTCAGCGCCAGGCAGCTTGATTTCGACGTAGGCTTCGTCGCGGATCTGGCGCAGCCAGGTCTGCAGCTCTTCATCGTACTTACGGTTACGCAGGACGTTCAGTGCCTGTTGCTCGCGCGCCTGTTCGGTGCTGTCGGTGGCGCGACGGCCCAGCACTTCGAGGATATGCCAGCCGTACTGGGTACGGAACGGACGGGTCACTTGACCCTGGGCGGCATTGGCCATCTGTTCGCGGAACTCCGGTACCAGGCTGTTCGGGTCGACCCAATTGAGGTCGCCGCCGTTCAGAGCGGAGCCCGGGTCTTCCGAGAAGCTCTTGGCCAGTTCGGCGAAATCTTCGCCATTCTGGATGCGCTCGTACAGGCGTTCGGCCAGTTGCTTGGTAGCCGCGTCGCTGCGGATTTCGCTTGGCTTGATCAGGATGTGGCGCACGTGGACTTCGTCGCGCAGGACGTTCTCGCTGCCGCCGCGTTTCTCCTCGAGCTTGAGAATGATGAAGCCATTGGGGATGCGGATCGGCTGGGTGATGTCGCCGACAGCCATGCTGCTGAGCATCTTGGCGAAGTCAGGTGGCAGTTGACCGGCTTTGCGCCAGCCCATCTCGCCGCCTTCCAGGGCGTTCTCGCTGGCCGAGCGGGCAATCGCCAACTGGCCGAAGTCGGCGCCTTGCTTGAGTTGCTGGTAAACATCGCCGACCTGGCGCGCGGCGGCCTGGATAGCCTCCGAGTTGGCCGATTCCGGGGTCGGAATGAGGATGTTGGCCAGGCGGTACTCTTCCGACATCTGCATCTTGCCCAGGTCCGAGTTGAGGAAGTTCTTCACTTCCTGCTCGGATACCTGGATGCGCTCGGCGACGCGGCGCTGGCGCACGCGGCTGATGATCATCTCGCGCTTGACCTGGTCGCGGGCGTCGTCGAACGACAGGCCGTCGTGGGCCAGGGCGGCGCGGAACTGATCCAGGGACATGCCGTTTCGCTGCGCGATGGTGCCGATGGCCTGGTTCAGTTCTTCGTCGGTGATGCGGATGCCGGAACGCTCGCCGATCTGCAGTTGCAAGTTCTCGATGATCAAGCGCTCGAGGACCTGCTGCTCCAGGGCGCCGGCAGGCGGTACGCCGCCGCCGCGCTTGGCGATGGTCTGCTGTACTTCACGTACGCGCTGGTCCAGCTGGCTTTGCATGACCACATCGTTATCGACGATGGCCACCACGCGGTCCAGAGGTTGCACCGCGGCATGCACCGCGCCGCTCAGCAATGCAGCGCCCAACAGCAGTGGGCGCAGTCGATCAATAAGCTTGGTCTTCACGTGTACGATAACCTTGAATGCCTTCGTCGAGGAAAGACTCGACCTTATTGCCTACGACACCGCCGAGGCCCTTGAGGACGATTTGCAGGAACACGCCGTGGTCGCCTTTTTCGTTCTGAGGCGCGGCTTGGCTGAAGTCGTCGTAGTCGAGCCAGTAACGGTTGATCAGGCGCAGCTTCCAGCAGCAGTTGTCATACTCGAAACCGCCCATGGCTTCCAGGGTACGGTTGCGGTTGTAGTCGTGCTGCCAGCGGGCGATGACGCTCCATTGAGGCACGATCGGCCAGATGACCGAGAAGTCGTGCTGCTGGATCTTGTAGTAGTCCTTGATGTAGTTCGGATCGCCCGGAGTCCCATAGTCGCCACCCTCGCCCCAACGGCCGGTCAGCGGGTCGTACCGAACGGTGTCGTTGCGATAGCGATAACCGACGTTGACGATCTTGTTCGGGTTCTCTTGCGGCTGGTAGTGGAACATCGCGCTACCCGAGCGTGGCTTGTGGCTGTCCGGGTCCCAGTTGTAGTCCGCGTTCAGGCGCCAGTCGCGGTTGAAGGCGAGCATGTACTCCAGCGCGTATGGCGATACATCGGACTGCGAGCTGTCGCGGGTACGCCAGTCGATGCCTGGCAGCTGGACCTTGCGATCCTTGAAGTACAGTGCTTGGCCGACGCTGATGCGCTGGCGCTCGAAGCCATTTTCTTCGATCCAGCGGTTGGTGACGCCCAGCGAGAGCTTGTTCTCGTCGCCAATGCGATCGGAGCCGGAGAAGCGGTTGTCGCGGAACAGCGAGCCGTAGTTGAAGTACGTCTCGCTGGTGTCGAAGACCGGGATGTCCTTCTGATCCTCGTAAGGTACGTAGAGATAGAACAGACGTGGCTCGAGAGTCTGGCGGTAATTTTCGCCGAACCACTGAGTCTTGCGGTCGAAATACAGACCGCTGTCGACACTGAAGATCGGTACGCTGCGGTCGAGAGAGCTGTTGTAGCTACCGTAGCCAGGACGGGATGCCTGCGCCGCTGCTTGTGTCTTGCCCTGGCTGTCGAGGTCTAGATCGTAATGCGTATAGGCATACTTCAACGTCGGTTTGAGGTATCCGTAACTGGCTTCCATAGGCAAGCTGATAGCCGGAGCTACATTCAGACGGGTACCATTTGCTCGTGCGATACCGGAAACGTTCTGGTCCAGGCGACGACCATCTGCATTAGCGGTGGTATCCAACTCGCCGTCTTCATTGAATACGGTGCCACTCTTCAAGTCGCGCTCAAACCGCACTGCCTCAGTCTTGTAGCTGAAGTCGAAACCGCCCGGGTGGTACGGCAGCATGCCGTTGAGAGTAATCTGCGGCAGTTTGTCGTACGGAGTAATTTTCGAGATGGTAGTCATCTCATATGCATGCATGTTGAACCGCGCAGTGTAGTCGTCACCACGGTATGTCAACGCACCCTGCTGGTTGATCGCATCACGGCTCTCAACGCCGATCTGATCGGACTCCAGATCCTGGAAGTAGAACGGATCGCTGATATCGGTGTAATCAACCTCGGTCATCAGGCGCTCGTCCAGGCCACCTTTATGCTGCCAGTTGATCATCCAGCGCTGATCCTTGTAATCAGTCTGCAGCTTGCGATCGTCGTTCTTGTCGTTCAGGTACGCGCCACCGAACTGGCCTTCGCTGGACTTGGTCAGGTAGCGGAACTCACCTTCCATCAGCAGACCACGCTTGGTCATGTAGCGCGGGTACAGCGTGGCGTCGTAGTTCGGCGCCAGGTTGAAGTAGTACGGCGTGACCAGCATGAAGCCGGTGTCGCTGCTGGTGCTGAACGAAGGCGGCAGGAAACCGGACTGGCGACGGTCGTCGATCGGGAAGTAGATGTACGGTGTGTAGAACACCGGGAAATCCTTGACCCGCAGGGTGACGTTGGTCGCGGTGCCGAAACCGGTGGCTGGGTTCAGGGTGATGTTGTTGCCCTTCAGCTGCCAGGCGTTGCTGCCCGGTTCGCAGGTGGTGTACGTACCGTCCTTGAGACGGATGATGGCGTTTTCGCCACGCTTGGCGTACAGGGCGTTGCCGCGGATGTGCGACTTGTGCATCACGTATTCGGCGTTGTCGACCTGGGCTTCGCCGGTGTCCAGCTGAATCTGTGCCTCATCGCCGACGACCAGCGAGCCGTTGTCGCGGATCTTGACGTTGCCCTTGAGCTCGCCACGGTTCTCGGCCTGGTACAGGTTGGCCTCATCGGCCTCGGCCTGCATGCTGCCCTGGCGCATGATCACGTCACCGGCGAGGGTGGCGATCTGCTGCTCCTGTTGGTATTTGGAGACCTTGGCGTTGATGTAGGTCGGCGATTCGTCCTTCGGCGTGGTGTCAGCCATGCCTGGGCGTTGCGGCTCGATATAGGCGCCACCGCAGTACGGGCCGGTCTCGGCCAGCTGCGCAGCCGTGAGCTTGTCACGTGGCACCCAGTCCAGGTGGCTGTAGTCCTCGCTGCGTGACTTCAGGCCACGGCCCTTGGCCTCGGTGACCAGCATCGGCTTTTCGGACTCGGCTTCGCTCGCCTCGGTACCGGAGGTCAGCGCGGCGCCATCGTGCACGGGGCGCGGTGGCAGGTTGCTGGTCGGGGTCTTGGGCTTGCAGTCCCAACCACCGGAGGCGGACACTTGGCAGTCGAACTGCTCGGCAGCCACTACGTACGAGGTGGCCAGTGGTTGAAGGGCCAGCAGACCGCCGGTGACCAGCAACGGAAACTTTCTACGAAACGCGGGGGATTTCAATGCCATCTTATTAGTCCGGGCTTCCTGCGTGCCATCTGCCCGCGTGTGGGGGCCGCACGCCTCTCGATGGTCTGAAAAAGATGCTGGATAATAAAGCATGACCCGCTTGACGGCTAGGGCCGTCGGAGACCCTTGTAATGCCTGAACACGATGTACGCCTGCAACAACTGACTGTCTGGCTCGCCGAACAGCTCGAGAATCTGTACCGCGACAATGCCTGGGGCAGCGTGCCCGAAGGTACCCTGACCGCCGCCAGCAGCGACGCGAGCTTCCGTCGTTACTTCCGCTGGCAGGGCGAGGAACGCACGTTCGTGATCATGGATGCGCCGCCTCCCCAAGAGAACTGCCGACCTTTCGTCGAAATCGATCATTTGCTGGCCAGCGCTGGTGTGCACGTGCCGGTCATCCATGCGCAGGACCTTGAGCGTGGCTTCCTGCTGCTCGGTGATCTGGGGCACCAGACCTATCTGGACATCATTGATGCCGACAACGCCGACAGCCTGTTCAGCGATGCCATCGCGGCGCTGCTGAAATTCCAGCGCCTGCCGATGACTGCGCCGCTGCCAAGTTACGACGACGCGTTGCTGCGCCGCGAGGTCGAGTTGTTCCCTCAGTGGTACGTGGCGCGGGAGTTGGGCCGTGAGCTCACGCCAGCCCAGCAAGCGCGTTGGCAGCGAGTCAGCCAGTTGCTGATCGACAGTGCCCTGGCCCAGCCCAAGGTGCTGGTGCACCGTGACTACATGCCGCGCAACTTGATGCAGAGTGCCCCAAACCCTGGTGTGCTGGATTTTCAGGACGCCGTTTACGGCCCTGTCACTTACGACATCACCTGTCTGTTCAAGGATGCCTTCCTCAGCTGGCCCCAGGCCCGTGTCGAGGGTTGGTTGCGTGACTATTGGGAGCAGGCCCGCGCCGCAGGCATTCCGGTCCAGGCCGATTTCGACGCATTCCACCTCGCCAGCGACCTGATGGGCGTACAGCGCCACCTCAAGGTGATCGGCATCTTTGCGCGCATCTGCCACCGTGATGGCAAGCCGCGTTATCTGGCCGACGTGCCGCGCTTCTTCGCCTATATAGATGAGGTGATCGGCCGCCGTGGGCAATTGTCCGAACTGGGCGAGCTGATTGCCGAACTGAAGGCCGAGGCGCATTCATGAAGGCGATGATCCTGGCAGCAGGTAAAGGTGAGCGGATGCGTCCGCTGACCCTGCACACGCCAAAACCCCTATTGCCGGTCGCCGGCCAGCCTTTGATCGAGTACCACCTGCGTGCGCTGGCCGCTGCAGGCTTCACCGAGGTGGTGATCAACCATGCCTGGCTTGGTCAGCAGATCGAAGACCATCTGGGTGATGGCAGCCGTTTCGGCCTGAGTATCCACTACTCGCCGGAAGGCGAACCGCTGGAAACCGGCGGTGGGATCTTCAAGGCCTTGCCGTTGCTTGGTGAGGCGCCGTTCCTGCTGGTCAACGGCGATGTCTGGACCGACTACGACCTTGGCCGCCTGCGTGCTCCCTTGCAAGGCTTGGCGCACCTGGTGCTGGTCGACAACCCCGGCCATCACGGGCGCGGCGATTTCCGTCTGCAAGGTGCCCAGGTAGTCGATGGTGACGATGCCCCCGGCACCCTGACGTTCAGTGGACTCTCGGTGCTGCACCCGGCCTTGTTCGAGGGTTGCCGGCCTGGCGCCTTCAAGCTGGCGCCACTGCTGCGCCAGGCGATGGCCGCAGGCCAGGTGAGCGGCGAGCACTACCAGGGCCGCTGGGTCGATGTCGGCACCCAGGAGCGTCTGGCGGAAGTCGAGCGGCTGATCGGCGAGCGCGCCTGAAATGTGGTGGCCAGGCACGGTGATCGGATTGGGCGCCGGTTTCGCGGTCGCCAGCATCCCTGGGGCGCTATTGGGCGGATTGCTCGGCCAGGCCATGGATCGGCGCCTGCGCGTGCAGGGCTGGGACGACATGCGCGAGCGTCTGGGCGGGCGCCCGGCCCTGCGCGACGAGGAGTTGCTCTTCGTGCTGCTTGGGCGTCTGGCCAAGAGCGATGGGCGGGTGCTCGAGCAGCATATCCAGCAGGCCCGCCAGGAGATGCAACGCCTGCACATGGCCGATGCGGCGCGCCTGCGTGCGATTGCCGCATTCAACCGTGGCAAGGCAGGCAAGGATCGACTGGCCAGCCACTTGCGCCGTATTCGCCTGCAGCCCCATGCTGCCGAGGGCACTCTACGCGCCTGTTGGCGGATGGCCTGGGCCGACGGCAAAGCCGGACAGCATGAGCGCGACCTGTTGCTGGACTGGGGGCAGAAGCTGGGACTGAGTCGGCGCCAGGTGCAGGCGATGTCGCTGGAGTACGAGCCGCGCCAGGCTGCGGCCAGCAGTGGCGTGATGACCTACGCCGCAGCGCTACGGCTGCTGGGCGTCGAGGCCGATACCGAAGGTGATCGGGTCAAGCAGGCGTATCGGCGTTTGGTGAGCAAACATCACCCGGACAAACTCGCCGGTAGCGGGGCCAGTGAGGTGCAGGTGCGCGAGGCGACCGAGCGCACGCGCGAGCTGCACCAGGCCTATGCCCTGGTCCGCAAGCGTCGGGGGCTGTGATCCCCCTTCGCGCGCCAGCCTGCAGAGGCTGCTACAGGGCTAATCTTGCGGCATGATCCACCCCCTGACCCGGCGGAACAGTTGTTCCTGCTCGGACTTGGGATTTCCCGGCATGGCGATCAGCGACAGTTGTTTGTACTGGCTCTCCTTCTGCCGCTTGCTGGCCTGCAAACGCAACCTGGCAGCGTTGCTGTCCGCGCTGCGCGTCGCGAAATAGAAATCGGCGGTCGGTACCTTGAGCGTCGGCGCCAGGGCCTCGAGGTCCTGCTCGACCCTGGCCGGGGTTTGTGCGGCCACCATCACCAGCTTTTGCACCTGCGGGGGCTGCTTCTCGCTCAGGTAACGTGCGGCCCAGTAGGCACCGCTACCATGGCCGATCAGCACGATGCTGCGCGAGTTCTGCTGCTGGGCGTAGGCGACTGCTGCGTCGAGGCGGGCGAAGATGCGCTCGGCATCGACTGGGTCATTGTGCTCGGTGGCCTCCTCTGCATCGGTGGCCTCGGCGGTATCGGCATCGGCGGCGGTCGCCTGGGCGACGTTGGCGTTGGCGTCGTCCGGAGTGTCCTTGGCCGGCGCACTTTCGCCCTGGCCCTGCTCCTTGGATGGGGTTGGCTTGGTCTCGACCCTTGCCTGAGGGCGGTCGGCCAACAGGTCCGGCAGGCTGACACTCAGACTGTGCCAGCCGATATCGGGGAATTTGCGCCGCAACGGGCCGACGACGTCGGGCCAGTCGGCGCTCTCGCCGGCACCGGGCACGATGATCACCGCACCCTGCGGGTCGGCATCGTTGGCGGGTTTCCATAAAGCCAGGAAACGTTCATCACCTGCCTGCAGAGTCTGTTGTTCGGCCTTCGGCACGCTGGCCTCCAGTGCCAAGGCATCTTCCCGACTGCGCTCCAGCAGGGGGGCACGGGTCACGGCGGTAGCGGCCTCGGCTGCCGGTTGTGCGGGTTCGGCGTCGGCGGCGTGGGCCGCAAGTGGAAAGAACGAGGCCAGGCAGCACATTGCCAGCGTCGTGCGATAAAGTGTGGACATGAATCAACCCAAGGCCAGAATGATACCGGCAGCCTAATAGTATTTGCCCGCGACGGCCATGCTGCATGGCCGTCCTTGCCAGGACGAGCGTGTAGATGAAGCGAGTGCGTCGCCTGTTGCTTATCGGCTGCCTGTGGCTGCCCTTGATGGCCTGGGCCATCCCGGAAGTGTCCTCGGTGGTGGTGCTCGAGCCTGCGCAGCAGCAATGGCTCGAGGATCACCGCAACCTGCGTGTCGGTGTCGTCCTGCAAGCGCCGTATGCCCAGTTCGACCGGCGCTTGCAGCAGCTTTACGGGGCCAACGTGGAGCTGGTCAACGAACTTGCTCAGGCGCTGCGGTTGGACCTCACCTGGCGCACATTCGCCGATCAGGCCAGTCTCGAACAGGCTCTGCAGGCCGGCCAGATCGATTTCGCTCCCGGCCTGACCCAGACGCCCGCCAGCCTGCGCCTGTGGTCTTTCAGCGACCCCTACATGCGTGTGCCGCAACTGCTGGTGGGGTTGCGCGGCACCAGCCAGACGGCGGTGGAGTTGGAGAAGCTCGGCGCCGATGAGCGGGTGGCGGTGCGCATGCCCAGCGCTCTTGCCGACTATCTGCGCGCCAACTACGGCTATCTCAACCTGCAAGGGGTTCCCGGCGAGCGCGAGGCGCTGCAATGGGTGATCGGTGGCCAGGTCAGCTACGCCGTGCTCGACGAGGCGCAGCTCAGCCGCTTGTCCCGCGAGAGCGAGTTCGGCGAGTTGGTGGTGGTGGGCGACATCGGCTTGCCGCAACTGCTGCGGATCGGCTCCCGGCGCGATTGGCCGATGTTGGCCGAGGTTTTGGAAAAAGGTCTGCAGGCCATGCCGGCAAAGGCACTGGAACAGCTACACAGTCGTTGGTTGCAGCCGCGCTACACACGTTTGAGCGAGTCGCCTGGGTTTTGGCAAAACCTTGCCTGGCTGTTCGGCATGGCGCTGTTGTGCGCCATTGCCACCTTGATCTGGCAGCGTCGCCAGCAACAGCGCCTGGAGCGTGACCTGCTGGCGGCGCGCGAGCACCTCGCCGAGCGGCAGGTCCGCGAAGAGGCTTTGCGCCTGAGTCAATTTGCCAGCGACCAGAGTACGGTGGGCATTCTCTGGGTCAACTGGGACAGCCATGTCCGCTATGCCAACCGGGCGGTCCAGCACATGCTGGGGTATGCCGAGGACGAGCTGCTGGAGCGCCCGTTGGTGAACTTCGAGCCACAGCTGACCATGGATCGCTGGCTGGAACTGTGGAAGGGCGCGCGTGGCGGCGACCCCACCCTGGCAGAGTTCGAGACCCACTGCCTGCGGGCCGATGGCACTCTGATGCCGGTGGCGTTGTCGCTGAGTTTTCTGCGCTTTCGCGACGCCGAATACCTGGTGGTGTACCTCACCGACGTTACCGAGCGCCAACGGGCAATGGCGGCACTGCGCGAGAGCGAGGCTCGGCTCAAGGGCATCGCTGCCAACGTCCCGGGGCTGGTGTTCAGGCTGGAGCGCGACCCTGCCGAAGGCGACCTGGAGTTTCCCTACATCAGTGAGGGCAGCGAGGCGCTGGTCGGCTACCTGCCCAGTGAGATTCAGCATCCGCAGATGGGCCTGCGCAATCTGGTCCATCCTGACGACCGTGCCGACTATCACCGGGTCCAGGACCTGGCCCTGGCCAGCGAGCAGGACTGGTCCTGGCAAGGGCGCATCCTCACCCGCCACGGCGAGCAACGCTGGGCCGACATCAAGGCCAGTACGCGGCGTCTGGCCAACGGCCGGGTGGTCTGGGATGGCATCGTCTGGGACATCACCCAGGGCAAGCGTGCCGAACTGCAGTTGGCGCGCTCGCAGGAACAGTTGCGCGAGCTGTCGGCGCACCTGGAAAGCGTGCGCGAGGAGGAGAAGGCACGCATCGCCCGTGAAGTGCACGATGAGCTGGGTCAGATGCTCACTGTGCTCAAGCTCGAGGTGTCGATGTGCGAGCTGGCCTATGCCGACCTGGATCCTGGACTGGGCGAGCGCATGGCGAGCATGAAGCGACTGATCGCGCAGTTGTTCCAGCTCGCCCGGGATGTGGCCAGCGCATTGCGTCCGCCGATTCTCGACGCGGGCATCGCCTCGGCCATCGAGTGGCAGGCGCGGCGTTTCGAGTCGCGCACGCAGATCCCCTGTCTGGTGCAAGTGCCGGATAATCTGCCAGCATTGAGCGATGCCAAGGCCATTGGCCTGTTTCGCATTCTCCAGGAGGCGCTGACCAACGTCATGCGCCATGCCCAGGCGCATAGCGTGGAGATCGAACTGGTGCATGAGCGTGCTCAGCTGCGCATGGCGATCAGCGACGATGGCATCGGTTTCTGCCGCGACCAGGCGCGACCTTCGTCGTTCGGCCTGGTGGGGGTGCGCGAGCGGGTGTTGATGCTCGGAGGCAGCATGACGTTGGACAGCAAACCCGGCGAGGGCACCAGCCTGAGCGTGACGATTCCGTTGGAAACAGGAGAGCGAGCGTGATTCGAGTGCTGGTGGCCGAAGACCACACCATCGTCCGTGAAGGCATCAAGCAACTGATCGGCCTGGCCAAGGACATGCAGGTGGTCGGCGAAGCGGGCAATGGCGAGCAACTGCTCGAGGCCCTGCGTCACACGCCGTGCGAGGTGGTACTGCTGGATATTTCGATGCCGGGGGTCAATGGCCTCGAGGCGATCCCACGGATTCGCGCCCTGGCCGAGGCGCCGGCGATCCTCATGCTGTCGATGCACGACGAGGCACAGATGGCCGCTCGAGCGCTCAAGGCGGGTGCCGCCGGCTATGCCACCAAGGATAGCGATCCGGCGTTGCTGCTCACCGCCATTCGCCGGGTGGCCGGTGGCGGGCGTTACATCGATCCGGCCCTGGCCGACCGGATGGTCTTCGAGGTGGGCCTTACCGAAACGCGACCCCTGCATACGCTCTTGTCGGAGCGCGAGTTCTCGGTATTCGAGCGCTTGGCCCGGGGCGCCAACGTCAACGACATCGCTCAGCAACTGGCGCTGTCGAGCAAGACCATCAGCACCCACAAGGCGCGCCTGATGCAGAAGCTGCGAGTCAACTCGCTGGCCGAATTGGTGAAGTACGCCATGGCCCACAAGCTGATCTGAATACGACATGCCTGTAGGGCGATCCCTACAGTGAAATCTCCATCAGGATGATGAGATTCTCTCAGTAGCCCCGATTTCCGGGCACGCGCGGCTCTTCTACGCTGTGGCCCACGCAGTCATCCAAGAAAAGGTGCAGGCATGAGCGAGGCGAATTCGAACGCCGTCAGCGGCGAGACGCTGGTCAGCTTCCGAGGGGTGCAGAAGAGCTACGACGGCGAATCGCTGATCGTCAAGAACCTCAACCTGGACATCCGCAAAGGCGAGTTTCTGACCTTGCTCGGGCCGTCCGGTTCGGGCAAGACCACCAGCTTGATGATGCTCGCCGGCTTCGAAACGCCAACGGCGGGTGAAATCCAGCTGGCAGGTCGCTCGATCAACAACGTGCCGCCGCACAAGCGCGACATCGGCATGGTGTTCCAGAACTACGCGTTGTTCCCGCACATGACCGTGGCCGAGAACCTGGCTTTTCCATTGAGTGTGCGCAACCTGAGCAAGCCCGACATCAGCGAGCGGGTCAAGCGCGTGCTCGGCATGGTCCAGCTCGATGCCTTCGCCCAGCGTTACCCCGGGCAGCTTTCGGGTGGGCAGCAGCAGCGGGTGGCACTGGCCCGGGCCCTGGTCTTCGAACCGCAGCTGGTGCTGATGGACGAACCGCTCGGCGCGCTCGACAAGCAGTTGCGCGAACACATGCAGATGGAGATCAAGCACATTCATCAGCGTCTGGGCGTGACCGTGGTCTACGTGACCCACGATCAGGGCGAGGCGTTGACAATGTCCGACCGGGTGGCGGTGTTCCACCAAGGCCAGATCCAGCAGATCGCCGACCCCCGGACCCTCTACGAAGAGCCCTGTAATACCTTCGTCGCCAACTTCATCGGTGAGAACAACCGCATCAACGGCATTCTGCTGGCCAGTGACGGCGAGCGCTGCCAAGTCCAGTTGGCGCGTGGGGAGCGCGTCGAGGCGCTGGCGGTGAATGTCGGTCAGGCCGGCGAGCCGGTGACATTGTCGATCCGCCCCGAACGCGTACGCCTCAATGGCCACAGTGAGCGGTGCGTCAACCGCTTCTCCGGTCGGGTCGCCGAGTTCATCTATTTGGGCGACCACGTGCGGGTCCGCCTGGAGGTCTGCGGCAAGGCCGATTTCTTCGTCAAGCAGCCGATCGCCGAACTCGACCCGGACCTGGCTGTGGGCGATGTGGTGCCGCTGGGCTGGGCAATCGAGCATGCTCGTGCGTTGGACCCGATGGCTGACGCTCATTGATGGACCGCTTCACCAACCCTGTACTGTGGAGAGAATAATAATGCGCAAGCAGTTGAAGATGACCGCCCTGGCTCTGGGGCTGTGCGTAGCCGGCCAGACCCTGGCGGCGGAACTCACCGTGGTGTCCTTCGGCGGTGCCAACAAGGCGGCCCAGGTCAAGGCGTTCTACGAACCCTGGGAAAAGGCAGGCAAAGGCAAGATCATCGCCGGGGAGTACAACGGTGAAATGGCCAAGGTCAAGGCCATGGTCGACACCAAGAGCGTGTCCTGGAACCTGGTCGAGGTCGAGTCGCCGGAACTGGCCCGAGGCTGTGACGAGGGCATGTTCGAGGAGCTCGATCCGTCGTTGTTCGGCAATGAAGCCGACTACGTCAAGGGCGCCATCCAGCCATGCGGCGTAGGCTTCTTCGTTTGGTCGACGGTCCTGGCTTACAACGCCGACAAACTCAAGACCGCGCCTACCAGCTGGGCCGATTTCTGGGATACCAAGAAATTCCCGGGCAAGCGTGGCCTGCGCAAGGGCGCGAAGTACACCCTGGAGTTCGCTCTGATGGCCGACGGCGTCGCGCCCAAGGACGTCTACCAGGTACTGGCCACCAAGGAAGGCGTGGATCGCGCCTTCAAGAAACTCGACGAACTCAAGCCGAGCATCCAGTGGTGGGAAGCCGGTGCCCAGCCGCCGCAGTACCTGGCTTCGGGTGACGTGGTCATGAGCTCTGCCTACAACGGCCGCATCGCTGCCGTACAGAAGGAGAGCAACCTCAAGGTGGTGTGGAACGGCGGCATCTACGACTTCGACGCCTGGGCCATTCCGAAAGGCGCCAAGGATGTGGAAGAAGCGAAGAAGTTCATCGCCTTCAGCGTGCAGCCTGAGCAGCAAAAGACCTATTCCGAGAACATCGCCTATGGCCCGGCCAACACCAAGGCGGTAGACAAACTCTCGGACGAGGTGAAGAAGGACATGCCGACCACGCCTGAGAACATCGCCAACCAGGTGCAGATCGACGTCGCCTTCTGGGCCGACAACAGCGAGCAGCTGGAGCAACGCTTCAACGCCTGGGCGGCCAAGAAGTAAGGCGTCTGGTCAGGGCGTCGGCCAGCTGGCTGGCGCCCCTCGTTACCTTGTTCACGGAGTTCGCCATGGCCATTTCAGTGCCACTCAATGAAGGCGCAGGTCCTAGCCTCAAGCAGCGCCTCAAGCACGCCGAGCGGGTCAACCGCTGGAAGGCGCAGGCGTTGATCGCGCCGTTGGCGCTGTTTCTCCTGCTGGTGTTTCTGGTGCCGATCGCCGCGCTGTTGTACAAGAGCGTCGGCAATCCCGAGGTGGTCGCTGGTCTGCCGCGCACTGTCGAGGTGGTGTCGCAGTGGGATGGCAAAGGGCTGCCTGATGAAGCGGCCTACCGGGCGCTCGGCCAGGACCTTGCCGAGTCGCGCAAGAACCAGACCCTGGGCGATCTTTCCAAGCGCCTGAACATGGAGCTTGCCGGCTACCGCAGCCTGCTGGCCAAGACCGCGCGGGCGTTGCCATTCAAAAGCGAGCCCGCTTCCTACAAGGATGCCTTGCAGGCCTTCGACGAGCGCTGGGGAGATCCTGCCTACTGGCAGGCGATTCGTCGTAATACCAGCCAAGTCACGCCGTTCTACCTGCTGGCCGCGCTCGACCACCGCATCGACGACTTGGGCGAGTTGGCCAAGGCCACGCCCGACCAGGCCATCTACCTGGATATCTTCACCCGGACCTTGTGGATGGGCGTGGTGATCACCGTCATCTGCCTGGTCCTGGCCTACCCATTGGCCTACCTGCTGGCCAACTTGCCGACCCGGCAGAGCAACCTGCTGATGATCCTCGTGCTGTTGCCGTTCTGGACCTCCATCCTTGTGCGGGTCGCCGCGTGGATCGTGCTGCTGCAGTCGGGCGGCCTGATCAACAGTGCGCTGATGGCGATGGGCATCATCGACCAGCCGCTGGAACTGGTGTTCAACCGTACCGGGGTGTACATCTCGATGGTGCACATTCTCCTGCCGTTCATGATCCTGCCGCTGTACAGCGTGATGAAGGGCATTTCGCCCACCTATATGCGTGCGGCGATTTCCCTGGGCTGCCATCCCTTCGCCAGCTTCTGGCGGGTGTACTTCCCGCAGACTTACGCCGGGGTCGGTGCCGGATGCCTGCTGGTGTTCATCCTGGCCATCGGCTACTACATCACGCCGGCGCTGCTGGGCAGCCCGAACGACCAGATGGTCAGTTACTTCGTGGCTTTCTACACCAACACCAGCATCAACTGGGGCATGGCCACTGCGCTGGGCGGCCTGTTGCTGTTGGCCACCGTGCTGCTGTACCTGATCTATAGCTGGCTGGTCGGCGCCAGCCGCCTGCGCCTGAGCTGAGGAGCCTCGTCATGCTGAGCCCATACATGTCGCCTGTGGAGCGAGTCTGGTATTACAGCCTGCGCATCCTCTGCGGCCTGATCCTGCTATTCCTGGTATTGCCGGTCCTGGTCATCGTGCCATTGTCGTTCAATGGCGGCAGCTTCCTGGTCTATCCGCTGCAGGGCTTTTCGATGCAGTGGTACCACGACTTCTTCGCCTCGGCCGAATGGATGCGGGCGCTGAGGAACAGCATCATCGTCGCCCCGGCGGCCACTGCGTTGGCCATGGTGTTCGGTACGCTCGCGGCGATCGGCCTGACCCGAGGCGATTTTCCCGGCAAGTCGCTGGTGATGGCGCTGGTCATTTCGCCGATGGTGGTGCCGGTGGTGATCATTGGCGTTGCCAGCTACCTGTTCTTCGCCCCGCTGGGGCTGGGCAACAGTTTCATCTCGTTGATTCTGGTGCATGCGGTGCTGGGCGTGCCGTTCGTCATCATCACCGTCTCGGCCACCCTGCAGGGCTTCAATTACAACCTGGTGCGAGCCGCGGCAAGCCTGGGCGCTTCACCGCTGCTGACCTTCCGTCGGGTGACGTTGCCATTGATCGCGCCTGGGGTGATTTCCGGTGCGCTGTTCGCCTTCGCCACTTCCTTCGATGAGGTGGTGGTGACGCTGTTCCTCGCCGGCCCGGAGCAGGCGACCCTGCCGCGGCAGATGTTCAGCGGCATTCGCGAGAACCTGAGCCCGACGATTGCCGCAGCCGCGACCTTGCTGATCGCGTTCTCGGTGGTGTTGTTGCTGACCCTGGAGTGGTTGCGCGGGCGTAGCGAGAAGTTGCGCACCCAGCAGCCGGGGTGACGACCTGCTGCCTGCCCCAGCCCCTTGGCGGGGCAGGTATCGTCCGTTGGTAGACACCCATTGATGCCAATCAGCCCTGATCGGTTTCCCTGAGTTACAATGCGCGCCACCGTGATTCTTGCCCAACAGGTGCGCCATGCAGCCCTACGCTATTGCCCCCTCCATTCTCTCTGCCGACTTCGCCCGCTTGGGTGAGGACGTCGACAAGGTGCTGGCCGCCGGCGCCGACATCGTGCACTTCGACGTGATGGACAACCACTACGTACCCAACCTGACCATTGGTCCGATGGTCTGCAGCGCGCTGCGCAAGTACGGCGTCACCGCACCGATCGATGTGCACCTGATGGTCAGCCCGGTCGATCGCATCATCGGCGATTTCATCGAAGCCGGTGCCACCTACATCACCTTTCACCCGGAAGCCTCGCAGCACATCGACCGCTCGCTGCAGTTGATCCGCGACGGCGGCTGCAAGGCCGGCCTGGTATTCAACCCGGCAACCAGTCTGGATGCGCTGAAGTACGTGATGGACAAGGTCGACATGGTCCTGCTGATGAGCGTCAACCCTGGCTTCGGTGGACAGAAATTCATCCCCGGGACTCTCGACAAGCTGCGCGAGGCGCGGGCTCTGATCGACGCCAGCGGGCGCGACATCCGTCTGGAGATCGACGGTGGCGTCAACGTCAACAATATCCGTGAGATCGCCGCCGCCGGTGCCGACACCTTCGTCGCCGGCTCGGCCATCTTCAACGCCCCGGACTACCAGGAGGTGATCGCCAAGATGCGCGCCGAACTGGCCCAGGCCCGCCCATGAGCGGCTTCGAGCAGCTGTTCCCGGGGACGCTGCCCAGGCTGGTGATGTTCGATCTGGACGGTACCCTGATCGACTCGGTACCGGACCTTGCCGCCGCCGTGGACCGCATGCTGCTCGAACTGGGACGACCGCCTGCTGGCCTCGAGGCCGTGCGCCATTGGATAGGCAATGGCGCCCAGGTCCTGGTGCGCCGAGCCCTGGCCGGCGGCATCGAGCATGATGATGTGGACGATGTCCTGGCTGAACAGGGCCTGGCCTTGTTCATGGAGGCCTATGCCGAGAGCCACGAACTGACCCAGGTCTACCCTGGGGTCAAGGACACCTTGGCGTGGCTGCGCAAGCGAGGCGTAGAGATGGCGCTGATCACCAACAAGCCGGAACGATTCGTCGGCCCGCTGCTCGATCAGATGAAGCTTGGTCGCTATTTCCGCTGGATCATTGGCGGAGACACGCTGCCACAAAAAAAACCCGATCCCGCTGCATTGTTGTTCGTCATGCAGATGGCCGGCGTGAGCCCCACACAATCGCTGTTCGTCGGCGATTCGCGCAGCGATGTACTGGCTGCCAAAGCCGCAGGCGTACAGTGTGTGGGCCTGAGCTACGGCTATAACCATGGCCGGCCGATCAGCGACGAAGCGCCGAGCCTGGTGGTCGACGATCTGCGGGCGCTGTTGCCTGGTTGCTTAGATGCCGCCACTGGGATAACGTTGGCGGATCTTCAAGCCTCACAAGACAGAGAGTCCACCGTGGCGGTAACTGGCAAGTTCTGGATGAAAGTCATCAAGGCCCTGGCCCGTTGGCGCTGGCGCGCCTGACTTTTGCCCGCCGGCGCCCGCCGGCCCGTCCGCTTGCCCGACTCTATTGCTGCTTGCCACGAGGCTACCCATGACCCGCGAAGAATTCCTGCGCCTGGCCGCTGCCGGCTATAACCGCATTCCCCTGGCCTGCGAAACCCTGGCCGACTTCGACACCCCGCTGTCGATCTACCTGAAGCTGGCCGATCAAGCCAATTCCTATCTCCTCGAGTCCGTCCAGGGCGGCGAGAAGTGGGGGCGTTATTCGATGATCGGCCTGCCGTCGCGCACCGTGATGCGTGTCCACGGCTATCACGTCAGCATCCTGCAGGATGGCGTCGAGGTGGAAAGCCACGACGTCGAGGACCCGCTCGCGTTCGTCGAAACCTTCAAAGATCGCTACGAGGTCGCAGATATTCCTGGCTTGCCACGCTTCAACGGCGGTTTGGTCGGTTACTTCGGCTATGACTGTGTGCGCTACGTGGAAAAACGCTTGGGCGCCAGCCCGAATCCGGACCCTTTGGGCGTGCCGGACATCCTGTTGATGGTTTCCGACGCGGTGGTGGTGTTCGATAATCTGGCCGGTAAGATGCACGCCATCGTCCTCGTCGATCCCGCCGAGGAGCAGGCCTTCGAGAACGGTCAAGCGCGCCTGCAGGGCCTGCTGGAGAAACTCCGCCAGCCGATCACCCCGCGCCGTGGCCTGGACCTGAGCGGCCCGATGGCCGCCGAGCCGGAATTCCGCTCCAGCTATACCCGCGACGATTACGAGAATGCGGTAGGGCGTATCAAGGAATACATCCTGGCCGGCGACTGCATGCAGGTGGTGCCGTCGCAACGTATGTCGATCGACTTCAAGGCTGCGCCGATCGATCTGTATCGGGCACTGCGCTGCTTCAACCCCACACCCTACATGTACTTCTTCAACTTCGGCGACTTCCATGTGGTCGGCAGCTCGCCGGAGGTGCTGGTACGGGTGGAAGACAACCTGGTCACCGTGCGCCCGATCGCCGGCACCCGCCCGCGCGGCGCCAACGAGGAAGCAGACCGGGCGTTGGAGGACGACCTGCTGTCGGACGACAAGGAGATCGCCGAGCACCTGATGCTGATCGACCTGGGTCGCAACGACGTTGGCCGGGTCTCGTCCACCGGTAGCGTGCGCCTGACCGAGAAGATGGTCATCGAGCGTTACTCGAACGTGATGCACATCGTTTCCAACGTCACTGGCCAACTGCGCGAAGGCCTGACCGCCATGGACGCCCTGCGGGCGATCCTGCCGGCCGGCACTTTGTCGGGGGCTCCGAAGATTCGCGCCATGGAGATCATCGACGAGCTCGAGCCAGTCAAGCGCGGCGTTTACGGGGGCGCAGTCGGTTATTTCGCCTGGAACGGCAACATGGACACGGCGATTGCCATCCGTACCGCGGTTATCAAGGACGGCGAACTGCACGTGCAGGCCGGTGGCGGCATCGTCGCCGATTCGGTGCCCGCAGCGGAGTGGGAAGAGACCATCAACAAACGTCGGGCGATGTTCCGGGCTGTGGCGCTGGCTGAGCAGACTTCGGCCAAATAAATGGATTGGGGCTGCTTTGCAGCCCCGCAATTCAGAAGTCGACACTAACCCCCAAACTCACCCCTTGCTGCGTCAACTCATCGCTCTTGCGCCAGTTATAATTCCCGCGCAAGTGCACCCCCGCTACCACTTCATGGCTCACCCCCAGGCTTGCCCGGGTCAAGTCGCTGTGTGGCGTGTAGCCGGTCAGAGTGAAGTCATTCGCCGGCAAGCTTGTCAGGTGCATCGTCACATCCTGCTGGTCATCCTCGAACTCATGTTCCTGCGCGATCTCGGCGAACAGCCGGGTACTCGGCAGCATCTGCACACTGCCCAGCAACCCTACCCCCAGGCGGCGTGAGGTACGCTCCTGGTCATCGAAGCCTAGCGCCGTCGAGCGCGCGCTTTTCTCGTCATAGCCGTCGACCTTCACCCGTGCATAGTCGGCGCTGATGAACGGTGCCAACTGCCAAGTGCTGCCTTCGCTCGCCAGGTTGTAGCCCAGTCGTCCCGACATCGCCCAGGCCTCGCCATCGGTATCGCCCTTTTCGCTGCGCTCATTCACGCCCAGAGCAAAGGTGCGTTTGAGGTTGCTGTAGTCCAAGTGCCCAGCCGTCAGTGCGGCATCGGCCCACCAGCGGTCCTGGCGGTATTGGGCGAATGCGCTGGCCAAGTAACTGTTCAGCTTGTATTCCGAGTCATTTTCGCCGGCTTCCAACTTCTGTCGGTAGGCGCCAGCGGCCAGGCCTACGCGCCAGGCATCGTTCAAGCGGTAGCTGCCGCCCAGGGTCAGGTTGTAGCCACGGCCATCGCCGCTAGCTGCGCTGCGCTGGCCGTCGAAGTCCAGGTCCTGGGCGCCGGTGGCGACGAAGGCCTGCCATTGGCCAACCGCTTGCCAGGGGGTTTGCCACTGGTTGCGCAGTTCGTCCTGGTGGGCGCGCAGGCTGGCGTGGGCCATTTCGGGTAGCAGGGTCAGTTCCCAGGGGGCCGCGATGATCGAATAAGCGTAATCGGCGATCAGTTGCTGGCCAGCGATGGTTGGGTGCACCGAGTCGTTGAACAGCAGTTTGGTCGGGTCAGGCGTGGGGCCGTTGATGCCATACACCGGGTTTTCCACGCAGCCTTCGCCGCTGTAACAGCTACCGACCTGGTTCTGGTCGCTGGCCAGGCCGAACTGGCTCGGGCTGGCCAGCGCTTCGCTCAGCAGCAAAGGGATGTTCAGTGGGATGATTTCGGCATCGATCTGCCCCAATTGGCCGAGCAACGACTGGTTGAACGCACCGGACAGCAACGACAGCGGATTCTGCTGTGGTGTACCGCTGAAATTGGGCGTTTGGCCAAGGTCGGGCAGCAGCCAGACCATGATATAGCGGGCGCCGCCTTGCTGCAGGGCCTGGGCGCTGGCGGCCAGACGGGCACCTGCGGCCACAGCGTCGGCTGGGCTATTCACCAGGTCTTGCAGAAAGTCATTGCCGCCGCCGGTCAGATAGTACAGTGCGTTCGGATCAGCACGCAGGCTATTGGCCAGGTAGCCCGGTTTTTCACGCAGTACCAGCCCGGCACCGAGGCGCCCTGGCGGGATGACCGTCTTGGAGGTATCGGTGATCGAATCCAGGATCTGCTGAGTGGTGTAACCGCCTACTGCCCAGTTGTTGCCGTCGGGCTGAATGGCCACTGAGGTGGAAGGGTTCAAGTCATTCGGACTTACCCCCAGTCGCCCACCCAGGATCATCGGCGACACCGGCGCATAGTTGCCATTGGCATCGCGGTTGGTGAATCGCATGGCCGGTGAGCTGCCTAGCACGTTGGGAAACTGCCCGGCGTCGCTGAGGCTGTCGCCAAACACGATCAGCGTGGAGTAGGGCGAGGGTGCGGCGAATACCTGGCTGCAGGCCAAGGCCAATGAGGCGAGGGTAAAGCGCAAAAACGGGGCTTTTCGCATCGGAGAACATCCTTTTCTTTGTTTTTATGAAGGACTGCCCGATCGACCTTAACAAATCGCCGTGCATCCCTCCCAAGTCCATTCGTTTCCCCGTGTTTGCAGGCATATTGCGCCCGCCGCCCCGGTAGGCTACTGTGCCACGACGTATGAGCGAGACCTATCCTGTGTTGATCGTCAGTAAACTCTTGATGCGCGTAATCAAGGCCCACGCCCGTTGGCGTTGGCGCGCCTGACTTTATCCCTGCCGGCCCGTCCGGCCCGCCCCCGTTTGCCTTTCTGTCTACCACGCTTTTGTGGCAAAGCCGCGCCTGTGGCGGGTGCAGGAAGGTTCGAATTCTGAAGTCAGTAGATTCAAGAGGTTTAACCCGATGTTACTGATGATCGACAATTACGACTCATTCACTTACAACGTCGTCCAGTACCTGGGCGAGCTGGGTGCCGAGGTCAAGGTCATTCGCAACGACGAAATGACCATCGCCCAAATCGAAGCCCTTAATCCCGAGCGCATCGTCGTCTCGCCGGGCCCGTGCACGCCGAGCGAAGCGGGCGTTTCCATCGAAGCCATCCTGCACTTCGCCGGCAAGTTGCCGATTCTGGGTGTGTGCCTGGGCCATCAGTCCATCGGCCAGGCCTTCGGTGGTGACGTGGTCCGTGCCCGCCAGGTGATGCATGGCAAGACCAGTCCGGTGCATCACCGCGACCTGGGTGTCTTCAGCGGCCTGAACAACCCGCTGACCGTGACCCGCTATCATTCGTTGGTGGTCAAGCGCGAGACCCTGCCCGACTGCCTGGAAGTCACCGCCTGGACAGCCCTGGAAGACGGCTCGGTCGACGAGATCATGGGCCTGCGTCACAAGACCTTGAACATCGAAGGGGTGCAGTTCCACCCAGAATCGATCCTCACCGAACAGGGCCACGAGCTGTTCGCCAATTTCCTCAAACAGACCGGCGGCCGCCGCTAAGGATCGAACATGGATATCAAGACCGCGTTGAGTCGAATCGTCGGCCACCTGGACCTGTCTACCGAGGAAATGCGCGATGTCATGCGTCAGATCATGACCGGCCAGTGCAGCGAGGCGCAGATCGGCGCCTTCCTGATGGGCATGCGCATGAAGAGCGAGAGCATCGATGAGATCGTCGGTGCGGTGTCGGTGATGCGTGAGCTGGCCGACAAGGTCGAGCTGAACACCCTCGATGGGGTGGTCGACATCGTCGGCACCGGTGGCGATGGCGCCAACATCTTCAATGTCTCCACCGCTTCATCGTTCGTCCTCGCCGCTGCCGGTTGCACCGTGGCCAAGCATGGCAACCGTGCGGTGTCCGGCAAAAGCGGCAGCGCCGACCTGCTGGAAGCCGCCGGTATCTACCTGAACCTGACGCCAACCCAGGTCGCCCGCTGCATCGACAGCCTGGGTATCGGCTTCATGTTCGCCCAGAGCCATCACTCGGCGATGAAACATGCCGCAGGCCCGCGCCGTGACCTGGGCCTGCGTACCCTGTTCAACATGCTCGGCCCGCTTACGAACCCGGCCGGTGTGAAACATCAGGTGGTCGGCGTGTTCACCCAGGCGCTGTGCCGGCCTCTGGCGGAGGTGCTGCAGCGCCTGGGCAGCAAGCACGTGCTGGTGGTGCACTCCAAGGATGGTCTGGACGAGTTCAGCCTGGCCGCGCCGACCTATGTAGCCGAACTGAAGAACGGTGAGATCCTCGAGTACTGGGTCGAGCCGGAAGATCTCGGCATCAAGAGCCAGAGCCTGCACGGCCTGGCGGTCGAGGGCCCGCAGGCGTCGCTGGAGTTGATTCGCGATGCGTTGGGCCGACGCAAGACCGAGAATGGCCAGAAAGCCGCCGAAATGATCGTGCTCAATGCCGGTGCTGCGTTGTACGCCGCTGACCACGCGATGAGCCTCAAGGGGGGTGTCGAACTGGCGCACGACGTGTTGCACACCGGGTTGGCCTGGGAAAAGCTGCAGGAGCTGGGTGCATTTACCGCGGTATTCAAGGTGGAGAACGAAGCATGAGTGTACCGACGGTGCTGGAGAGGATCATTGCCCGCAAGTTCCAGGAAGTGGCCGAGCGCAGTGCACGGGTCAGCCTGGCCGAGCTGGAGCGTCTGGCCAAAGCGGCCGATGCGCCACGAGGCTTCGCCAATGCCCTGATCGAACAGGCCAAGCGCAAGCAGCCTGCGGTCATCGCCGAGATCAAGAAGGCGTCGCCGAGCAAGGGTGTCATTCGCGAGAACTTCGTACCCGCGGAGATTGCCGTCAGTTACGAAAAAGGCGGGGCGACCTGCCTGTCGGTGTTGACCGATGTGGACTACTTCCAGGGTGCTGACGAGTACCTGCAGCAGGCGCGCGCTGCGGTTGCGCTGCCGGTGATCCGCAAGGACTTCATGGTCGACCCCTACCAGATCGTCGAGGCCCGGGCCTTGGGCGCCGACTGCGTGTTGCTGATCGTTTCGGCCCTGGACGATGTGAAAATGGCCGAGCTGGCCGCCACGGCCAAGGACGTCGGCCTCGACGTGCTGGTCGAAGTGCACGATGGCGATGAGCTGGAGCGGGCCTTGAAGACCCTCGACACGCCATTGGTCGGAGTCAACAACCGCAACCTGCACACCTTCGACGTCAGCCTGGAAACCACCCTCGATCTGCTGCCTCGTATCCCGCGCGACCGTTTGGCCATCACCGAAAGCGGTATTCTCAACCGCGCCGATGTCGAGCTGATGGCAATCAATGACGTTTACTCGTTCCTGGTCGGTGAGGCGTTCATGCGGGCCGAGCAGCCAGGTCTGGAACTGCAGCGGTTGTTCTTCCCGGAACTGGTGAAGAAGACCGTTCAGTCCTTGGACTGATCGAACCGAAGCCGGCCTTGTGCCGGCTTTTTCATGGCTCTGGATTCCAGCACCGTCCCTGTAGGAGCGGGCTTGCCCGCGAAAGTGGCCGGTGGCGCCAACATCATAGGTGGCCCAATCAATGACCGATCAACCCCTGGCCCTGACCGTCGAACAAGGCTTGCACGCCGAACAGGAGCTGCTCGCCGCCGTCTGCCGTGGCGATCGCGAAGCCGGCGTGCTGTTCTGGCGCCCCACCGACCATGCCCTGGTCATGCCCCGGCGCATGAGCCGCCTGGACAACTTCGAAGCCGCCTGCGCGGAGTTGGCAATCGCCGGCTGGCCGGTCCTGCTGCGCGAAACCGGTGGCGAACCGGTGCCTCAGTCGCATGCGACGGTGAACGTGGCACTGGTGTATGTGGCACCACGCAGCGAAGGGGACCATGGTCGTATCGAGAACGCCTACGAACGGCTGTGTCTGCCGCTGTGCGATGTATTGCGCGAATGGGGTGGGGTGGCGTCGGTAGGTGAGATCGACGGTGCTTTCTGCGATGGCCGCTACAACGTCAATCTCAATGGTCGCAAGCTGGTGGGTACGGCTCAGCGCTGGCGTCAGGGTCTGGGAGGCAAGCGTCCGGTGGTGCTGGTGCATGGCGCGTTGTTGTTGGACAACGAGCGTGAGTCGATGGTGGCGGCGGTCAATCGATTCAACGAATGCTGTGGCCTTGAACAGCGATGCCGCGCCGACAGCCATATTGCCCTGCATGAGGTGGCGCCCCAAGTACCGTGGTTCGAGCGTTTGTCCCGCGCCTACGGCGAGGTATTGGCGGCGCTGCCCAGGGATTAGCGGGTGCCGTAGACCACCATGGTCTTGCCCTTGACCTGCACCAGGCTGCGCTCCTCGAGATCCTTGAGGACGCGACCGACCATTTCCCGCGAACAGCCAACGATACGGCCGATTTCCTGACGGGTGATCTTGATCTGCATGCCGTCGGGGTGAGTCATGGCATCGGGCTGCTTGCACAGGTCGAGCAAGCAGCGGGCGACGCGGCCAGTGACATCGAAGAACGCCAGATCGCCGACCTTGCGCGTGGTGTTGCGCAGGCGCTGGGCCATCTGGCTGCCAAGTGCGTAGAGAATCTCCGGGTCCTGGCGCGCCAGTTCGCGAAACTTGTCGTAGCTGATCTCGGCCACTTCGCACTCGGTCTTGGCACGTACCCAGGCGCTACGCTGCTGGTCGCTGCCGGCTGGCTCGAACAAGCCCAGTTCACCGAAGAAGTCGCCGCTGTTGAGGTAGGCGATGATCATTTCATGACCTTCGTCGTCCTCGATGAGGATGGTCACCGAACCCTTGAGGATGAACGACAATGTATCGGCCCGGTCACCGGCGCAGATGATGTTGCTCTTGGCGACATAGCGCCGACGCTGGCAGTGCACCAGCAGCTTGTCGATATTCTTGATCTTGGCGGGAAGGGCAGAGGCAACCATCACGAAATCCTGTTCGATGCGACGGGGAGTCTTGTTAGCAGCTATCTGGCAGGAACGCGCCAGTCGATTGGCGCCAGCTTATCAGACACTGTGGGTGTTTAAGCACAAAAGCGCAGCGTCTTGAGCTTTTCCGACGGCTGCACAAGCCGTAAGCTGACACCCTTTTCCGAATTTAAGGAGTATGGATAGATGAAGGCACGCATCCAGTGGGCCGGCGAAGCGATGTTCCTCGGCGAGTCGGGGAGCGGCCATGTCGTCGTGATGGATGGCCCACCCGAATCCGGTGGTCGTAACCTGGGCGTGCGTCCGATGGAAATGCTGCTGCTCGGCCTGGGTGGCTGCAGCAGTTTCGACGTCGTCAGTATCCTGAAGAAGTCGCGCCAGGCGGTGGAAAGCTGCGAGGCCTTCCTCGAAGCGGAGCGTGCCAGCGAGGATCCGAAGGTATTCACCAAGATCCACATGAATTTCGTGGTGAAAGGGCGCGGGCTCAAAGAAGCCCAGGTCAAGCGCGCAGTGGAACTGTCGGCGGAGAAGTACTGCTCGGCGTCGATCATGCTCGAGCGCGCCGGGGTGGAAATCACCCACGGCTACGAGATCGTCGAACTGGGTTGAACTCAACACGCCTGGGCGGCCTCGTCGCCCAGACGGTGCTCAGTCGCGTAACGCCGGTAGTGCCGTCAGCAACCACCGGGGCAGGCGCTCTCGGGCCGAGCGACTCAGGTGGTCGCGGCGTTTCTGATATGCCAGTCCAAGACCGATCACCCCCAGGCCGATCAAGGTCAGCACCACGGGGAACAACAGCGAGTCGGCGAATACCTCGTAAGCCAGGTAGCCCAGGTACGCAGCGATCCCTAACGCGCCGAAGACCATGAATACCGGGCGGCGCAACACGATGGCCATCGCCATCAAGCCGAGGTTGATCAGGCAGTAGAAGGCTTTGCCCAACTCGCTGTCGCTGTCCATCAAGGTCAAGCCACCCCAGAACGCCATCAACCCGGCCAGATAGCCCCAGTGCGCATAGTCCTGGCGCGTGCGGCCATCCACCAGCAGCATGACGGCCAGCAGGCCCAGGCCAAACCACAATGACACCGTGCGCCGCTGCTCCCAGGTGAAAGGCGCGCCGTAGATCCACTCACTCAAGTCCATCGACATGAACCACAAGGCCACGGCGATCGGCATGGCGATGAACGGATAGGGAACCAGTCTCAGCATGAGCAGCCCGGCCACCACGGTCGCCGCCTCCATCAGCAGCCAGGCGCCACGGATGTAAGCGTAGTAATCGTGGTAGCTCGACTGTGCATCTTCCAGTGGCCACCAGTCCAGCAGCCGTTCGACCGCGAACACGGCCAGCGGCACGATGCTGACGGCTACGGCCGCCAGTACGCCAGCGGCGACGGCCTGGCCGCGCCGCTGCAGGTTCAGGGCGAAGCCTGTGAGTAAGAAGATATAGAGTACGGCGATCGCCAGCAGTGCCCAGTCGCCGACGCGCATCCAGGCTTCGGTGAGCAGCCAGCCCATGGCACCCATGATCAGCAAGGCGCCGAAGTAGAAAGCGGCGTGGGCCAGTTGCAGGCTGCCACGTGCCGCCGGTTGTTGGCGCAGGAACGCGAGCAGGGCATGGTCCTGGCCGGGCTGGAGAATCCCGGCCTGCACCGCGCGCGCCAGGTCCTTGGCGTCGAAGCGATCCGTCATGATGTCCTCAGATGCGGTAAGTGCTCTTGGTCATGACCTTGGCCAGCAGGCTCATGCCAAAGCGCACTGGGGCCGGAAAACGGTATCCACCGGCTTCGAGGGCCGACTCGGCGTGTTGCTCTTCGTCCACTCGCATCTGCTCGAGGATCGCCCGGGACTTCTCGTCCTCGTGCGGGATCTGCTCGAGGTGCTCGTCCAGGTGTTTGCACACCTGGTGTTCGGTGGCGGCGACGAAGCCCAGGCTGACCTTGTCGCTGACCAGTCCGGCCAAGGCACCGATACCGAACGACATACCGTAGAACAGCGGATTGAGCACGCTCGGGTGGCTGTTGAGCTGACGGATACGCTGCTCGCACCAGGCCAGGTGGTCGATTTCTTCTTCGGCGGCATGCTCCATGGCTTTGCGCACCTCGGGCAGCTTGGCGGTCAGGGCCTGGCCCTGATACAGCGCCTGGGCACAGACTTCGCCGGTATGGTTGATGCGCATCAGACCGGCAATATGACGGGCCTGCGCCTCGTCCAAATCGGTGTCCGGCTGGATGACGGCGGGGGAAGGGCGGGAAGGTTGGCCGCTGAAGGGCAGCAAGGTGCGCATGGCGGTATCGGCCTGCAGCAACAAGCGGTCGAGCGGCGAGTAGTGACGTTCGGTAGCCATCGGGCACCTCCGCAAGAATGTGCCCGACAGTTTAACGCAATCGATGCGGGGTCGCCTGCTCTGGATCAGCCCGGCGGCCAGTGCATTTGACGTTGGCCGAGCACATGCATGTGAATGTGGTAGACGGTTTGCCCACCTTGTTCGTTGCAGTTCATGACCACACGGAAACCGTCCTCGCAGCCGAGTTCCTTGGCCAGGCGTTGGGCGGTAAACAGGATGTGGCCCGCCAGCCCCTTGTCGTCTTCGGTCAGGTCGTTGAGGGTGCGGATGTGCTTTTTCGGGATGACCAGAAAGTGCACCGGCGCCTGGGGGGCGATGTCGTGGAAGGCCAGAACCTGGTCGTCCTCGTAGATGATCTTCGCCGGGATTTCCCGGTTGATGATCTTGATGAATAAATCGTCCACAGCACTTGCTCCATGGTGAGGGTCCGGGCCGAGTGTACTCAGCCCGGTGCCGCTCGCCCAGTGGCTATTCCATTCCAACCGGGCAATAGCGGCGATGGATGACGCCGGCCAGCTTGCGCACCAGCCACGCCGGCAGCAGGCGCGGAGCGAACGCCAGCCAGCGGTTACGCCGGCCGGGGATGATCACCGCACGGTTGCGGTCCAGTGCGCGCACAGCGTGCAGTGCGACTTCCTCGGGGCTCAGGCAGCGGCTGCCGCCATCGAGCCGTGGGATCGGTCGCCGTGCCGAGCGCACCGGGCCGGGGCACAGTACCGAGACCTTGATGCCTGTGCGCTTGAGCTCTTCGCGCAAGGCCTGGGAGAAACTCATCACATAAGCTTTGCTGGCCGCATAGGTGACCATCCAGGGACCCGGCGCCACGGCGGCGAGACCGGCGACGTTGAGAATCTGCCCGCCCCCCTGGATCGCCATCAGGTTGCCGATGGCGTGGCATAGGCGGCTCAGGGCCAGGATATCGACCTCCAGCAAGTCCTGCTCATCAGCCCACTCATGGGCCAGGAACGGCCCATAGGTGCGCTGCCCCGCGCAATTGACCAGCAAGTCGATGCGCCGCTCGCCTTCCTCAAGCTCCAGTACGAATCCGGAAAGCCGCAGCGGTTGACTGAGGTCGCAGGCGCGCAGCAGCACTTCTACGCCGAAGCGTTGGCTGAGCTCGATGGCCACCGGCTCCAGGGTTTCCCGATGGCGTGCCACCAGGATCAGGTTGCGCCCGCGCCGCGCCAAGGCTTCCGCCAGTGCCAGGCCCAAGCCGCTGGAAGCACCGGTGATCATGGCGTAACGGGTCATGCAAGGCTCCTGGCGGCGGATGAGGGCAGGTAGTGTACAGCGCGTGACAGACCGAAGTGTTGCCTTTCGTTTCAGCCTTCGCAGGGGCTAGAACGGTTTGACCACCACCAGGATGACGATTGCCAGCAGGAACACTACCGGCACCTCGTTGAACCAGCGGTAGTACACGTGACTGCGGGTATTGGTGCCGGCGGCGAAGCGTTTGCGCTGGGCACTGCACATGTGGTGATAGCCGGTCAGCAGGATCACCAGGGTCAACTTGGCGTGCAGCCAGCCCTGACTCAGCCAGCCAGGAGTGAGGTAGAGCATCCAGGCGCCGAACACATAAGTGGCGACCATGGCCGGATTCATGATGCCACGCAGCAACTTGCGCTCCATGACCATGAAGCGCTCCTGGCTGACCTTGTCCTCGCTCTGTGCGTGGTAGACGAACAGGCGCGGCAGGTAGAACAGGCCGGCGAACCAGCAGACGACACTGACGATGTGCAGGGCTTTTATCCACAGATAGAGCATGGAGGGAGTTCCTTCAGGATTCACGGTCGTCAGATAGTAGTGGTCAAGCGTGCCAAGGGACACCTGAAGAGTTGTTACAGGAGCCACGGCCCCCTATTATCGTGCGCTTTCCAGTGGGTTCGTCAAAAAGGGGCAAGCGTCATGATCAAGGTCGGTATCGTCGGCGGCACGGGTTACACCGGTGTCGAACTGTTGCGTCTGCTGGCACAGCATCCGCAGGCAGAAGTTGCGGTCATCACCTCGCGCTCCGAGGCGGGCGTGGCGGTAGCCGACATGTACCCGAACCTGCGCGGCCACTACGACGGCCTGGCCTTCAGCGTCCCGGACAGCAAGACCCTGGCGGCCTGCGACGTGGTGTTCTTCGCCACCCCGCACGGTGTCGCCCACGCTTTGGCCGGCGAGTTGCTGGCGGCGGGCACCAAGGTGATCGACCTGTCGGCAGATTTCCGTCTGCAGGATGCCACCGAGTGGGGCAAATGGTACGGTCAGCCCCATGGTGCACCGGAGTTGCTCAAGGATGCCGTGTATGGTCTGCCGGAGGTGAACCGCGAAAAAATTCGCCAGGCGCGCCTGATTGCCGTGCCGGGTTGCTACCCCACCGCTACCCAGCTGGGCTTCCTGCCTTTGCTCGAAGCTGGGCTGGCGGATGCTTCGCGCCTGATCGCCGACTGCAAGTCGGGTGTCAGTGGTGCAGGTCGGGGCGCAGCCGTCGGTTCGCTGTTCTGTGAAGCAGGCGAGAGCATGAAGGCCTATGCCGTCAAGGGCCACCGCCACCTGCCGGAGATCAGCCAGGGCCTGCGCCTGGCTGCAGGCAAGGACATCGGCCTGACCTTCGTGCCACACCTGACCCCCATGATTCGTGGTATCCATGCCACTCTGTACGCGACGGTCGCCGACACCTCGGTCGACCTGCAGGCATTGTTCGAGAAGCGCTACGCTGACGAACCGTTCGTCGATGTGATGCCCGCTGGCAGCCATCCGGAAACCCGCAGTGTACGCGGTGCCAACGTTTGCCGTATTGCCGTGCATCGCCCGCAGGGCGGCGACCTGGTGGTGGTCCTGTCGGTCATCGACAACCTCGTCAAGGGTGCATCCGGGCAGGCGGTGCAGAACCTCAACATCCTGTTCGGTCTGGACGAACGCATGGGCCTTTCCCACGCCGGCCTGCTGCCGTAATTGTCTGGTGGTCACCAAAGGCCCGCCCCGTGCGGGCCTTTTTCTTGGCACAGACTAAAGCCGCACAATTCTTGACCATTTTTCTCGGGGAAGCGGATAATGCGCGTCATCGAGTTTTATGGCGGCACCAACGCCGGGAGAATCAGCATGAGCGTCGAAACCTTCACCCCCACGGTTCTTGAATTCACCCAAGGGGCTGCACAAAAGGTGAAGACCCTGGTCACCGAGGAAGGCAATGATCGTCTGAAGTTGCGTGTATTCGTGACAGGCGGCGGCTGCTCGGGCTTCCAGTATGGCTTCACCTTCGATGAGGACGTGGCCGAAGACGACACCATCGTCGAGCGCGAAGGCGTATCGCTGGTGGTCGACCCCATGAGCTTCCAGTACCTGGCTGGCGCCGAGGTGGATTATCAGGAAGGTCTGGAAGGGTCGCGTTTCGTGATCAAGAACCCGAACGCCACCACCACTTGCGGTTGCGGTTCCTCGTTCTCGATCTGAGAACAGCAGGTAGCAAAACGCCGCGCATTTGCGCGGCGTTTTGCATTGTGGCGGCTGGGTTAGGCAGGGTAGATCGCGCCGAGAATGCGCAACCCTCTGGCGGCGGTGACGCTCGGGCGGTTAGCGGGGATGCCTTCAAGGCAGCAATGTGCGAGCCAGGCAAACGCCATGCCTTCGACCCAGTCCGGGTCCACGCCATGGGCGGCGGTGCTGGCAACCTGAGCGTCGGGCAGCAACGCAGCCAGGCGGGCCATCAAGGTGCCGTTGCGCGCACCGCCACCGCAGACCAACAACGCCTCGGTGTCCTGCTGAGCGTTGCGTAAGGATTCGATGATGCTGCGTGCGGTCAGCTCGAGCAGCGTGGCCTGGACGTCCTCATCACGATAGCTGGGCAGGCGGGACAGGTGACTCTGCAGCCAGGGCAGATTGAACACCTCGCGGCCAGTACTCTTGGGCCCAGCGCCGGAAAAGAATGGGTCGCCCAGCATCGCGGCGAGCAATTCATCGATCACCTGCCCAGTTGCCGCCCAAGCGCCGTCGGCGTCATAGCGCAGGCCGCGCTGCTGCTCGATCCAGGCATCCATCAGCACATTGCCCGGGCCGCAATCGAAGCCATGCACTGGCGCATCGCAGGCGATCAGACTGAGGTTGCTGAATCCACCTACATTGAGCACCGCCAAGCGCTGCCCCAGATGACCGAACAAGGTCTCGTGGAAAGCGGGTACCAGGGGAGCGCCTTGTCCACCTGCGGCGACGTCGCGGCGACGGAAGTCGGCCACCACGCTGATGCCGGTCAGCTCGGCGAGCAGGGCGGGGTTGCCGATCTGGACGGTGAAGCCCTGGGCGGGCTCGTGGCGGATGGTTTGGCCGTGACTGCCAATGGCACGAATGGCGCCCGAGTCCAGACCTTGAGTTGC
Organism: Pseudomonas sp. HD6422; assembly: GCF_025377065.1. NCBI lineage: Bacteria > Pseudomonadati > Pseudomonadota > Gammaproteobacteria > Pseudomonadales > Pseudomonadaceae > Pseudomonas > Pseudomonas sp. HD6422. Next base: position 3,198 of record NZ_JAHWIW010000005.1, on the reverse strand, counting down.
AAGGAGTGTCCGAATACCTTCGGCGGCTAGGGTAGCCCAGTGGTTCTCCGCCAACGCCGCACGGGCAATTTCGTCAGGACCGCTGGCGCACAGGCTCAACAGGCGCTGACGGAGCTCGCTGGGCATCGGCAGGTAGTGGGTGGCGAGCAGGCTGGGCTGCTCGCCCTGTTCGATCAGGGCGATATCGAGACCATCGAGGCTGGTGCCGGACATCACCCCCAGATAGAGCGCCATGGTTTCAGCGCTTGTTCGCGGCGAGAAGCGTGGCCTTTTCCTGATCCATGCGTGCGATCAGCGGTTTGCTCTGCTGCAGGAAACGTTGACGTTCGGCTTTTGCAATCGGGTCGGCCATTGGCACCTTCTGGCTCAGCGGATCGACATGCACGCCGTTGACCTGGAACTCGTAGTGCAGGTGTGGGCCGGTGGACAAGCCGGTGGTGCCGATATAGCCGATGATCTGGCCCTGCTTCACGGTGGTGCCGGTCTTGATGCCTTTGGCGAAGCCCTGCATGTGACCGTACAAGGTTTTATAGCGGTTACCATGGGCAATGATCACGGTGTTTCCGTAGCCACCACGGCGGCCGGCCAGCTCGATGCGGCCATCGCCGGCGGCTTTGATCGGGGTGCCGCGAGGTGCAGCGTAGTCCACACCTTTGTGGGCGCGGATCTTGTTGAGAATGGGGTGCTTGCGGCCAGCAGAGAAGCGCGAGCTGATGCGGGCGAAGTCCACCGGTGTGCGGATGAAAGCCTTGCGCAGGCTATTGCCGTCGGCGGTGTAGTAACTGGTATTGCCCTGCTTGTTGGTGTAACGCACGGCCGTGTAGGTCTTGCCGCGATTGGTGAAGCGGGCAGAGAGAATGTTGCCGGTGCCGACCACCTTGCCGTCCATGACCTTCTGTTCGTACACCACGTCGAATTCGTCGCCCTGGCGAATGTCCTGGGCGAAGTCGATGTCGTAGCCCAGCACGCGGGCCATATCCATGGTCAGGCTGTGGGACAGGCCGGCGCGCTGCGCGGAGGCCGACAACGAGCTCTTGATCACGCCGTGAGCATATGCAGTGCGCACAGTGGGCTTGCTGATCTCGCGGTCGAAGCTGTAGCCCTTGTCGGTCTTGCTCAGGCGAATGGTCTCAAGGTTGCTGACCTTGCTCTGCAGGCTGGTCAGTTGGCCATCCTTGTCGAGTTCGAACTGCAGCACCTGGCCGTGCTTAAGCTGGCTGAACTGCTTGGCCTGCTTGCTGCTGGCGAGCACGTCGTGCACGACGCTGGGGGCCAGACCGACTTCGGCAAACAGCGTGGACAGGGTGTCGCCGCTGGCGACGGTCACTTCGCGGTGGCCGGGCTGCTTGGCATCTGGTTGCGTTTGGCTGTCCGCCTGTTCGGTGGCCGGCTCGGCACCTTCGATCTGCGCGAAGGGTGAAGCTTGATCACCTTCGGCTTGGTCCGTCGCGGCTGCATCGGAGCGGTCTTTGAGTTGATCGGCCGGGCTTTCGAGCTCCAGGCTGAGGGTGGTTTTCTTGGCTTCCACCTCACTGGAAGGGAATACCAGCAAGGCCAGGCTGAGCAGGGCGGCGATACCGCTAGCGGCCAACAGATGGCTTTTCGGATAAAGCGGAGGCGCTTTAGGCGTTTCGTTGGTCATAGGTAAAAAGACTTTGAAAATGTGAAATGGAAAAGATGAATGACATGATGAAGATGAAATAACTGTATAAAATATAACCAAATCCATTTTCGCGCAAGGGCGCGTAGACGCTGCAAGGCGCCTGTCGGGTCACATTCCATTGCGAAACTTGTATTTGATGGCCGATCTTGTATGGTTGGCTCCCCTTGAATCTGAGCCTTGCGGGTCTGTCTATGAAGTCGGTTGAAGAGCAGCTGGCGCTTATCAAGCGCGGTGCGGAAGAAGTGTTGGTCGAGTCGGAACTGGTTGAGAAGCTCAAGCGCGGCCAGCCTCTGCGTATCAAGGCAGGCTTCGACCCGACGGCGCCCGATCTGCATCTGGGGCACACGGTGCTGATCAACAAGCTGCGCCAGTTCCAGGAGCTGGGGCACCAGGTGATCTTCCTGATTGGTGACTTCACCGGCATGATCGGTGATCCGAGCGGTAAGAGTGCCACCCGCCCGCCGCTGACGCGCGAGCAGGTGCTGGAGAATGCCGAGACGTATAAGCAGCAGGTGTTCAAGATCCTCGACCCGGCCAAGACCGAGGTGGCGTTCAACTCCACCTGGATGGACAAGCTGACTCCGGCCGACTTCATTCGCCTGGCATCGCAGTACACCGTGGCGCGCATGCTGGAGCGTGATGATTTCGACAAGCGCTATACCACCAACCAGCCGATCGCCATCCACGAGTTTCTTTACCCGCTCGTGCAAGGTTATGACTCGGTGGCGCTCAAGGCGGACGTCGAGCTTGGCGGTACCGACCAGAAGTTCAACCTGCTGATGGGGCGCGAGTTGCAGCGCGCCTACGGCCAGGAGGCGCAGAACATCGTGACCATGCCGCTGCTCGAAGGGCTGGATGGCGTGAAGAAGATGTCCAAGTCGCTCGGTAACTATGTCGGCATCCAGGAAGCGCCGGGGGTGATGTACAGCAAGCTGGTATCGATCCCGGATACGCTGATGTGGCGTTACTTCGAGCTGCTGAGCTTCCGCTCGATGGAAGAGATCGACCAGTTCCGTGCTGACGTGGCCAATGGTGCGAACCCGCGTGACATCAAGATCAAGCTGGCGGAAGAGATCGTTGCCCGCTTCCATGGTGAGGAGGCTGCTGCCAACGCGCACCGTGCGGCGGGTAATCGCATGAAGGAGGGTGAGCTTCCTGAAGACCTGCCGGAGGTCGAGGTGGTTGCCGCTGAAAGCCTGCCGATTGCTGCCGTGCTGAATCGTGCAGGTCTGGTGAAGAACTCGGCGCAGGCGCGCGATCTGCTCAGCGGTGGCGCGGTGAAGGTAGATGGCGCTGTGGTCGAGCGAGACTTCATGTTCGCAATCGGGGCCACCCACGTTTGTCAGGCTGGCAAGAAAGCCTTCGCTCGGGTGACGCTGAAGGCAGAGTGACGATTGCGCTTGCGTAGCTATATAAGAAGCGGGGAGGCCGACAGGCCTCCCCGCTTTGTTTTTTGGTGTTTTGGCTAAATATCTGATTTTCTTGAAAATAGGTGTTGACGCCGTTTCGAATCCCCTTATAATGCGCACCACTTC
>NZ_JAHWIW010000059.1:0-22814 GCF_025377065.1 Pseudomonas sp. HD6422 | reverse complement strand
ACTCACGACCGCGACATTAACGCGGCGAGGAACATTCTCGCGGTCGGGCATGGCCGTCTACCTGTAGGAATCCCCGTTCTTTAGGGCGGGGAGGATGTCAAGCGTTCTCGTCCACCCAGCGTTGTTCCACCCGGGTGCGTGGGCCCTGGGGAGGAGTGCCGGGGTGGCACTCCAGGTCGCCCACGTCCAGGCCGCGGTCCAGCAGGCGCTCGCGCAGACTGCCAAGATGACGGTCGATCAGGCGGGCAGTGGGCTCGCGTTCGGCCCATAACTGGCCCGACAGTCGGCCCTGATTGAGTTGCGCCTGAACCTGCAACGGCCCCAGTGGTGCCAGGTCGATGGCCAGTTCGATGCGCCACAGCGCCTGCATCGGGTCCTTCGCTCCGGACTCGCGGTCGGCCTGTTGCTGCGGGGTTTCTTCGCGTTGCAGTTTCACCTGCAGAGGGATGAAGTCCTGGCCATGGCGCACGGGGATCTCGGTCTGCCAGGTGGTCTGCAGGTTGCCGCTCTCCAGCGTGCCGGACTGTTGCAGGCTGCTCAGGGCGTGGCTCTGCAGTCGCGAAATGGCTGCGCTGGCCAGGCGCAGCAACTGCTGCAGATCGCCTTCGTCTTCCAGGGCCTGGAGCAGCCGGGTCGGTAACGGAAAGGTACCCGGCTGTTGCCGGGGGCTGACCCGGTCGAGCAGCCCCAGGGCGCTGCGAGTCATGGCAGGCAGGGCCTGGGCCAGGGTGCTCGCGGCCACGGCGGGGCTGCCCGGGGTGTTGGCTGAGGCCAGGGCCACCAGACGCACCAACTGTGCCTTGAAGTCGGTGGCGACGCCGGCGCCCAGGCCGCCGAGCAACTTGGCTTCGAGAAACGCGCCGCTGTTGTTCAAGGCCTGCACGAGTGTCTTGGCATCGCCAAGCTGCCGCGCATTGGGCAGGTTGTCCAGTAGGTTGGCGGCGGCGCCACGCAGCTCGCCGTTGGCCTGAGGGCTGTTGGCAATCTGCTGGAGGCCGCCGAGCAGGCTGGGTAACGACGCCTGGCGTCCCTGCTGGGTCAGCAGTTGCTGAGCGATGTCGAGTTGCTCCTGGCGCCCGCTCAGTGGCACGAAGCGCAGCGACTGGTCGCCCTGCACCAGCGCGCTGAGCAAGCTGCCCAAGGGCAATGGCTGTGGGCTGTCGATGGTCAGGGTAGCGCCGGCCTGGGCCGTATTGAGCAGGGTCACCAGCGAGCGGAAACCGGTGGCTTCGCCAGTTGCCTGGGACAATGGCTGGCTGGTCAGGACCTTGCCCTGCAGCAGGGTGCCGAGGGGGACCTTGGCGGTGTCCAGTTGGGTGAGGGTCGCGACATTGCTGCCGTGGGCCTGTTGTACCAGCACCGCCAGGCGGTTGCTGTCAGGTTGGCTGACGGTGACCAGGCTGCCCTGGGCAAACGGCTGGCTGGAGGTGGCCTGTAGCTGGGTCAGGGTGCCGTTGGCTTGGGCCAGGCGCAATACCAGGAGGAACTCGCTGCCGTTCTGCCGCAGGGTCAGGACCTCGGCCTGGGCGGTTTCCCCTGGCTTGAGCAAGCCCGGCTGCGCCTGGGTCAGGCTGAGCAGTTCACTGGTCAGCGCCGCCTTGATCACCTGCGGGTTGAGGGCGGTTTGTGCGCCGACACTATTGATTTCAGTCATGTATTGTATACAACCTGTCGAACCCGCCTCTTGGCAGCGTGGCCGCACATGTAATAATGCCCGGCCGCCAGCCATTGCCAGTATAACGGCAGGGCGCTGGGCGACTTGAGACACACACTGCATAAGGCGAATCCGTGACCCTTCACCTTCAAGCCGTGGGCCTGGCCTGCGAGCGCGACTGGCGTCTGCTGTTCGAGCATCTGGATTTCGAACTGCGCCCCGGCGACATGCTGCAGATCAGTGGCCCCAACGGCAGCGGCAAGACCAGCCTGCTGCGACTGCTGGCCGGGCTGATGCAACCGACCGCCGGGCAGATCCTGTTGGGCGGTCGGCCATTGGCCGAGCAGCGCCATGCCCTGGCCAGCATCCTGCTGTGGATCGGCCACGCCGCTGGCATCAAGGACCTGCTCACCGCCGAGGAGAATCTCACCTGGCTGTGCGCCCTGCATCAGCCTGCCGATCGCGACGCGATCTGGGCGGCGTTGGCGGCGGTCGGCCTGCGTGGATTCGAGGACGTACCCTGCCATACCCTGTCCGCTGGCCAGCAGCGTCGGGTGGCGCTGGCGCGCCTGTACCTGGACAGCCCGCCACTGTGGATTCTCGACGAACCTTTCACTGCCCTCGACAAGCAAGGCGTGGCCCAGCTCGAGGCACACCTGGCAGCCCATTGCGAGCAGGGCGGTACAGTGGTCCTGACCACCCACCATACCCTCGAGCGCAAAGCCTTGGGCTACCGCGAACTCAACCTGGGGCAGTGGGCGGCATGAGCGTATTCATCCTGTTGCTGCGGCGCGAGGCGCGCCTGCTGTTCCGCCGTCCTGCGGAGCTTGCCAATCCGCTGGTGTTCTTTGCCATCGTCGTCGCGTTGTTCCCGTTGGCGGTGGGACCGGAAAGCCAATTGTTGCAAACATTGTCGCCGGGCCTGGTGTGGGTCGCCGCATTGCTGGCGGTGCTCCTGTCCCTCGATGGCCTGTTCCGCAGCGATTTCGAGGATGGCTCGCTCGAGCAGTGGGTGCTGTCGCCGCACCCGTTGGCCATGCTGGTACTGGCCAAGGTGTTGGCGCACTGGATCTTTTCCGGGCTGGCGCTGGTATTGTTGGCGCCACTGCTGGCCTTGATGCTGGGTCTGCCGAGTCATTGTCTGCCGGTGTTGCTCGGTTCCCTGTTGCTGGGCACGCCGGTGTTGAGCCTGCTGGGGGCGGTCGGTGCGGCGTTGACGGTCGGTCTGAAGCGAGGCGGCTTGCTGCTGGCGTTGTTGATCCTGCCGTTGTATATCCCTGTATTGATCCTGGGCAGTGGCGCGTTGCAAGCGGCACTGCAGAATATGCCGGCAACCGGCCATTTGCTGTGGCTGGCCAGCCTGACTGCCCTGGCGGTGACCCTGGCGCCATTTGCGATAGCGGCCGGGCTGAAGATCAGCGTTGGCGAATAACGAGTCCCGGGCTTCCAAGCCCGGCTAATACCCTGGATGTACCTGATGAAAATAAGCTGGACGTGGTTCCACAAACTGGGCTCGCCGAAATGGTTCTATGCCATCAGTGGTCGCCTGCTGCCTTGGCTGGCGGTTTCCGCCTTGCTCCTGCTGGTGACCGGAGTGGTCTGGGGCTTGGCCTTCGCCCCGCAGGATTACCAGCAGGGCAATAGTTTCCGCATCATCTACATCCATGTGCCGGCGGCGATGCTGGCGCAGTCCTGCTATGTGCTGCTGGCGGTGGCCGGGGCGGTGGGGCTGGTGTGGAAGATGAAGCTGGCCGACGTCGCCTTGCAATGCGCGGCCCCCATCGGCGCCTGGATGACCGCCGTGGCGCTGGTAACCGGGGCCATCTGGGGCAAGCCGACCTGGGGTAGCTGGTGGGTCTGGGATGCACGCCTGACCTCCATGCTGATCCTGCTGTTCCTGTACTTCGGCATCATCGCCCTCGGCCAGGCCATCAGTAACCGCGACAGCGCGGCCAAGGCCTGTGCCGTGCTGGCGATCGTCGGTGTGGTGAACATTCCGATCATCAAGTACTCGGTGGAGTGGTGGAACACCCTGCACCAGGGGGCCACTTTCACCCTTACCGAGAAGCCTGCGATGCCGGCCGAGATGTGGTTGCCGCTGCTGTGCACGGCGCTGGGCTTCTATTGCTTCTTCGGCGCGGTACTGTTGTTGCGCATGCGTCTGGAAGTGCTCAAGCGCGAAGCACGCGCCAGCTGGGTCAGGGAAGAAGTCTTGAACAGCCTGGGGCGGAGGGCCGCACGATGAAATTTGCTTCATTCGCCGACTTCGTTGCCATGGGTCACCATGGCCTGTATGTCTGGACCGCCTATGGCATCTGCCTGGCGGTCCTGGCGATCAATGTCGCTGCGCCGCTGTTGGCCCGCCGCCGCTACTTGCAAGAAGAGGCGCGTCGCCTGCGCCGGGAGAACAACCAGTGAATCCGCAGCGCAAGAAACGCCTGTTGCTGATCCTCGGCCTGCTGGTCGGGGTCGCGATCGCCGTCGGTTTTGCCTTGAGCGCCCTGCAACAGAACATCAACCTGTTCTATACCCCCACCCAGATCGCCAATGGCGAGGCACCGCTGGACACGCGCATTCGCGCTGGCGGCATGGTCGAGAAGGGCTCGGTGCAGCGCTCGGGCGACTCGCTCGACGTCCGTTTCGTGGTCACCGATTTCAACAAGTCGGTGCCGATCACCTACCGCGGTATTCTCCCCGACCTGTTCCGCGAAGGGCAGGGCATCGTCGCCCTGGGCAAGCTCAACGCCGAGGGCGTGGTGGTGGCTGACGAGGTGCTGGCCAAGCACGACGAGAAGTACATGCCGCCGGAAGTCAGCAAGGCCCTCAAGGAAAGTGGCCAGGCTGCTACCACTGGGGAGGTCAAGCCATGAACGCAGCGTTGATGGTGCCCGAACTCGGCCAACTGGCAATGATTCTGGCGATCTGCTTCGCTGCCGTGCAGGCCACCGTGCCACTGCTCGGCGCCTGGCGCGGCGATAGCTTGTGGATGAGCCTGGCCCGGCCTGCGGCCTGGGGGCAATTCGCCTTTCTGGCGTTTGCCTTCGCCTGTCTGACCCATGCCTTCATGACCGACAATTTCTCGGTCGCCTATGTAGCCAGCAACTCCAACAGCGCCTTGCCCTGGTACTACAAGTTCAGCGCCGTGTGGGGCGCGCATGAGGGTTCGCTGCTGCTCTGGGCGTTGATCCTCGGTGGCTGGACCTTCGCCGTGTCGGTCTTTTCCCGGCAGTTGCCGCAAGTGATGCTGGCGCGGGTACTGGCGGTGATGGGCATGATCAGCGTGGGCTTCCTGAGCTTCCTGATCATCACTTCCAACCCCTTCCAGCGCCTGCTGCCGCAGGTACCGGGCGATGGCCGTGACCTCAACCCGTTGCTGCAGGACTTCGGCCTGATCGTCCACCCACCGATGCTGTACATGGGCTATGTGGGCTTTTCGGTGGCGTTCGCCTTTGCCATCGCCGCATTGCTCGGCGGACGCCTCGACGCAGCCTGGGCCCGTTGGTCGCGGCCTTGGACTATCGTCGCCTGGGCGTTTCTCGGGGTGGGGATCACCTTGGGTTCCTGGTGGGCCTACTACGAACTGGGCTGGGGCGGCTGGTGGTTCTGGGACCCGGTGGAAAACGCCTCGTTCATGCCCTGGCTGGTGGGCACTGCGCTGATTCATTCGCTGGCAGTGACCGAGAAGCGCGGCGTGTTCAAGAGCTGGACCGTGCTGCTGGCGATCGCCGCCTTCTCCCTGAGCCTGCTCGGCACCTTCCTGGTCCGTTCCGGGGTGCTGACCTCGGTGCACGCCTTCGCCGCCGATCCGTCGCGTGGGGTGTTCATCCTGATCTTCCTGCTGTTCGTGGTCGGTGGCTCGCTGACCCTGTTCGCCCTGCGCGCGCCGGTGGTCAAGAGCCAGGTCGGCTTTGCCCTGTGGTCGCGCGAAACGCTGCTGCTGGCCAACAACCTGGTGCTGGTGGTAGCGGCTTCGATGATCCTGCTCGGTACGCTCTACCCGCTGGTACTCGATGCGCTGACCGGGGCCAAGCTATCGGTCGGCCCGCCTTATTTCGATGCGTTGTTCCTGCCGCTGATGGCGCTGCTGATGGTGGTGCTGGGCATCGGCGTGGTGGTGCGCTGGAAGGACACCCCAGGCAAGTGGCTGGCGAGCATGCTGACCCCGGTACTGGTCGCCAGTGTGGTGCTGGCGCCGGTGGCGGGCTTCATCGTCGACGACTTCGACTGGCCGACCCTGAGCGTCTTCGCCTTGGCCGCCTGGGTAGTGCTCGGTGGCGTGCGCGATATCCTCGACAAGACCCGTCACAAGGGTCTGGCCAAAGGCGCGCGCGGTCTGACCCGCAGTTACTGGGGCATGCAGCTGGCGCACCTGGGACTGGCGGTGTGCGCCCTGGGCGTGGTGCTGTCGAGCAATAACAGCGCCGAGCGCGACCTGCGCATGGCGCCGGGCGAGAGCGTCGAACTGGGCGGCTATCAGTTCCAGTTCCAGGGCGCCAAGCACTTCGAGGGGCCGAATTTCATTTCCGACAAGGGCACCATCGTGGTGACCCGCGACGGCCGCGAAGTGACCATCCTGCACCCGGAGAAGCGCCTGTATACCGTGCAGCAGTCGATGATGACCGAGGCCGGTATCGACGCAGGCTTCACCCGTGACCTGTACGTGGCCCTCGGCGAGCCGCTGGAGAATGGCGCCTGGGCCGTGCGTGTGCACATCAAGCCGTATGTCCGCTGGATCTGGCTGGGCGGTCTGCTGACCGGCCTGGGTGGATTGCTGGCGGCCCTCGACCGACGCTACCGCGTCAAGGTCAAGACCCGGGTGCGTGAGGCCCTGGGCGTGTCTGGAGCAGCTGCATGAAGCGTTGGATCATGGTGTTGCCGCTGGCGGTGTTCCTGCTGGTGGCGGTGTTTCTCTACAAAGGGTTGTTCCTCAAGCCCGACGAGCTGCCGTCGGCAATGATCGGCAAGCCGTTCCCGGCCTTTTCCCTGGCTTCGGTCGAGGGCGATCGGACCCTGACCCAGGCCGATCTGCTCGGTCGCCCGGCGCTGGTCAACGTGTGGGGCACCTGGTGCCCGTCGTGCAAGGTCGAGCACCCGTACCTGAATCGACTGGCCGAGCAGGGCGTGGTGATCCACGGCGTGAGCTACAAGGATGACAATGCCGCTGCCCTCAAGTGGCTGGCCGAGTTTCACAATCCTTACCAGTTGAACATCCGTGACGAGCAAGGATCCCTCGGCCTGGACCTCGGGGTCTACGGCGCGCCGGAAACTTTCCTCATCGATGCCAAGGGCATCATTCGCTACAAGCACGTCGGCGTGGTCGATGCGACCGTCTGGCGCGAACAATTGGCGCCGCTGTACCAAGGGCTGGTCGATGAGGCTCAGCCATGAAGCGCTGGTTGGCAGCGGTGCTGCTCGGCCTGAGTCTGGTCGGCGTGGCCCAGGCCGCTATCGACACCTATCAATTTCGCGACGAGGCCGAGCGCGAGCGCTACCAGGCGCTGACCAAGGAACTGCGCTGCCCCAAGTGCCAGAACCAGGACATCGCCGACTCCAATGCGCCCATCGCCGCCGACCTGCGCCGGGAGATCTTCCGCATGCTCGGCGAGGGCCAGAGCAATCAGCAGATCGTCGATTTCATGGTCGATCGCTATGGCGACTTCGTCCGTTACAAACCGGCACTCAGCAGCCGTACCTGGTTGCTCTGGTTCGGTCCCGGCCTGCTTCTGGCCGCGGGCTTCGTGGTACTGGCGGTGATCGTGCGGCGCCGCCGTGGGGCGGCCATGCCAGGTCGCCAGGCCCTCTCCGACGACGAACGCGAGCGTCTCGCCAAACTGCTGGAAAAAGAACAGACCCATGATTGAATTCTGGCTTAGTGCGGGCCTGCTGCTGCTCGCTGCTCTCGGCTTTCTGCTGATCCCGATCCTGCGTGGGCGCAACCGCCAGCAGGAAGAAGACCGCACCGCCCTGAACGTAGCCTTGTATCAGGAGCGTGTCGGCGAACTGGCGGCCCAGCAGGCCGCTGGCGTGCTCGACGAGGCGCAATTGGCCAAAGGCCGCGACGAAGCCGCCCGTGAACTGCTGGCCGACACCGAGGGTGCCGAGCCACTGCGCCAGGGGCACCTGGGCAAGGCCCTGCCGCTCCTGGCGGCGGTGTTGGTGCCGTTGCTGGCGCTGGGGTTGTACCTGCACTTCGGTGCAGCCGACAAGGTCGAGCTGACCCAGGAATTCGCCGCCGCACCGAAAACCATGGAAGAAATGACCTCGCGCCTGGAGCGTGTCGTCAAGGCCCAGCCGGACTCCGCCGAAGCCGTGTACTTCCTCGGACGTGCCTACATGGCCGAGCAGCGTCCCGCCGATGCCGCGCGTACTTTCGAGCGCGCCGTGGCCATGGCCGGTCGCCAGCCCGAACTGCTGGGGCAATGGGCGCAGGCTTTGTATTTCGCGGCTGACAAGCAGTGGAGCGAGCAGATACAAGGGCTGACCGATGAAGCATTGAAGGCCGATCCGAAGGAAGTCACCAGCCTCGGTCTGCGTGGCATCGCCGCTTTCGAGGGGGAGCGCTACCAGGAGGCGATCGACTACTGGAACCGCCTGCTGGTGCTGTTGCCCGAGGGCGACGCCTCGCGGGCGGCCTTGCAGGGAGGAATCGACCGCGCCGCCGAGCGCCTGGGCGGCAAAGTCGCCAAGCCTGCTGCCCCGGTCGCCGCGCGCCTGAAGGTGCGGGTGGAGCTGGCGGCGGCGCTCAAGGACAAGGTCAAGCCTGACGACACCGTGTTCATCTTCGCCCGCGCCAGCAATGGCCCGCCGATGCCCCTGGCGGCCAAGCGGGTGACCGTGGCGCAACTGCCGATCGAAGTCGAGTTGTCCGATGCCGACGCGATGATGCCGCAGATGAAACTGTCGGACTTCGCACAAGTCCAACTGGTTGCCCGTGTCTCGCGCGCAGGCCAGCCGACCCAGGGTGAGTGGATTGGCCAGGGCGCGCCGCTGGCAACGTCCACCCAGGCCCAGCAACAGCTGATCATCGACAGTCCCGACCGGTAAGAGAAAACGATCATGCACACCACCCTACGCTTGACCCTGATTGCCGTGGCTATGGGATTGTCCGCATGTACCACCTATGAGCCTTACGAGCGGCCGGCACCGCCGATCGAGACGGTGCCGCCACACAAGGGGCCGGTGGTCAAACCGTTGCCAGGTGGCCAGCCATCGACCCAGCCGAGCAAGCCAGCGGCGATTCCCAAACCGATGCCGCGGACCTCGGCCAGCTTTGCCCCGCCACCGGGGGGCGCCAGCCATTGGGATCCGAAGCTTGGGGTGTATGTGTTGGAGAAGAAGAACAACGTCTTCTACCGTCAGCGCACGTATTACCGTTATGACAATGGCTGGAGTTGGTCGCTGAGTCCGGATGGGCCTTGGGAAGAGACCGACAGCAGTGGTGTGCCCGGAGGATTGGGGCGGGCGTTTGCGCAGTGAGTGTGGTGCTTGCTGGGGGCGCTTGGTAATTGCAGTGGCGCATAAATCGAGCGCCGCGCGGGCGGCGCTCGATTTCGAATCCAACATCACCCTCTCGCCACCCTCCAAACAACCCATACAGTACAGTTAATCCCCAATTTATCGTTTGACTGTACTGGCCACCCATTGCGCATAATGCCCCCTCGAATTGACTCGGAGGTGGCATGAGCAAGACAGTCCTGGTGTTGGTGGAAACGGTCGACGACTACCTGCCGATGCTCGAGCAGGCCGGTTATCGGTTGATCCGTGCGCCATCCCCTGCGCTGCGCGCCGACGCCATCCAGCGCCATGCCGGCGAGATCGACGCCGTGCTGACCCGCGGCCCGCTGGGCCTGACTGCTGGCGAGATCGACGCGCTGCCGCAGCTGCGGATCATCTGCGTGATCGGAGCAGGCTACGAGCAGGTCGACCTGGCCGCCGCTGCAGCCCGTGGCATCGTCGTCACCAATGGCGCGGGCGCCAACGCCGCCACGGTCGCCGATCATACCCTGGCCATCCTCCTGGCCTTGCTGCGTGATATCCCGCGGGCCGATGCCAGCACCCGTCGTGGCGAATGGAACCGTGTCATCAGCCCCTCGGTCAGTGGCAAGCGTCTGGGCCTGCTCGGCTTGGGCGCAGTCGGCCAGGCGATCGCCAAGCGCGCCAGCCTGGGATTCGACATGAACATCAGTTATCACAGCCGCACCCCACGTCAGGAGCTGCCCTACACTTGGTATGACAGCCCGCTGCACCTGGCCGATGCCGTCGATATCCTGGTCGTCGCTACCCCTGGCGGCGCCGCTACCCATCACCTGGTCGACGCCAAGGTGCTCGAGGCCCTTGGGGCCGAGGGCTACCTGGTGAATATCGCCCGGGCCAGCGTGGTCGACACTCAGGCCTTGGTGGCCGCGTTGGAGCGAGGCCTGATCGCCGGCGCAGCGCTGGATGTGTTCGATGACGAACCCGTCGTGCCCGACAACCTCAAGGTCCTCGGCAATACCGTCCTCACCCCGCATGTCGCCGGCCAATCGCCAGAGGCCGCCCGTGACACCGTAGCCCTGGTATTGCGCAACCTGCAGGCATTCTTCGCCGGCGAGCCTGTGCTCACGCCCGTGCGCGCCTGACCTTCGCTTTCGTTCTCGCCCGGTAATGACCGGGCTTTCAGGAGTGTTTCCATGCAACTCGAAATCTTCCAGGTCGATGCCTTCTCTGCCGAACCCTTCGGTGGCAACCCGGCGGCGGTGATCCCGCTCGAAAGCTGGCTGCCGGACGATCTGTTGCAGCGCATCGCCGAAGAGAACAACCTGTCCGAGACGGCGTATTTCGTGCGTAATGGTAAAACCTTCGACCTGCGCTGGTTCACGCCGGCGGTGGAAGTCGATCTGTGCGGCCATGCCACCCTGGCCTCGGCCTATGTGCTGTTCGAACAGTTGGGTGAGCAGGCCGAGGTGCTGCGTTTCAATACCCGCAGTGGCGAACTGCGCGTCAGCCGAGATGCAAATGGCCTGCTGGCCATGGACTTTCCGGCCAAGCAGCCCGAGGTCGTGGAGGTCCCACAAGGATTGCTGGAGGCACTGGGTCTGAATGCTGCGCTCGCCGTGTACCGGTCTGACGATTATGTCGTGGTCATCGACGATGCTGCGCAGTTGGATACACTCACCCCCGATTTCGTCGCGCTGTCGACCTTCGATGTGCGCGGCATCGCAGTGACCGCTGCCGGTCGTGGTTACGACTTCGTGACCCGTTGGTTCGGCCCTAACGTGGGAGTCAACGAAGACCCGGTCACCGGCTCCGCGCACACCTCGCTGGCCCCGGTATGGGCGCAGCGGCTGGGCAAGACCGAACTCAGCTGCGAGCAGGGTGGGGCACGCAAGGGGCAGTTGCTGTGCCAGGTGCCAGGCAATGGTCGGGTCGTCATCAGCGGGCGCGCCGCGCTGTATCTGCGCGGTAGCGTGTTCATCTGATCGGCGCGCTTGCCAAGATCGTCCATTCCTGAGAAAACGGCGCCCTTTGTTATCAGCGTTGGAGAGGCCCATGAGCGGCGAACTGCAGATCATCGATGTGCTCGAAGGCGACGGCAAGAGCGTCGTCAAGGGCGCGCTTATCACCACCCAGTACACCGGCTGGCTTGCCGACGGCAGCGAGTTCGACTCGTCTTGGTCACGCGGCAAGCCATTCCAGTGTGTGATCGGTACCGGTCGGGTGATCAAGGGGTGGGATCAAGGGCTGATGGGCATGCGTGTCGGCGGCAAGCGCAAACTGCTGGTACCGGCGCACTTGGGGTACGGCGAGCGCAGCGTGGGAGCGATTCCGCCGAATTCGGAACTGACCTTCGAGATCGAGCTGCTCGAAGTGCTCACCCGTGACGACTGATCGGTCGCATAGCAAAGAGCCGGAACGCCCTCCGTCCATGACCTGGCCCGAAGGCCAGGTCATCCTGCGCCAGCTACACCTGCCCAGTCTGCCGCCTCAGCGACCCAGGCGCATCGGCCAGCCCAGCACTTTCTTCGTGCGCGGCGTGGCGTAAGTGCGCACTTTCGAGGTGCTCAGGCCCAGGCGTACCAGCGATTCGGCAATGGTCACCGCCGCGCTGACACCATCGACCACCGGCACCCCGGTACGCTGGCGAATCTGCTCGTCGAGCCCGGCCATGCCGCCACAGCCCAGGCAGATGACTTCGGCCTTGTCGTCGCGCACCGCCCGCTCGGCCTGCTCGACGATGGCCTGTACGGCCCGTTGCGGGGCTTCCTCCAGTTCCAGCACCGCCAGGCCACTGGCACGCACCGAAGCGCAGCGGTCGTACAGGCCGGAAAGCTTCAGGCGATCCTCGATCAGCGGCACGGTGCGGTCCAGGGTGGTCACCACCGAGTAGGCGTGGCCCAGGTACATGGCGGTGCTGGCGGCAGCGTCGGTGATGTCCACCACCGGCACGTCGAGCAGTTCCTGCAGGCCTTCGCGGCCGTGCTCGCCATAGCCGGCCTGGATCACCGCGTCATAGGGGCCTTCGTAGGCCAGCACGCGGTCCATGACCGCGATGGCAGCCAGGTAGCTTTCGAAGTTGCCCTCCACCGATTCGGCGCCGAACCAAGGGGTCAGGCCGACGATCTCGGTGCCGGGCGAGGCAACGCTGCGCGCCTGCTCGGCGATGGCCTCGGTGATGGCTTCGGTGGTGTTGACGTTGGCAATCAGAATACGCATGGGCAGTTGAATCCTTGATCAGTGACTGTGGTGATCGACAGCGATGCATTCGCCGCTGACATCGTGGTATTCACGGTTACGCGGCGCGATCAGCAGGTACAGCGCGGCAGCGATGCCGGCACCGATCAGCCAGGAGAACGGCGCGATGCCGTGGAAGTTGGGCACCAGGGCCAGGACGATGGCCAGCAGAGCGGCGGGGGCGAATGCGGCCATGGCGCGCAGGTTGATGCCCTTGCTGTAGTGGTAGGCGCCGTCCGGGTGCTCGCTGTAGAGTTCCGGCACGTTGATGCGGCCTTTGCGCAGCAACCAGTAGTCAGCCATGATCACCCCATACAGCGGGCCGAGCAGGGCGCCCAGGCCGGACAGGAAATACACGATCACCAGCGGGCTGTTGTACAGGTTCCAGGGCAGGATCAACACCGCCACGGTGGCGCTGATCAACCCGGCGCGGCGGAAGTTGAGGTGGCGTGGCGCGAGGTTGCTGAGAACGAAGGCCGGGGCGACGAAGTTGGCCATGATGTTCACCGCCACGGTGACGATCAGGAAGGCCAGGCAGCCCAGCACCAGGAACAGGGTATTGGGAATGCTGGCGACGATTTCGGTCGGGCTGCTGATGACCTTGCCGTCGATCTGGAACTGCGCGCCACACAGCACCACGGTGATCATCGCGAACGCCAGGATGTTCACCGGCAGGCCCCAGAAATTGCCCACGCGAATAGTCTTGCGGCATGGCGAGGAGCGAGCGAAGTCGCAGAAGTTGAGCACCAGGGTGCCGTAGATCGCCAACCACAGTGCACCGCCGGCAAAGATGTTGCGCCACATCTCGTAACCGCGCAGTGGTTCGGCCACCGACCAGGCGATGCGCGCGCCGGCCTGGAAGTACATGAACATCGCAAGGCTGGCGACGGTGAGCAGAATCACCGGACCGGCGAAGGCTTCGTAGCGGCGGACCATTTCCATGCCATAGGCGAGGATGACCAACTGCACTAGCCAGATGGCCACGAAGCACACCCAGCCCAGGCTCGACAGGCCAAGGATGGCGTTATGGTCGTAGTGGGCCAGCTGCGGCCAGACGGCGGTCAGTAGCACGCGCAACACCACCGAGGCCAGGTAGGTCTGGATGCCGAACCAGGCGATGGCGATGATCGCGCGGATCAGAGCCGGCAATTGCGCGCCGTGGATACCGAAGGCGATACGGCTGATCACCGGGAACGGCACGCCGGTCTTCTGGCCCATGTAGCCGGACAGGTTCATGAAAAAGTACACCAGCGCCGCGCCGATCGCCAATGACAACAAGATCTGCCAGCCGCCCAGGCCCAAGGCGAACAGACCCATGGCGAAGGAGTAGTTGGCGATGTTGTGCACATCGTTGGTCCACAGCGCGAAAATACTGTAGCGCCCCCAGCGACGCCCTTCGATGCGGGTCGGGGCGAGGTCGCGGTTGTGCAGGCGTGGGCTCAGTTCGAGCGGTGGGTTCAGGGTGACGGTGGGATCGCTACTGGCAACGGACAGTTCAGGGGCAAGGTCGACACTGGTACTCATTCCGGCAGGCTCCTGATGCGTGTGACTGCGATGAGCGGGCGCTGGCGCACGGGCTCGCCATCTCGTCGGTGCAGGCGTTGCATCACTGGGTTCTGGGCGCGGCGGCCGGTATTGGACCGACGCCGCGGGTTCTTGTGTATTTATGTTTTGCGCAACTTGTATACAAAACACGGCGACAAGAAAGCGAGTTCCATGCCAGTTGTAACGGTTGGAGGGCGGAAGTTGATCTGGACCTTCTGTGTTATAAATTTAATGCTTTGATTTATATAGAAAAAATATTGATATTGGTGACGCTTACTTCGGCAGTCTTGATTGATTAGTTGATCGTTAGGTCAACTTTAGAGGCGGGGTATGTGTAACCTATTGGGGCGTCGATTCAAGTAGTGCACACAAAGATGGCACTTACGGTGACATTCTTGTGTACATTTTATAGGCGTATATGTTTGCACGCGAAAGGCCGGTGCAGACAGACGCTCACCCCATCGGTGGCAGCCGCCGCCTTACCGGCGTCTTCTTGATGATCGCCGTATTGGTGTCAGCGAGCACATTGATACGATCGAGCAAAGCGTCGAGCTGCTCCATCGAGCGCACATGCAAGCGGGCGATGAAGCAGTCCTCACCGGTCACCTTGTCGCACTCGGTGAACTCGGGAATCGCGATGATCTGGCGCTCCACTTCCTGCAATTGGCCCGGCAACGGGCGGATGCGCACGATGGCCTGCAGCTGGTAGCCGAAGCTGCGCGGGTCCACCTCCACCGTGTAACCGCGCAACACGCCGCGCTCCTCCAGGCGGCGCAGGCGTTCGCTGACGCTGGGGGCCGAGAGGCCACTGATCTGCGCCAGCGCCTTGAGCGAGCGGCGTGAGTCTTCCATCAGGGCATTGATCAGCAGTTGATCGATAGCGTCGGTCATAGGTGCCTCGTTAGGTAATCGGTGGATCTGGCCTTGATAGTAAAGGCAAGTCGGACATTTCGCCTTGCTTATCCACTGGAGCGTGCGCGGCGACCCTTTGCATACTATGTCCATCGACAATGGAGGTGTGATATGGACAGTGCGTTGCGTCGGGGGTCGCTTGAAATGGTCGGCGCCATGTTGATTTCCGGGACCATCGGCTGGTTCGTGCTGGTGTCGGGCCAGCCGGTGCTGGAGGTGGTGTTCTGGCGCTGCGTATTCGGCACCGCCACCTTGCTGGTGATCTGCGCGGCGTTCGGTTTGCTCAAGGTCGGCGTGATCGGCCGCACTGCCTTGCTGTGGGCGGTGGTCAGCGGGGCGGCCATCGTCGGCAACTGGGTGCTGCTGTTCGCGTCTTATTCGCGTGCGTCGATCGCCATTGGTACCGCGGTATACAACGTCCAGCCGTTCATATTGGTGGGTCTGGCTGCGTTGTTTCTCGGCGAGAAGATCACCGTGGCCAAGGTCACCTGGCTGAGCTTGGCGTTTCTCGGCATGCTGGCGATCGTCAGCGCCCATGGCGCTGGCCAGGCCAGTGGCGAGGATTATCTGTTGGGCATCGCCATGGCCCTGGGTGCGGCGTTTCTGTATGCGCTGGCGGCATTGATCATCAAGCGCCTGCAAGGCACACCGCCACACCTGATCGCCCTGATCCAGGTCGCCACTGGCGTGGTGCTGCTCGCGCCCTGGGTCGAGTCAGGCGGCCTCCCGGGCGAACCCTCGGCGCTGGCCAGCCTGGTGACCCTGGGAATGGTGCACACCGGGTTGATGTACGTGTTGTTGTACAGCGCCATCCAGCGCCTGCCCACGGCGCTGACCGGGGCGCTGTCATTCATCTATCCGATCGCGGCGATCCTGGTCGACTGGGTGGCTTTCGGACACCGCCTGGCGCCCTTGCAATGGTTGGGGGTGGGGTTGATCCTGCTGGCGGCGGCAGGAATGCAGCAGGGGTGGTGGTGGCGACCTGCTCGGGTTGTGGTGAAGGGGTGAGTCGACCTTGCCCGCGGAAGGACCGCTGCAGGTAGAATGCGCTCTTTCATCTGCCTGCGACCCCCCATGACTTCGCCGATCCACACCCTCGAGCAGCACCTGCTCGCCGCCCTCGATCCCGCTCCGACTGAAACCCGCCGTCTGTTCCATGGCCGTGGCCGCTGCTGGCCTGGCCTCGAGCAGATCACTGTCGATTGGTTGCAAGGCGTGTTGTCGGTCGCCCTGTTCCGCGAGCCCGAGGAGGGTCTGCTGGCCGAGTTGGAAACCATGCTGCGCCAGCTGGCTGAGCGTGCGCAGTGGACCGGTCAGGCCATTCTCCTCCAGCATCGCTACCTGCCGGACAGCCCGGGCCAGTGGCTGTTGGGCGAGCCCTGCCAGCAGCGTGAGGTGGTCGAGGACGGCTTGACCTACCTGCTCGATCTGGGCGTGCGGCAGAACAATGGCCTGTTCCTCGACATGCGTTATGGCCGGCGCTGGGTGCGTGAGCAGGCCGCAGGCAAGCGTGTGCTCAACCTGTTCGCCTATACCTGTGGTTTTTCCGTGGCGGCGGTTGCCGGCGGTGCCGAGCAGGTAGTCAACCTGGACATGGCGAAGTCGGCCTTGTCGCGCGGGCGCGACAACCACCGTCTCAATGGCCACGATGCCTCGCGGGTAGCCTATCTAGGTCATGAGCTGTTCAAGTCCTGGGGCAAGGTCCGCAAGTACGGCCCCTACGACCTGATCATCATCGACCCCCCGACCTTCCAGCGCGGCAGCTTCGTGCTGACCCAGGACTACGCCAAGATCCTGCGGCGTCTGCCCGAGTTGCTGAGCGAGGGCGGGACGGTGCTGGCTTGTGTCAACGATCCCGGCATCGGTCCGGAATTTCTCATCGAGGGCATGGCGGAGCAGGCGCCGTCGCTGGTCTTCGTCGAACGGTTGGGGAACCCGCCGGAGTTTCCCGATGCCGACCCGGCGGGTGGGCTCAAGGCCCTTGTATTTCGCCAGTCATGATGCTGCCTGTGCTGGCCTCTTCATCAATTACTGATTGCTGTAGATCTGGTCGAACACGCCACCGTCATTGAAGTGGGTCTTCTGTACGGTGCGCCAGTCACCGAAGGTTTTTTCCACTGAGAGGAAATCGACTTTCGGGAAGCGGTCGGTGTACTTGGCCAGCACCGTCGCATCGCGCGGGCGCAGGTAGTTCTGTGCGGCGATTTCCTGGGCTGCGGGCGACCACAGGTACTTCAGGTACTCTTCGGCCAATGCCTGGGTGCCTTTTTTCGCCACTACCTTGTCGACCACACTCACCGGCGGTTCGGCCTCTGCCGATACGCTCGGGTAGACCACTTCGAACTGATCGCGGCCGAACTCGCGGGCGATCATCTCGGCCTCGTTCTCGAAGGTCACCAGCACATCGCCGATCTGGTTGGTCATGAAGGTGGTGGTGGCGGCGCGGCCACCGGTATCGAGCACCGGCGCCTGCTTGAACAGCTTGCCGACGAAGTCGCGGGCCTTGGCCTCATCGCCGCCTTGCTTGAGCACGTAGCCCCATGCCGACAGGTAGGTATAGCGACCATTACCCGAGGTCTTGGGGTTGGGCACGATCACCTGCACGCCTTCCTTGAGCAGATCTGGCCAGTCCTTCAGGGCCTTGGGGTTACCCTTGCGCACGATGAACACCGTGGCCGAGGTGAAGGGTGCGCTGTTGTTCGGCAGGCGGGTCACCCAGTTGTCCGGCACCAGCTTGCCGTGGTCGGCAAGGGCGTTGATGTCGGTGGCCATGTTCATGGTGATGACATCGGCCGGCAGGCCATCGATCACCGCGCGCGCCTGCTTGCTCGAGCCGCCGAAGGACATCTGCAGATTGACCTTCTCGTTGTGCTCGGCTTCCCAGTGCTTCTGGAAGGCCGGGTTGTAGTCCTTGTAGAAGTCGCGCATCACGTCATAGGAGACGTTGAGCAAGGTCGGGGCGGCGTGGGCGAAGTTGCCGAGGGCCAGGCCTGCGGCGAGCAGCGAAGCGGTGAGGAGTCTTTTCACGTGGCGTCCTTGTTCGGGGTGAGTAGGCAGAGTGCCAGCGACTATAGCGGCTGTGATCGCAGGGGTTAAAGAACAAAAAATGCTTTGGTTATGCGGTCTCGACAGGGGGGGCTTCAGCTATCCGGGAAATAGCGCGCTGCCACAGCGTGAGCAGAATGCCGCGCTGTGCTCATGGCTTTGTTTGCTGCATCGCGGACACTCATGTCTCAACTGTTCGCCACGCATCGCATTGGCCAATTCGGCGGTGAAGATTCCGGTCGGCACGGCGATGATCGAATAACCGGTGATCATCACCAGTGACGACAGCACTTGCCCCAGCGCCGTCTTCGGCACGATATCGCCGAAGCCGACCGTGGTGAGGGTGACGATGGCCCAGTAGATGCCAGTGGGTATGCTGGTGAAGCCATTTGCCGGCCCTTCGATCACGTACATCAGGGTGCCGAACACGGTCACCAGGGTGGAGACGCTGACCAGGAACACGATGATCTTCTGCTTGCTGCCGCGCAGCGCGTCGAGCAAGTAGTTGGCCTGCTTCAGGTAATGGCTGAGCTTGAGCACGCGGAAGATCCGCAGCATGCGAATCACGCGGATGATCAGCAGGTACTGGGCGTCGCTGTAGTACAGGGCGAGGATTCCCGGCACGATGGCCAGCAGGTCGACCAGCCCATAGAAACTGAATGCGTAGCGCAGGGGCTTGGGCGAGCAGTACAGGCGGGTCAGGTACTCGGCCAGGAAGATCGCGGTGAACCCCCATTCGATCGCTGCGAGCACCCCGGCATAGCCTTGGTGCACCGCGTCGATGCTGTCGAGGACCACCGTCACCAGGCTCGCCAGGATGATCAGCAGGAGAGTCTTGTCGAAGCGTCTTCCGGCCACGGTGTCGGTCTGGAAGACGATGATGTAGAGCCGCTCGCGCAGGCTGGTCGGGTTGTCCATGGGCTCGTTCCACTGTGCAATGGCCTGAGCCTAGGGGCTGCGTTTCAGCTGTGCAAGCGGGCTCCGTCACCCTTGTGGCTGTGGCGTGCCAGATGACTGCCCAGGTGCATCAGCCAGCAGGCCACCACGAACGGTGCGGTGAGTGCCGGGAGCGGCAGCTGGTTGAACAGGGCTTGCAGCAGAAGCGCCAGGGCGATGGCCAGCAGCGACACCCAGGGTTTCTCACCCTGGCGGCTGAAGGCCAGCGCCGCCAAGGCAGCATTGAAGCCGTACAGACCCAGCCAAGCCGCCTGAGCTTCGCCGGCGAACAGCGCTGCGCCGCCGCCGATGGCTGAACCGATGAGCGCCCACAGGGCGGCGTAGGGATTGGCGATGAGTACGCCGAGGATGATCAGAACACCTGCCAGCGGCTGGTCGAGCAAGAAAATCTGGCCCACGCCGCGCGCCAGGGCATGCAGCGGTTCGGCTTCGACGTAGCCGCCGGGAGAAGGCGAGGCGAGCTGCAGGGTGGCCCAGCCGAGCAGCACGAACGGTGCGGTATAGGCAGTCAGCAGTTTGCCGCCGCGCTTGCGCCACTGGTGGGTCAGGATACTGGACACCCCGCCGGCGGCGATGATCAGTGGTGGCAGGATTGCCGACCATGGCAGCACAGCGCTGATCAGGATGCCGATCAGCACAGCGTTGTAGCAGTACAGGCCAGCCTGGCGGTCGCTACGGTCATAGCCGCGGCGCTGGGCCGTGAGCAGCCCGGCGAGGGCGCCGAGCAGGGCGCCGCCGACCAGCGCCGGGGCGGTCAGCAGCATGGCCAACAGGCAGCACAGGCCGCACAGGGGGTTGCGCAGCAGCAGCACCTGGCTGAAACCGTTGAGCAGTGCCGTGGCCCAGTCGGGGCACGACACGAGGGAATGTTTGGCGTACATGGGGCAGTCGGTAAGGTTGAAGGGGAAGCGGTGGGCCTCTGTGGGCCTCGGTTTTCCGCGCTTGAATGGCACATCGCCTACCGCTGTAGGAGCGGGTTTACCCGCGAATGCGTCTGTCTGGACACTGTGTCGCCAGGTCTATCGCATTCGCGGGTAAACCCGCTCCTACAAGGTCGGTGTGATGGCTTAGACCAAGGTTTCGATCCGCAGCGTATTGGTCGTGCCGGGCTTACCGAAGGGCACCCCCGCGGTGATCAGCAGCGTGTCGCCACGGCTGGCCATGCCTTGGGCCTGGGCGATTTCCAACGCAGTCGAGCAGATTTCGTCGACCTGGCGCAGGCGATCATTGACCACCGAGTGCACGCCCCAGGCCACGCTCAGGCGGCGGGCGGTCTTGAGGTTTGGCGTCAGGTTGAGGATCGGTGCCCGTGGCCGCTCGCGCGCTGCACGCAGCGTCGAAGTGCCGGATTCGCTGTAGTTGACCAGCACCGCCACCGGTAGGATGCCGCTGATGCGGCGGATCGCGCAGCTGATGGCATCCGATACGGTTGCCTCGGCTTTCGGCCGGCCGACGTCGAGCTGGGCCTGGTAGTCCGGGCCGTTCTCCACCTGGCGGATAATCTTGCTCATCATTTGCACCGCTTCCAATGGGTAGTCGCCCGAGGCGGTCTCGGCCGAGAGCATCACCGCATCGGCACCTTCGGCCACGGCGTTGGCCACGTCGGTGACTTCGGCGCGGGTCGGGGCGGGCGAGAAGCGCATCGATTCGAGCATCTGCGTAGCCACCACCACCGGCTTGCCGAGCTGGCGGCAGGTGCCGATGATGCGCTTCTGAATCTGCGGCACGCTCTCGGCGGGTACTTCCACGCCCAGGTCGCCACGGGCCACCATGATCGCATCGGCCAGCTCAGCGATGGCTTGCAGCTGTTCGACGGCAGAGGGCTTCTCGATCTTGGCCATCAGGTAGGCACGGTCACCGATCAGCTGACGCGCTTCGATGATGTCCTCGGGGCGCTGCACGAACGACAGGGCCACCCAGTCCACGCCCAGGTCCAGGCCGAAGGCCAGGTCGCGGCGATCTTTTTCGGTGAGCGGCGAGAGCTCCAGAACAGCCTGGGGCACGTTGACGCCCTTGCGGTCGGACAGCTCGCCACCGGCCAACACTTCGGTGTCGATGGCATCGTCGTGCTTGGCGGTGACGCGCAGGCGCAGCTTGCCGTCATCGAGCAGCAGGTCCATGCCAGGTTCGAGGGCGGCGATGATTTCCGGATGCGGCAGGTTGACCCGGCGGCTGTCGCCAGGGGTGGCGTCCAGGTCCAGACGCAGGGCCTGGCCACGCTGCAACTGGACTTTGCCTTGGGAGAAACGGCCGACCCGCAGCTTGGGGCCCTGCAGGTCCATGAGGATGCCCAGCGGGTAATTCAGCTGCTGCTCGACTTCACGGATCCACTGATAGCGCAGGGCATGATCGGCATGTTCGCCGTGGCTGAAATTGAGGCGGAAGATGTTCACCCCGGCTTCCACCAGTTGGCGGATGTCGTCGATGCCGTTGATCGCAGGGCCGAGGGTGGCGAGGATCTTTACTTTTTTATCAGGCGTCATGATTGGGCAGTCTCAAGGATCAGGATGGCGCGGAAGTCGTTGACGTTGGTGCGGGTCGGTTCGGTGACGATCAGCGCATCGAGCGCGGCGAAATAGCCGTAGCCGTTGTTGTTGTCCAGCTCGTCGCTGGCCGACAGGCCCAGGGCCTCGGCGCGGGCATAGCTGCTTGGGGTCATGAACGCGCCGGCGTTCTCTTCCGAACCGTCGATGCCGTCGGTGTCACCGGCCAGGGCATAGACGCCCGGCAGGCCCTTGAGGCTTTCGGTGAGGCTCAGGAGGAACTCGGCATTGCGCCCGCCGCGGCCATTGCCACGCACGGTGACGGTGGTCTCGCCGCCGGAAAGGATCACGCACGGCGCCTTGAGCGGCTGGCCATGTTGCACGATCTGTCGGGTGATACCGGCATGCACCTTGGCCACCTCGCGCGACTCGCCTTCCAGGTCGCCGAGAATCAGCGGACTGAAACCGGCTTGGCGGGCTTTTACCGCGGCGGCTTCGAGCGACTGCTGAGGTTTGGCGATCAGTTGGAAGTGGCTGCGCGCCAGGCAGGGGTCGCCGCTCTTGACGGTCTCGGAGGCCGGGTTGCTGAGCCAATCGATGACGGCTTGCGGTGCTTCGATGTTGTAGCGCTTGAGGATCGCCAAGGCATCGGCCGAAGTGCTCGGGTCGGCCACGGTCGGGCCGGAGGCGATGACGGTGGCCAGGTCGCCAGGCACGTCGGAAATGGCATAGGTGTAGACAGTGGCGGGCCAGCAGGCCTTGGCCAGGCGGCCGCCCTTGATCGCCGAGAGGTGCTTGCGCACGCAGTTCATCTCGCCGATGGTCGCGCCGGACTTGAGCAGCGCTTTGTTGATCTGTTGCTTGTCGGCCAGGGTCAGACCCTCGGCAGGCAGGGCCAGCAATGCCGAACCACCACCGGAGAGCAGGAAGATGACCCGGTCGTCTTCGTTGAGGTCGCTGACCAGCTCCAGCACCCGCTTGGCTACTGCCAGGCCGGCCGCGTCGGGGACGGGGTGGGCGGCTTCGACCACTTCGATTTTCTGGCAGTTGGCGCCATGGCCGTAGCGGGTCACGACCAGCCCGCTGACTTCGCCTTGCCAGTGCTTCTCGACCACTTCGGCCATGGCGGCCGCGGCCTTGCCGGCACCGATGACGATGACCCGGCCGCTGCGGTCGGCGGGCAGGTAGGGTTCGAGGACATGGCGTGGGTGGGCGGCGGCGATGGCTGTGTCGAACAGCTCGCGGAGAATTTTTTGCGGATCGACCGACATGGCAGGCTCCCAATTATTGTTGTTCTGCAGAATCTAAAACGCCCCTGGAACTGCCTCCGTGCAGGCCGAACCAGGGGCGGTCCCCACAGCTGCAAGCTTCAAGCTACAAGCCGCAAGCAAAAGCAGATCTGCTTTTACTTGCCGCTTGAGGCTTACAGCCTGAAGCTCATTTCTCGTCGCGGATCGAGAAGTTGGCCATGTGCTCCAGGCCTTTGATCAGCGCCGAATGGTCCCAGT
>NZ_JAHWIW010000058.1:0-24676 GCF_025377065.1 Pseudomonas sp. HD6422 | reverse complement strand
TGCGTTGGAAGTGGTGCGCATTATAAGGGGATTCGAAACGGCGTCAACACCTATTTTCAAGAAAATCAGATATTTAGGAAATACCCCCTATCAAGGCCGGCGAGACCGCATCTAAGGCACCGCCCTCCCCCGCCGTCGGCCCAGCCGGGACAACCATCGCGCCAACAGCGGAATACGCACTACCATCAACAATCCACCCAACACCGCATAGATCGCCCACTCCCGCAGATCAGAGCGAACGATCCACAAGAAGTGCAGCAACCCCAGCCCAAGAATCACATACACCAGCTTGTGCAGCTTCTTCCACCGTGCACCCAACCGCCGCTGGCTGTATCGGTTGGAGGTGACGGCCAATGCCAACAATCCAAGAAACGCCAACGCCCCGACGATGATGTAAAGCCGCTTGCGCAACTCAACCGCCAACTGCCCCCAATCCAGACCGAGGATGAAGAACAGATACGCCAGGATGTGCAGGACTATATAAGCGAAACACCACAGCCCCAGCTGCCGCCGCACCACGATCCAACCCGACCACCCCGTCAGCCGCTGCAGCGGGGTCATCGACAGGCTCACCAGCAGAAAGGTCAGCGCCCCAAGACCGAGGCGATCCATGAGGATCTTTCCCGGATCGGGCCCAAGCATGCCCATCGCCGCTTCATACAACCACCACAGCGGGAACAGACAGCCAACCACGAAGATACCCAGGCGCAACCATGGATAGCGCATCAATAGTTTTTCCGCAGATCGAGGCCGGTATACAGCGATGCAACTTCGTCGGCATAGCCATTGAACATCTGAGTGTCCCGCACATTCGGGCTGAACAACCCACTGGGTAGACGCCGCTCACGAGCCTGGCTCCAGCGCGGATGATCCACCTGCGGATTGACGTTGGCATAGAAGCCATACTCGGTCGGCGCAAGACCTTGCCAGGTGGTCCCCGGCTGCTCGGCCACCAGGCTGATACGCACGATCGACTTGATGCTCTTGAAGCCATACTTCCACGGCACCACCAAACGCAGCGGCGCGCCATTCTGGTTAGGCAACTCACGGCCATACATCCCCACCGCCAGAATTGCCAACGGGTGCATGGCCTCATCCAGGCGCAACCCTTCTCTGTATGGCCAGTCGATCAGGGCGAAGCCAGAACGCTGCCCAGGCATGTGCTGCGGATCATCGAGCGTCTCGAAGCGCACATACCGCGCCTTGGAGGTCGGCTCCACCTGCTTGAGCACCTGCGCCAGTGGAAAGCCCAGCCAGGGGATCACCATCGACCAGGCCTCGACACAACGCAGCCGGTAAATGCGTTCCTCGAGCTGATAGGGTTTAACGAAGTCTTCCAGCGCGTAGCGTCCAGGCTTACCCACTTCACCGTCGATCACCACGCTCCACGGCTCGGTCGGCAGGCTGTCGGCGTTGGCTGCCGGGTCTCCCTTGTCAGGCCCGAACTCGTAGAAGTTGTTGTAGTGGGTGGCATCCTTGAAGGGCGTGATCGCCTCGCCCTGGACGGTGACCGCCTGCCAGCGCGTGGCGCCAAGCTTTTCGGAGAACCAGCCAGGCGCTGCGCCGACGTCGACGTCCGCATAGCGGCTGGCCTCAGCCGCACGCCCCAACCCTGGCAGTGCGCTCACGGCGAAACCCGCGAGAGATGCCCCCAGCAGCTTACGACGGGAAAAGTAGAGATGTTCGGGGGTGATCTCCGCTGCCTTGCAGTCGGACGACCTGGGAAGCTTGATCAACATGGCGGCTCCATAGCACGGGTGACGGATGTACCCGTAAGACTATGGAGCCGGAATGTTATTCCACCATTAAATCATTTGTCAGGATTTACGGCGGCGCGAACGCAGCAGGGACTGAATGGGCCCCGAAGCCGCATAAGCGAGGAAGATCAGCAGCAGGATACGCGGCGGGTCGCTGAACACCACGGCGAACACCAGCACCACCGCAAGGATCGCCACGAACGGCACGCGCCCCTTGAGGTCGAGCTCCTTGAAGCTGTTGTACTTGATGTTGCTGACCATCAGCATGCCAGCCGCGGCCACCAGCAGCGCCACCAGGAACGACAGCTTGGAGCCCTGGATGCCGTAGTCACTGAATGCCCACACCGTACCCGCCACCACACCGGCCGCAGCCGGACTGGCCAAGCCGATGAAATAACGCTTGTCGGCGGTACCGACCTGGGTGTTGAAACGTGCCAAGCGCAACGCCGCACCGGCTACATAGATGAAGGCGACCATCCAGCCGACCTTACCCATGTCACCCAGGGCCCAGCCGAACGCCAGCAGCGCCGGCGCGACACCAAAGGCGACCATGTCCGACAACGAATCGTACTCGGCGCCGAAGGCGCTCTGGGTATTGGTCATGCGCGCCACCCGGCCATCCAGGCCATCGAGGACCATGGCGACGAAAATGGCGATGGCAGCAAAGGCGAAGTACTTGCTCGCCTCTCGCGGATCACCCGCACTCAGGGCGCTCTGCGCACTCATCGAGCTGATGATCGAATAGAAACCGGCGAACAGGTTGGCGGTGGTGAACAGGTTGGGCAACAGATAGATACCGCGATGACGCACCTTGCGCCCTTCGGCGTCATGACCTTCTTCAATGTGCTCATCGACAGGTAGCAGGCTTTCGGCGTCGGAGGGCTTGTTCGGCTCTTCGGGACGTTCGCTCATGGAGGGTACCTTGCAACAGGATGGAAAATGTTCGACAACGGGCCCGCAAAACAGGTTCTGACAGCGGACCTCTGGCCTGCTTTATACCAGATGCGCGCCGGCAGAACGAAAAAACGCGGCCGAAGCCGCGTTTTTCATGTTTCGATAAGACTCAGTTCTTGGTCTTGTCGACGATCTTGTTAGCCGAGATCCAAGGCATCATCGAGCGCAGTTGCTCACCGATGATTTCGATGCCGTGGGCAGCGTTGTTACGACGCTTGGCGGTCATCGATGGGTAGTTGGTGGCACCTTCGGAGATGAACATCTTCGCGTACTCGCCGTCCTGGATGCGCTTCAGAGCGTTGCGCATGGCCTTGCGGGATTCTTCGTTGATGACTTCTGGGCCGGTGACGTACTCACCGTACTCGGCGTTGTTGGAGATCGAGTAGTTCATGTTGGCGATGCCGCCTTCGTACATGAGGTCAACGATCAGCTTCAGCTCGTGCAGGCACTCGAAGTAGGCCATTTCCGGCGCGTAGCCAGCTTCGACCAGGGTTTCGAAGCCGGCTTTGACCAGCTCGACGGTACCGCCGCAGAGAACGGCCTGCTCACCGAACAGGTCGGTTTCGGTCTCGTCCTTGAAGGTGGTTTCAATGATGCCGGTACGACCGCCACCGACGCCCGAAGCGTAGGACAGGGCGACGTTCTTGGCGTTACCCGAAGCGTCCTGGTAGACAGCGATCAGGTCAGGGATACCGCCGCCTTTGACGAACTCGGAGCGAACGGTGTGACCCGGAGCCTTCGGCGCGATCATGATCACGTCCAGGTCAGCGCGCGGCACGACTTGGTTGTAGTGGATCGAGAAGCCGTGGGAGAACGCCAGGGTAGCGCCCTGCTTGATGTTCGGCTCGATTTCGTTCTTGTACAGGGCGCCTTGGAATTCGTCCGGGGTCAGGATCATGACCAGGTCGGCAGCAGCAACAGCGGTAGCCACGTCGGCGACTTTCAGGCCGTGGGCTTCAGCTTTGGCAACGGTAGCCGAACCTTTACGCAGACCGACGGTTACGTCTACACCGGAGTCCTTCAGGTTGCACGCCTGAGCGTGGCCCTGGGAGCCGTAACCGATGATGGCGACTTTCTTACCCTGGATGATGGAAAGGTCGCAGTCTTTATCGTAGAAAACTTTCATGAAAATACCCCTGGTTATATCTCGGCCCCTGCGGAGCCATTGCTAATTTTTGAATTTAGATGCTGAGCACTTTGTCGCCACGGGCAATGCCGGTAACGCCGCTGCGCACGGTTTCGAGAATCGATGCAGTGCCGATCGCCTGGATGAAGCTGTCCAGTTTGTCGCTGGTACCGCTCAGTTGCACGGTGTACACGCTGGCGGTCACATCGACGATCTGGCCACGGAAGATATCCGTGGTGCGCTTGATTTCGGCGCGCTGGGCGCCGGTGGCCTTGACCTTGACCAGCATCAGTTCGCGCTCGATATGGGCGCTTTCCGACAGGTCGACGAGTTTCACCACCTCGACCAGCTTGTTCAGGTTCTTGGTGATCTGTTCGATCACTTCGTCATGGCCAACGGTAGTCAGCGTCAGACGCGACAGGGTCGGGTCTTCGGTCGGCGCTACGGTCAGGCTTTCAATGTTGTAGTTGCGCTGGGAGAACAGGCCGACCACGCGAGACAGGGCACCGGGTTCGTTTTCCAGCAGCAGGGAGATGATGTGCCGCATATCAGGTACGCTCCGTCTTGCTCAGCCACATGTCACGCATCGAGCCATCCTTGATCTGCATCGGATAGACGTGCTCACTACGGTCGACCGCGATGTCGATGAACACCAGGCGGTCCTTCATCGCGAAGGCTTCTTCAAGCTTCGGCTTGAGGTCCTTCAGGCTGGTGATGCGGATACCCACATGGCCATAGGCCTCGGCCAGCTTGATGAAGTCAGGCAGCGACTCGACGTACGAGTGCGAGTGGCGACCGTTGTACGACATGTCCTGCCACTGGCGGACCATACCCAGCACGCCGTTGTTCAGGTTGACGATCTTGACCGGCAGGCCGTACTGCATGCAGGTCGACAGCTCCTGGATGTTCATCTGGATACTGCCTTCGCCCGTCACACAGGCCACGTCCTGGTCCGGGAAGTTGAGCTTGACGCCCATCGCCGCCGGGAAGCCAAAGCCCATGGTGCCCAGGCCACCGGAGTTGATCCAGCGGTTAGGCTTGTTGAAGCGGTAGTACTGCGCCGCGAACATCTGGTGCTGACCAACGTCGGAAGTGACGAAGGCATCGCCATGGGTCACTTCGCACAGGGTCTCGATGACTTTCTGCGGCTTGATGACGTTACCGTCGCCCTTGTCGTACGGGAACAGTTCGCCATTGCCACGCCATTCGTCGATCTGCTTCCACCAGGCATCGAGCGCCGCTTTGTCAGGCTGCTCGCCGATTTCCTTGAGGATGCCGAGCATCTCGTTGAGCACGCTGTCGACCGGCCCCACGATCGGCACGTCGGCCTTGATCATCTTGGAGATCGACGCCGGATCGATGTCGATGTGGATGATTTTGGCGTTCGGGCAGAACTTGGCCGGGCCATTGACCACGCGATCGTCGAAACGCGCACCGACCGCGAAGATGACATCGGCATTGTGCATGGCCAGGTTGGCCGTGAAGCTGCCGTGCATACCGAGCATGCCGAGGAACTGGCGGTCGGTACCGGGGAAGCCACCCAGACCCATCAGGGTGTTGGTGACTGGCAGGTTCAACGACTTGGCGATTTCGGTCAGGGCTTCGGAGCCACCGCCGAGGATCACGCCACCACCGGAGTAGACGATCGGACGCTTGGCGGCCAGGAGCATCTCGGCTGCCTTGCGAATCTGGCCGGAGTGGCCACGCACCGCCGGGCTGTAAGAGCGCAGCTTGACCTTCTTCGGATAGACGTATTCGAACTTCTCGGCCGGGTTGGTCATATCTTTTGGAATGTCGACCACGACCGGACCTGGACGGCCGGATTGCGCCAGGTAGAACGCCTTCTTCAGAACTTCGGGGATCTCGGTCGGGTGCTTGATCATGAAGCTGTGCTTCACGATCGGCCGCGAGATACCGATCATGTCGGTTTCCTGGAAGGCATCGGTACCGACCATGGTGCTCGGCACCTGGCCAGACAGGATAACCATCGGGATGGAGTCCATGTAGGCGGTGGCAATACCGGTGATGGCATTGGTCGCGCCTGGGCCGGAAGTCACCAGTACCACGCCGGCCTTGCCGGTGGCACGGGCGTAACCGTCCGCCATATGGGTTGCCGCCTGCTCGTGGCGAACCAGGATGTGTTCCACTTCCGGTTCTTTGAACAGTGCGTCGTAAACATGAAGGAGAGCACCGCCTGGGTACCCATAGATGTGCTTAACGCCTTCGTCACGCAAGAAGCGGACGACCATTTCAGCGCCGGATAAAAGCTCCACGTTGTTCACCTCTAAAACGCCAGAATACCGCCCTCACTGGGCGGGTCTTAATAGGTTTACTGCCAAGCAGAGCATGAGCGAACGTCAGCACTGACTGAGCAAGTATTGGGAACGCCCCTGAGTGTTGCGGGGGTATCCCACCCAGCGCGAGGTAACGCGTTGCGGGGTGTAACAAGTCGGCGCGGGTGTGCGCCTCATGATCTGCCTAGCGGGTCTGCTTCTGGCAGTCCCTCTACAGCGGAAACTGGATTCTTCTGATTCGCGGCCTACAAGTCAAGAAAAATTATTGCCAATTTTTCCCGAAGATGAATTCGTTCCACCACTAAAAACCGAGTCAGCAGCAGAAAAAATAAGATTTTTACAAAAAAGGGCCACAAACTGCGGCCCTTATAGGAAAAAGAGAAGAAATCAGGCGCAAGCGCCGATCAATTGGTCGAATGCTGCCAACAGACGTCGCAGCTCCCGACTCTGCTCCGGACGATCGGCGAACACGGTTTCGGCCATCACCAGGATGCCGGAGGCGTTGGGTAGCGGGTGGCCGTGTTCGAGGATGACCTTCATGCGTGGCAGGAAAATCCACTGCAGCCACTGCTCGAAAGTCATGCTGTCGACCGCGAACGGCACCACGCTGGCCAGCGCCTCGGCGCTGGGAGCGGCGTCGCTCCACCAGCCCTGCACTTGCAGTTCGCGCTCGATCAGCAGCAGATGGTCGGCGATTTCCAGGATGCGGGGCTCGACCATCACGAATTGACCCGGGCCTTCTGCCGCGCCAGGGCCGCACCGGCGCTGTCACCCTGCTTCTCGCGGGCCTGGGCGATGGTGTTCCACAGCTCGGCTTGCAGGTCCGGGCGGCCATTGGCGTAGGTCAGGGCGCGGCGCGCCAACTGCTCGGCCTGCGCCGCATCACCTTGGGACAGGCGCACCTGGGCCAGGCGGAACAGCACCTGCGGCTCGCGCGGAGCAATACGCTGGGCACGTTCCAGGCTCGACGCGGCGCCATTGAAGTCACCACCGACCTGTTGCTGTTGGGCGGTGGTGAGCAGCGCCAGCACTGGCCCATCGAGCTGTTCGTCCGCCGACAGGCCGCCGCTGCTGGTGTCGTTGCGCGGAATGCCGGTCGGCGCGCTAGACGCCGCTGGCGTGTTGTTCATCGCAGCGATATCGAAGGGTTCGTCGGCAATAGGGTTAGGGTTGGTAGTGATCGGACCGGAGGTCACTGGCCCAGGGGTGATGGGACCAGTGCTGATCGGAGTGGCACCGGCACCCTGCGGAATCATCACGGTGACGCCCGAGTCCTCGGGCAGTGTCTGCGCCTGCGCGGTACCACCGCTGGGGCCGACCGCAGCACGGTTGGCCGACACCCGCTCACTGTTGGAGACGCGGGTACTCGAATCGACCACCGGGATGTTGCCCCGCGGAACGCTGGAGCAACCCTGGAGCACCACCAGTGCCGTCACGGCAGGAAACCACCACTTTTTCACTTAACACCTCATCAATACTGCCGCAGCTTAGTTCATCCAGCCTTTGACCCAGTCCATGACTGATTCCACCGGATCCTGCTGGCCGCCACAGGTCGCGCCAGGGGCCGGTTCGCTTCCGCGAATATACGGCATCTGTACCGCTCCCGGACAGCTACTGTCGGAACCCTGCCCGCTGTACGGATCGATCCACGCCTGTACCACGTTATCCGGCTGCGGCATGTCCAGCGGCAGCGGATCGGCCTTGCTCATGAAGCTGGTCCAGACCTGCAGGGCGCCGGTTGCGCCGGTGAACGGTGTCTTGCCATTGTCGTCCCGGCCCAGCCAGACCACGGCCAGCAGGTCCTGGCTGAAGCCGGAGAACCAGCTGTCGCGCGAGTCGTTGCTGGTACCGGTCTTGCCGGCCAGGGTCAAGGTTTTAGGCAGTACGTTGTACACCGAACGGCCGGTGCCTTCGCGCATTACCCGCTGCATGGCGTTCTGCACCAGATAAATGGCGCCTGGGTCGAACGTCTGCTGGACCTTGAACGGGTAGCGCTTGAGCGGCTCGCCTTCGGCGGTCAAAACGCTGCGGATACCACGCATCGGGGTATTGAACCCCCCGTTGGCGATGGTCTGGTACATGGTCGCGACCTGCATCGGCGACATGCCACCAGCCCCCAGCAGCATGGCCGGGAACGGCTGCCAGTCGACGTTGACGCCGAGCCGACCGATGGTCTTGATGACGTTCGGCACGCCCACTTCCAGGCCAAGCTTGGCAGTGGAAAGGTTCAGCGAGTTGGCCAGGCCCTGGTACAGGTAGATGGTGCCATGGGACCGACGGTCGTAGTTCTGTGGTCGCCAGACCTGGCCGTTGGCCCCCTTGACCGAGAACGCCTCGTCCTGCACCCAACTGGTCAAGGTGTACTTGCTGGGTTGCTCGAGGGCGGTGAGGTAGACCGCAGGCTTGACCAGCGAACCGATCGGGCGTACCGCATCGATAGCGCGGTTGAAGCCTGCGAAGCCTGCCTGGCGGCTGCCGATCAAGGCCTGCACCTCGCCGGTTTCCGGGTTGGTCACGACCATCGCCGACTCCACGTCGTCGGCCCCCTTGCGCCCGGCCAGACGCTTGAAGGTCTCGTTCATGGCGGTTTCGGCCTTCATCTGCAGGATCGGGTCGAAACTGGTGAAGATGCGCAAGCCTTCTTCGGTCAAGTCTTCGTCGCGGTAGTCCTGACGCAGCTGGCGCTTGACCAGGTCGAGGAAGGCGGGGAACGAACTGTCCGCCAGACTGCCGCGCTTGGTCACACCGAGCGGCATCTTCTTCGCGGCCTCGACCACTTCCTTGCTCGCCACGCCCTGCTCGGCAAGCAGGTCGAGCACCAGGTTGCGGCGGGCCAGGGCCCGATCGGGATGGCGACGCGGGTTGTAGTAGGACGGCCCCTTGACCATGCCCACCAGCAAGGCGATCTGATGCAGCTTGAGCTCCGACAGCGGCTGGCTGAAGAAGAACTGGCTGGCCAGGCCGAAGCCGTGCACGGCGCGCTGGCCGTCCTGACCGATGAAGACCTCGTTCAGGTAGGCCTCGAGGATCTCACGCTTGTCGTAGTGCAGCTCCAGCAGCACAGCCATCATCGCTTCGGTCAGCTTGCGGGTGAGGGTGCGTTCGCTGGTCAGGTAGAAGTTCTTCACCAACTGCTGGGTCAGGGTACTGCCGCCCTGGCGCATGGAGCCAGAAGAGGTGTTGACCCAGATCGCCCGGGCGATCGACTTGGGCGATACGCCAAAGTGGCTGTAGAAATCGCGGTCCTCGGTGGCCACCAGGGTTTCGAGCAGGTACGGCGGCACCTGGTCGATCTTGATCAGGATGCGGTCTTCGAGGTTCTTGGGGTAGATGCCGCCAATCATCAACGGCTCGAGACGCACCACGTCGAGCTTGCTGCCATTGGCCCCGGCCAGCCCCGCCACGTAGTCGCCGGAGAAGCGTACGCGCACGAACTGCGCCGGTTCCATGCCCTCGTAGAACTGGAAGCCGCGGGTATTGAGGTCGACCGTGTTGCCGTTGACGGCCACCGCGCCCGGGCCATTGGCCGCGCTTTCCCTGCGGTAGCCCAAGGCATCGAGCTCGGTGAGGAAGTCGGCCTTGCTCAGTTTCTGACCAGTGAACAGCTCCAGTGGCCGGGCATAGACCTTGGCCGGAATGGTCCAGCGCTTACCGGAGAACTTTTCCTGAACGACAGCATCCAGGTAGACCGCGAAGCCGGCGAGGATCACCAGGCCAACCAGGCTGAGCTTCAGGGCCCAGCCCAACCAGGTTCGGGTACGGCTGTTCGGGGCTTTTTTAGGGGTACGGGAATTTCGGGTTCGAGTCATGGCGGCGGATTATACGCACTTTATAAAGGCTGGGCAGACGCCCTGGGCGGTATGCAGGGACGGCACCATTGACCATAATGGCGCATTCGAATTCCCTGCCCAGGAAGGATTTACAGTGAGCCAAGCCTTGATCAACGCGTTGCAGAACCCCGCCCTGTACCCTCACCCGGTGGATGGGTTCAAACTCATCGAGACGCATATTTCCTGGGTTCTGCTCACCGGTGAGTACGCCTACAAGATCAAGAAGCCGATGAATTTCGGCTTCCTCGACTTCACCGGCCTGGCCCAGCGTCAGCACTTCTGCAACGAAGAACTGCGGCTGAACCAGCGCCTGACCGACGGTCTTTACCTGGAGGTCTTGCCGATCACCGGTAGTGCCGAGCAACCTCAGATCGGCGGCGACGGCGAGGCGATCGAATACGTCCTGAAGATGCGCCAGTTCCCTCAGGACCAGATGCTCAACACCTTGCAGGCCAACGGCGAGCTCAACGCCGGCCACATCGACCAGATGGCCCGGCAGATCGCCGAATTCCACCTGCAGGCACCCAAAGTACCGGTCGACCACCCGCTGGGCACGCCTGACAGCGTGATGGCCCCGGTCGAGCAGAACTTCGAGCAGATTCGCCCGTTCCTCACCGACGCGGCCGACCTGCGTCAACTCG
The DNA here is from genome assembly GCF_025377065.1 of Pseudomonas sp. HD6422. Lineage (NCBI taxonomy): Bacteria > Pseudomonadati > Pseudomonadota > Gammaproteobacteria > Pseudomonadales > Pseudomonadaceae > Pseudomonas > Pseudomonas sp. HD6422. The sequence continues at coordinate 14,074 of NZ_JAHWIW010000058.1, read as the reverse complement.
ATGCCTTGCAAGCCTGGGCGCGCAGCAGCTTCGAACGCCTGCATGGACTGCTCGAGGCGCGCAAGGCCGAAGGTTTCATCCGCGAATGCCACGGCGATATCCACCTGGGCAACGCCACGCTGATCGACGGCAAGGTGGTGATCTTCGATTGCATCGAGTTCAACAAGCCGTTCCGGCTGACCGACGTCTATGCCGATGTCGGCTTCCTGGCCATGGACCTGGAAGACCGCGGCCTCAAGTGTCTGGCACGGCGTTTCGTCAGCCAGTACCTGGAGCTGACCGGCGACTATGCCGGGCTGGAACTGTTGAATTTCTACAAAGCCTACCGTGCCCTGGTCCGCGCCAAGGTCGCGCTGTTCAGCCTGTCACCGGACTCCGATGGCGTGCAGCGTGCCACCACCCTGCGTACCTACCGTAACTACGCCAACCTGGCGGAAAGCTACAGCGCCATCCCGTCGCGTCTGCTGGCCATCACCCATGGTGTCTCGGCAGTCGGCAAGAGCCATGTCGCCATGCGCCTGGTCGAAGCCCTGGGCGCGGTGCGGGTGCGTTCGGACGTAGAGCGCAAGCGCCTGTTCGGCGAGCAGCAGGACGCGCAGACCGGCCAGCTGGCTGCCGGCATCTACGATCAGGACGCCACCACCGCCACCTACCAGCGCCTGCACGCGCTGGCCGCGACCATCCTGCGCGCCGGCTTCCCGGTGGTGCTCGACGCCACCTACCTCAAGCATGCCCAGCGTCAGGCGGCGGCCGAGGTGGCCAACGCCACAGGGGTACCGCTGTTGATTCTCGACTGCCAGGCACCGGAAGCGGTGATCGCCAGCTGGCTGCAACAACGTCAGGCCGAAGGCGGCGATCCGTCCGATGCCACCCTCGAAGTGGTCAAGGCCCAGCAGGCCAGCCGCGAGCCGCTGGATGCACAGGAGCTGGTGCACAGCACCCGTGTCGATACCCAGGACAGCAGTAGCATGGATCAAGTGATCGACCAGGTCCGTCAGCACTTGCCAGGGTTGTAAACACCGCCGACGCCCTCCCCCCGGCAAGCCGGTTCCTACCTCGACCTGTAGGAGCCGGCTTACCGGCAGTATGCCCACTCCCCAACCATGGCAAAACGCCGCGTATTTCCCATCCCCCGCTACACTCCACTCTGACTGAGCCACGATGCAACCCCCCAATACCCATTCGGCCATCGCCAGGAGGCTCGATGAACGATGAGTTGCAGCATCTGAAGAATCTCGGCAAGACCTCCGCCCAGTGGCTGCATGCAGCCGGTATCCACAGCGCGTCGGACTTGCGCCGCCTGGGTGCCGTGGGCGCCTACCAGGCGGTGAAGACTCGAGGTTTCCGGGCGTCGAAGGTGCTGTTGTACGCCATCGAAGGCGCCTTGCTGGACATGCATTGGAACGACCTGCCGCTCGAACGCAAGCAGGCGCTCAACCAGCAGCTCGATGCCAAAAGCCCGTCGCAAAAAAATTCGAAATAAACGGAGAAAGGGGATTGACGACGAAATGAGAATCGTTATGATTATCACAACTGATCGCGAGATCAGTTGGATAAACTGAAAGCCCCTGGTTCGGACTCTCAGATTATCTCCTCATCAGGCTAATCACGGTTATTGACCCGGCACTTTGCCGGGTCTTTTTTTTGCCTGGGTGTTTTACGACCATCACTTGCGTAATTGGGCACAGTAATCCTGCTCAGGTGTGGCAGGCGTGTACCACACGTAGTCTGCCGTCCCGGGCTCGACCTTTTCACCGACCTCCATCAGCAGCAGTACCTTGCTCTGCCCTTGCGCACGCAGGTCGGCCAGGTGCAGGGGAACGCCCAAGTCCTTGCGCGCATGATAGGCACCGGTCAACAGCAATGCCGGCTCAGGCGCCTCCAGCATACGCTCGGCAATGCGCCGGTCGCGCTGCTGCTGAACAGCCAGCATCGCCGGCAATTGACTCTCTGGGAGCAGACCACAGTGCCCCGCGCGTACCTGCTCGAGCAAGGCTGCTCTCACCGCCGGGACATTCGAGTGTTCGCCTGGCAACGCAGTTGGCTGCCGATAGACCTGGCGGATTTCAACCGATGAAAGATTGGCCGCCAACAGCGGTATATGGCTCTGCAGGGCCTCGCGCACAATCGGCCCATAAAACTGCCAGTCCCAACCGTCCTGCCAATCCAGCGCCTTGGGCAGGTCCGCTGGCAACGAGGCTTGTGCTGCCAGAGCATCGACCCGCGCCTGCTGCTCCGGCTGGAGCATCTCCAGCAACAGGCTGCCTTGCCTGCGCTGGGACTGCAGGGCGCGCAGCAACCAGAGTTGCAGGGCGTGGTGATCGGGGTTGTCATGTCTCTCGCCAACCAACACCCGTGGCGCCGCAGCCAGGCGCTGGACCAGATCGTTCGGGGTGATCGACTCACCGCTGGCCAGGTCGCGGATCTGCCCGAGGGAGGCATCGTCAAGACCTTCGCGCCCCTGCCAGGCGGGTATCGGCGGCAGATTGGCCTGGCACCCTCCGAGCGCCAGCAACAAGCCCAGTAGTGTGCCGAACAGCATGGGGTGGCGCATGAGCAGGGCCTCCTAGCGCGTGATGATCAGTGGGTGGCCCCGTTCCGGATGGGGCTGGACCAACACATCGATGCCGAACACCGACGTGAGCGAAGCCGGCGTCAGCGCCTGTTCGGGAGCTGCCAACGCATGGGCGCGCCCCGCTTCGAGCAGCAGGATACGATCACAATAGCGGGCGGCCAGGTTCAGGTCGTGCAGGATCACCAGCACCGCCGCACCACGGCCGGCGAAGCGGCGCACGGCCTGCAACGTGGTGTGCTGATGCAACGGGTCGAGCATCGACGTCGGTTCGTCGAGCAGCAGCGTGGCGCCCTGCTCGCCCGGCCATAGCTGGGCGAGGACCCGCGCCAGGTGCACCCGCTGACGTTCGCCGCCGGATAAGGCCAGATAACTACGTTCCAGCAAATGCCAGGCATCGGCCGCACGCAGTGCCTGCTCGATGATTTCCCGGTCGCGCTGGCGGCCGCTGCCGTGTGGCAACCGGCCCATGCCCACTACTTCTTCGACGCGAAAGGCGAAACCCAGGCTGGACACTTGCGGCAGTACCGCCAGGCGCTGTGCCCGCGCCTGACCCGGCCAGCGGTCCAGGGGCTGCCCGTCGAGGGTCACGCAGCCATGGCTGGGTGCCAACTCGCCACACAGAGCACCGAGCAGACTGCTCTTGCCCGCGCCGTTGGGCCCGAGCACGCCCAGGACTTGGCCTGGCAGCAGTTGCAGGTCGATATCATGCAATACGTCGTTGCTGCCTCGACGCACCCGCAGGCTTTCGGCTTCGAGCATCAGTTGCGCCCTCGCACGAGCAGAAACAGAAAGAACGGCGCACCGATGAAGGCGGTAACGATGCCGATCGGCAATTCCGCCGGCGCCAGCGCCAGGCGCGCCACCAGGTCGGCGAACAACAGCAGGCTGCCACCGGCCAGCAGCGAGGCCGGTAGCAGTATCCGATGATCGGGCCCTGCCAGCAGGCGTACCAGGTGCGGCACCACGAGACCGACGAAGCCGATCAGACCGGCCGCCGCCACCGCCGCCCCCACCCCCAGCGCCGTACAGAACACCAACTCGCGCTTGAGTCGCTCCACCTCGATACCCAGGTGGCGTGCCTCCGACTCGCCCAGCAGCAGCGCGTTCAGCGCCTGTGCCCGACGCGGCAGCCACAGCGCGACCGCCAGCACCACCAGCAACAAGGGCCACAGCCGGTCGTAACTGGCACCGTTGAGGCTGCCCAGGTTCCAGAAGGTCAGGGTACGCAAAGTGGCGTCATCGGCAAGGTAGGTGAACAACCCTACCGCCGAACCACCCAGGGCGGTCAGGGCGATACCCGCCAACAGCATGGTGGCGACGTTGGTCTGGCCATCGCGGCGCCCCAGCCGGTACACCAGCGCCGTCACTCCCAGCCCGCCGATGAAGGCGCACCCTGACAAAAGATATGGCGCGAAAGCCTCCGGCAGGCCACCCACCCAACTGCCGCCGACGATCGCCACCGCCGCCCCCAGCGCCGCGCCGCTGGCGACACCGACCAGGCCAGGATCGGCCAATGGATTGCGAAACAACCCCTGCATGGCCACCCCCGACAACGCCAGCACCGCACCGACCGCCAGACCCAACAGGGTCCGGGGCAAGCGGATCTGGCCAAGGATCAGCTCGGCCTGCTCCAGCCCCTCTCCAGCGATGGGTGCGCCGAGCAAGCGTAGGCCGGCGCGCAGGGTATCGAACAGCGGCAGACTGACCGGGCCGAGGGCCAGGGATAGCCATATCGCCATTAGGCACAGCAGCGTCAGGCAGGCAAACAACGTGCGTGGCTGGATCCGCTGTCTCATTCGGCGGGACTAACCGAGTAGAAGATGGTCGCGAGGTTTTGCAGGGTCGCTGGCAAGCGAGGTCCGAGTCCACCGACCAGCAAGGTCGGATCAAGCGCTACCAGATACTTGCTGCGCACGGCACGCGAACTGGCCAGAGCCGGGTTTTCCTTCAACAGCGCCTGCAACGCCTGTTCGCCGTCCAGCGCCCGATCGGTGTATACCACCACGTCCGGGTCCAGGGCCGCCAGCGCCTCGTTGGAGAAATTCTTGTAGCCCTGATGCTCGGCCAGGTTCCGCGCCCCGGCCTTGCGCAGCAGCCAATCCCCTGCAGTGCCCACTCCGGCGATCAACGGTTTGGCACCTGCATGCCCCACCAGCAACAGCACCCCTGGCGCCTGGTGCTGAGCCTGCGCCCGCTGAACCTGCGCCTGGACATCTGCAAGCTGCTGATGATAGTCGGCAGTCAGTTGCGCAGCCTTCTGCTCGGCGCCAAGCAGTGCCCCCAAATGCTTGAGGTTGTCGTCCACCGCTGCGAGATCGGCCTTGCTGGATAACATCTCAACCTGCACCCCGGCCTTGCGGATCTGCGCCAGTACCGGCGGCGGCCCCATTTCTTCGGTACCGACCAGTAGATCCGGGCCTAGACTGAGAATGCCCTCGGCCGATAGTGCCCGCTGATAGCCGATGCTCGGCAGTGCCTTCAGCGATGGCGGGTGCTGGCTGGTAGTGTCGACACCGACCAGACGTGACTCACCGCCCAAAGCGCTGATCCACTCGCTCAATGCCCCTCCGGCGCTGACCCAGCGTTGCGGCAGATCGGTGGCCAGCACGTGGGTAGAGGCCACTAGAGCGAGCACGGCAGCGGCAAGACGCATATCGGTTTCCTTTTCAAGGCGGGCCGCGCGCCTTGTGACGAGCGACGGAACTGCGCACCATAGACACTTGGCGCGGCGAATACGAGATTTGATAATTATTCGCATTGACGCGTCAAGCCATCACATCGTTTCACGAGCCGTCCTTGCCCATGCATTTCCTTTGTACTTCCCAGACCCTGGCCGAAGGCCAGAGCCGCGCCTTCAGCGTAGACGGCATCGACCTGTTCGGCGTGCGCCGCCAGGGCCAGGTGTACCTGTATCGCAACCGCTGCCCGCACAAGGGCATCCCGCTGAACTGGGCCGAGCACGCCTTTCTCGACGATAGCGCCAGCCTGATCCACTGCGCCCATCACGGGGCGTTGTTCCTGATCGACAGCGGCGAATGCGTCGCTGGCCCCTGCGAGGGCAAAGCGTTGCAGGCCCTGGGCTGCCGGGAAGACAGCCAGGGCATCTGGCTCACGGCGTGAGCAGTACCGGCAACGGGCGGTCGATGACGATGCCCTCGGCATCCAGGCGCGTGCCATAGGCCAGCACCTCGACACCGTCCGCTACCGCCGCACGCAGTGCCAGGGCATAGCCGGCATCGATCTCGTCGGCCGGGCGCACCGCCTCGATGCCAGTGAGATTGACGCAGTAAAGCTGTACCGCGCGGATGCCCTGACGGGCCAGCGCAGCCAGCTCACGCAGATGCTTGGCACCACGCTGGGTGACGGCATCAGGGAACGCCGCCACGGCACTGTCCGGGTAGCCCAGGGTCACGCTCTTGACCTCGACATAGGCCGGGGCGCCGTCGAACTCCAGGCGAAAGTCGACACGGCTGCGCTCTTCGCCAAAGGCCACTTCGCGCCTGAGCGCGGTGAAGCCCGCCAGCTCAGTGATCACACCGGCCCTTAGCGCCTCCTCGACCAGCGCGTTGGCGCGGCCAGTATTGATGCAGGCCAAGCGCCCCTGGGGCGTTTCGCTGATCTCCCAGGTGCCCGGCAGCTTGCGCTTGGAGTCATTGGAGCGGCTGAACCAGACCTGTCCGCCTTCGCGCATGCAATTGAGCATGGAGCCGGTGTTGGGACAATGAATGGTCAGCTGCTCGCCATTGGCCAGTTCGATGTCGGCCAGGAAGCGCTTGTAACGGCGCAACAGGCGCCCTTGCTCGAGCATTGGAAAGAACACCATCAGCCCTGCCAGCTCTTCAGACCACGGGCGATACGCTGCACGGCCTCTTCCAGACGCGGCAGGCTCTGGGTATAGGCGAAGCGCACGTGGTGGCCGGCCAGGTGTCGGCCGAAGTCCAGCCCCGGGGTGAAGGCCAGGTGCTCGGTTTCCAGAAAGTGCCGGCAGAAGGCGAAAGCGTCACCGCCAAAGGCGCTGATGTCGGCATATAGGTAGAACGCCCCCTGAGGTTCTACGGCGATGCCGAAACCCAACTCGCGCAGGGCAGGCAGCAGGTAATCGCGACGACGGGCGAATTCGGCACGGCGCTGTTCGAAAATGGCCAGGGTCTCGGGCTCAAAACAGGCCAAGGCAGCGTGTTGGGCCATGCTCGGGGCGCTGATGTAGAGGTTTTGCGCGAGCTTTTCCAGGTCGGCCACGGCGTCCGGCGGCGCCACGAGCCAGCCGAGGCGCCAACCGGTCATTCCGAAATACTTGGAAAAACTATTCAGCACGAATGCCCGGTCGTCCACTTCCAGCACGCTCGGTGCGTCCATGCCGTAGGTCAGCCCATGGTAGATCTCGTCCACCACCAGGTGGCCATGGCGCTCGCGGGTGGCCTTGGACAGACTGGCCAGGTCGTCACGGCCCAGCACGGTGCCGGTGGGGTTGGCCGGAGAGGCGACCAGGGCACCGACGGTATCCTTGTCCCAGTACCGCTCGACCAGGTCCGCCGTCAGTTGGTAATTGACCTCAGGCCCCACCGGCACCAGTTGCGCGCCACCTTCGACCAGGCGCAGGAAGTGACGGTTGCAGGGGTAGCCAGGGTCGGCCAGCAGCCAGTGCTTGCCAGGGTCGACCAGCAAACTGCTAGCCAGCAGCAGCGCCCCGGAGCCGCCTGGAGTGATGAGAATGCGTTCAGGGTCGATGGCCAGACCATAGCGCTGGGCATAGAAGCCCGAGATGGCTTCGCGCAGCGCGGGCAAGCCACGGGCGGCGGTGTAGCGGGTATGCCCGGCGGCCAGCGCGGCCTGGCCCGCGGCGACGATCGGTGCGGCGGTGGTGAAGTCCGGTTCGCCGATCTCCAGATGGATCACGTCGTGCCCCGCCGCTTGTAGCTCGTTGGCCCGCGCCAGCAGCGCCATGACGTGGAACGGTTCGATGGCGCGGCTGCGCGCACTGTAGGGGTGGGCCATGACCTTTTCTCGATTGCGTCTAAACTGTTGATTCTACCTTTGCGCGGCATCGAACGTGCGACGTAGGCCGCTGTCAATACATGGGATCGGGCGGGGTAGCGCACTCCCGATCTAATCTGGTAAGTTCGGCGGCTCGCAGTCGCAGGGCCGGCGGGTGCCGGAGATGGAGCAGCCTGCGCATTGGATCAGATGAGTGAGAGGCGGTCTATTCATGTCCACCGTAGAAAAGCAAAAAACCGGTCAAACCATGTACGGTGTCGAGCCCTATAAAGAGACCAAGGGCGAAGAGTACATGGGCGAGCCCATGAAGAAGCACTTCACCAAGCTGCTCAATGCTTGGAAGAGCGAGCTCATGCAGAGTGTGGATCGTACCGTGGACCACATGAAGGATGAAGCTGCGAACTTCCCCGACCCGGCCGACCGCGCCAGCCAGGAAGAAGAATTCGCTTTGGAGCTGCGCAACCGCGATCGCGAGCGCAAGCTGATCAAGAAGATCGACAAGACCCTGCAGAAGATTCAGGACGAGGAATACGGCTGGTGCGATTCCTGTGGCATCGAGATCGGCCTGCGTCGCCTGGAAGCTCGCCCGACTGCCGACCTGTGCTTCGACTGCAAGGAAATTGCCGAGAAAAAGGAAAAGACAGTCGGCAAAGGCTGATCTTTCTTCCAGCAAAGACGGGGCGCATCATGCGCCCCGTTTCATTTATATGCTCCCGAATACCATGACCGACTCCCGCTACATCGGACGCTTCGCCCCTACCCCCAGTGGCTTCCTGCATTTCGGCTCGCTGGTCGCCGCCCTCGCCTCCTGGCTCGATGCCCGCGCCGTCAGCGGCCGCTGGCTGCTGCGCATGGAAGACACCGACCCGCCCCGGGAAATGCCCGGCGCCCGCGATGCGATTTTGCAGACTCTGGAGCGGTATGGCTTGGAATGGGATGGCGAGGTGGTCTACCAGAGCCAACGGCATGAGGCCTACGCCAACGTGGTCGAACGCCTGTTCAACATGGGTCTGGCCTACGCCTGCACCTGTTCGCGCAAGCAGCTCGAGGGCTACAACGGTATCTACCCCGGCTTTTGCCGAGATGCCGGGCATGCACGCGAAGGGGCGGCCATCCGCTTGCGCGTGCCGGAGCTGATCTACCGCTTCAGCGACCGGGTCCAGGGCGAGTTCCAGCAGCACCTTGGGCGCGAGGTGGGGGATTTCGTCATCCAGCGACGCGACGGCCTGTACGCTTATCAGCTGGCGGTGGTACTGGACGATGCCTGGCAAGGTGTTACCGACATCGTGCGTGGCGCCGACCTGCTGGACAACACACCGCGCCAGCTGTACCTGCAGGAATTGCTGGGGCTCTCGCAGCCGCGTTACCTGCATATTCCGCTGATCACCCAGCCCGATGGGCACAAGCTGGGCAAGTCGTACCGTTCGCCGCCGTTGGCAGCCGACCAGGCCACACCTTTGTTGCTGCGCGCATTGCGGGCGCTGGGGCAGAAGACCGAGGCGCAGTTGCTGACGGCAACGCCGGCCGAAGTGCTGGCAGTGGCACGCCAGCGCTGGAGGCCCGAGGCGATCGCTCGCCGGACGACGGTGGCGGAGGCGGATTTGCATTGAGGCAGGTCCGGTCCTTTCTCAAAAACAAAAGCCCAGTAATTTCAAAACCTTGGCGAACACTACCGATTCCCGCTAGCATCGCCCCAGCCATTTGCGCCAATAATAAGTCCAAGCCCGCAGCGCCCAACCAATGAGGCCAGCATGTACATCTATCGTTTGGTCCTGCTCCTGGTCGTGGGGATCTACCTGTTCTCCCCGGCGATCATGGACTGGTGGATCGATCCGACCGGAGCCTGGTACCGCCCTTATCTGCTCTGGCTGATCCTGATCGTCGTCACCTTCATCCTGCAGAGCCAACGAGATGCCGATGAGCTTTAGCCTGACCCAGATGATCCTGATCAGCGCCGCGTACCTGCTGGTACTGTTCGGCGTGGCCTGGATCAGCGAGCGTGGACTGATCTCGCGCTCGATCATTCGCCACCCGCTGACCTACACCCTGTCGCTGGGCGTCTATGCCAGCGCCTGGGCGTTCTATGGCTCGGTCGGCCTGGCCTATCAGTACGGCTACGGCTTCCTGGCCTGCTACCTGGGGGTCTCCGGGGCTTTCTTACTGGCCCCGGTGCTGCTCTACCCGATCCTCAAGATCACCCGCACCTACCAATTGTCGTCGCTGGCCGACCTGCTGGCGTTTCGTTTCAGAAGCACCTGGGCCGGTGCGCTGACTACGGTGATCATGCTGATCGGCGTGTTGCCCCTGCTGGCCCTGCAGATCCAGGCGGTGGCCGACTCGATCAGCATTCTCACCGGTGAGCCGGTCAAGGCCCGGGTGGCATTCGCCTTCTGCATTCTGATCATCCTGTTCACCATCTTCTTCGGCTCGCGGCACATCGCCACCCGGGAGAAACACGAAGGTCTGGTGTTCGCCATCGCCTTCGAGTCGGTGATCAAGCTGCTGGCCCTGGGCGGCATCGGTCTGTACGCGCTGTACGGCGTGTTCGGCGGCCCGCACCAGTTGGAAGTGTGGCTGCTGCAGAACCAGACCGCCCTCTCCGCGCTGCACACACCGCTGCAGGAAGGCCCTTGGCGCACCCTGCTGCTGGTGTTCTTCGCTTCGGCCATCGTCATGCCGCACATGTACCACATGGCCTTCACCGAGAACCTCAACCCGCGTTCGCTGGTCAGCGCCAGTTGGGGTCTGCCGCTGTTCCTGCTGCTGATGAGCCTGGCGGTGCCGCTGATACTCTGGGCTGGCCTGCGGCTGGGCGCCAGCACCAACCCCGAGTACTTCACCCTTGGCCTGGGCATTGCCGCCAACAGCCCGGCCTTGGCCCTGCTGGCCTATGTCGGCGGATTGTCGGCAGCCAGCGGGTTGATCATCGTCACCACCCTGGCGCTGTCCGGGATGGCGCTGAATCACCTGGTGCTGCCGCTGTACCAGCCACCGGCCGAGGGCAATATCTATCGCTGGCTGAAGTGGACCCGCCGGGCGCTGATCGTCGCCATCATCACCGCCGGTTTCATGTTCTACCTGAGCCAGAACTACCACCAGAGCCTGGCCAATCTGGGTATCGTCGCGTTCGTGGCGACCTTGCAGTTCCTCCCAGGGGTACTCTCGGTGCTGTATTGGCCAACCGCCAACCGCCGCGGCTTCGTGGCCGGCCTGCTGGCCGGGACCCTGGTGTGGATGGTCACCATGCTGTTGCCGCTGCTGGGCAATGTGCAGGGCTTCTACATCCCGTTGCTGGACATGATCTATGTGCTCGACGACACCAGTTGGCACATGGCCGCGATCGCCTCGCTGGCGGCCAACGTTCTGTTGTTCACCCTGATCTCGCTGTTCACCAATGCCAGCAGCGAGGAAGTCAGCGCCGCCGAGGCCTGCGCCGTGGACAACGTGCGTCGCCCGCAACGCCGCGAACTGCACGCCGCCTCGCCCCAGGAGTTCGCCACGCAACTGGCCAAGCCCCTGGGCGCCAAGGCCGCGCAAAAAGAGGTGGAACAGGCCCTGCGTGACCTGTATCTGCCTTTCGACGAGCGTCGCCCGTATGCCCTGCGCCGCCTGCGTGACCGCATCGAGGCCAACCTCTCCGGCCTGATGGGGCCGAGCGTGGCCCAGGACATGGTCGAGACCTTTCTACCTTACAAGTCCGGTAACGAGAACTACGTCACCGAGGACATCCACTTCATCGAGAGCCGCCTGGAAGACTACCACTCGCGACTGACCGGCCTGGCCGCCGAACTCGACGCCCTGCGTCGCTACCATCGCCAGACCTTGCAGGAACTGCCGATGGGCGTGTGTTCGTTGGCCAAGGATCAGGAGATCCTGATGTGGAACAGGGCCATGGAGGAGCTGACCGGGATTGCCGCCAAGCATGTGGTCGGCTCGCGCCTGGTGACCATCACCGAACCTTGGCGTGGCCTGCTGCAAGGATTCATCGACGTCCCCGACGAGCACCTGCACAAGCAGCGCCTGGTCCTCGACGGCCAGCCCCGCTGGCTGAACCTGCACAAGGCCGCCATCGACGAGCCCCTGGCACCCGGTAACAGCGGATTGGTCCTGCTGGTGGAGGACCTCACCGAGACCCAGGCCCTGGAGGACAAGCTGGTGCACTCCGAACGTCTGGCCAGCATCGGCCGCCTGGCCGCCGGCGTGGCCCACGAGATCGGCAACCCGATCACTGGCATCGCCTGTCTGGCGCAGAATCTGCGCGAGGAACGCGAAGGCGATGGCGAGATCATCGAGCTGTCGGGGCAGATCCTCGAACAGACCAAGCGCGTGTCGCGCATCGTCCAGTCGCTGATGAGCTTCGCCCACGCCGGCGGCAGCCACCAGAACAGCGAAGAACCGGTGTGCCTGGCCGAGGTGGCGCAGGACGCCATCGGTCTGCTGGCATTGAACCGGCGCAATTTCGAAGTACAGTTCTTCAACCTCTGCGACCCGGAACACTGGGCCGAAGGGGACCCGCAGCGGCTGGCCCAGGTGCTCATCAACCTGCTGTCCAACGCCCGCGATGCCTCGCCTCCCGGCAGCGCCGTACGCGTGCGCACCGCTGTCAGCGAGCACACCGTGGACCTGATCGTCGAAGACGAGGGCAGCGGTATACCGAAAAGCATCATGGACCGCTTGTTCGAACCGTTCTTCACCACCAAGGACCCGGGCGAGGGAACCGGACTGGGGCTCGCTCTGGTCTATTCCATCGTGGAAGAGCATTATGGGCAAATCACCATCGACAGCCCGGCCGACATCGAACGGCAACGTGGCACCCGGATCCGCGTGACCCTGCCCCGGCATGTCGTAGCGACGTCCCCTGAAATTCGAGACCGTCGAGAGAATTGAATCAATGCCGCATATTCTGATCGTCGAAGACGAAACCATCATCCGCTCGGCCTTGCGTCGCCTGCTCGAACGGAACCAGTACCAGGTCAGCGAAGCCGGCTCGGTGCAGGAAGCCCAGGAACGCTTCAGCATTGCCACCTTCGACCTGATCGTCAGCGACCTGCGCCTGCCCGGCGCCCCAGGCACCGAGCTGATCAAGCTCGGCCAGGGCACGCCGGTGCTGATCATGACCAGCTACGCCAGCCTGCGCTCGGCAGTGGACTCGATGAAAATGGGCGCGGTGGACTACATCGCCAAGCCCTTCGATCACGACGAGATGCTACAGGCCGTGGCGCGCATCCTGCGTGATCGACAGAATGCCCCGGCACCAGCTGTCGCCAGCGCCGAACCGCGTGCCAACGGCAAGCCGGCTGCGACCGACAAGGCCAGCCCGGCACCGGCCAACGGCGAAATCGGCATCATCGGCTCCTGCCCACCGATGCAGGACATGTTCAACAAGATCCGCAAGGTTGCCCCCACCGACTCCAATGTGCTGATCCAGGGTGAGTCCGGCACCGGTAAGGAGCTGGTCGCCCGGGCGCTGCACAACCTGTCGCGCCGGGCCAAGGCCCCCATGATCTCGGTCAACTGCGCCGCCATTCCCGAAACCCTGATCGAGTCGGAACTGTTCGGCCATGAGAAGGGCGCGTTCACTGGCGCCAGCGCCGGACGCGCGGGCCTGGTCGAGGCCGCAGACGGCGGCACCCTGTTCCTCGACGAAATCGGCGAGTTGCCACTCGAAGCCCAGGCGCGCCTGCTGCGGGTCTTGCAAGAAGGCGAAATCCGCCGGGTCGGCTCCGTGCAGTCGCAAAAGGTCGATGTCCGCCTGATCGCCGCGACCCACCGGGACCTGAAGAATCTGGCCAAGGCCGGGCAGTTCCGCGAAGACCTTTATTACCGCCTGCACGTGATCGCGCTGAAACTACCGGCCTTGCGTGAACGCGGCAGCGACGTCAACGAAATCGCCAACGCCTTCCTCGCCCGGCAGAGTGCACGCATCGGCCGCGACGACCTGCGGTTCGCCGCCGACGCCGAACAGGCTATCCGCCACTACAGCTGGCCGGGTAACGTGCGCGAGCTGGAAAACGCCGTGGAGCGAGCGGTGATCTTGAGCGAGAGCCCGGAGATTTCCGCCGACCTGCTGGGCATCGACATCGAGCTGAGCGACCTGGACGAAGACGACCTGCTGGACACCCCGCCTGCGCTGGTCAACGGCTCCGCTGCCGGCAATGCCAGCCATGAACCGACCGAAGACCTGTCACTGGAGGATTACTTCCAGCATTTCGTGTTGGAGCATCAGGACCACATGACCGAAACCGAGTTGGCCCGCAAGCTCGGCGTCAGCCGCAAGTGCCTGTGGGAGCGCCGTCAGCGCTTGGGTATTCCACGTCGCAAGAGCAACGCTACCAGCGATAACTGATCGCGCCAGGGGGCCAGGTGTTTTGTCTGCCCCCGTTTGGTTTGGTTGGTTTGGCAATGGGACTGGGAACGGTCCATTTTGTGTAGCGGCGCTACTGGCCCCTTCCGCCTTTACGGCGGGCAACTTTTTTCTTGGTGTATGGACCGGACACATGGTGG
>NZ_JAHWIW010000057.1:0-24955 GCF_025377065.1 Pseudomonas sp. HD6422 | reverse complement strand
CAGTGAGATCGGACAGTTGCTGCCGCATCAGTGGGTGCCGGCCTGACTTACGCAAGGTGAGTTCGCCGGACGCTTACGTACCACGGGAGGCTGCTAATCACTTACTAATCAAATCTAATCGCTGCTTTGCAGTTGGGTGCTAATAACTGACTATGTGAAGAGATTACGATCCCTCTGGAGGGCTTGTTTCACGACTGCGGCCGTCGCATCGTCGCCAGTAGCCCATGTCTCCATCAGCACGTTTAGGTAAGCGATGCGGTCGTGCATCAACTTGACCTGTCTCTGATCGTCAGAGGCGGCCTTAATCGCGGCGTCTCGCTCTTGGTCTGCGATACCGAGAATCTGCATAAGGCTAGCTACCTCACGTCGATGATGCGTTGCAGTTGCAGCTAAGCGCTCAAGGTGCAGCTGTTCGAGAGCTTCAATTTCTTCGCCTTGTTCTCTGTGCAGAGCTAGCTGTCGCTGAGTGCTGGCATCCAGCAATGTTTCAGTTTGCGATATAGCTTCTTTGCTCTCGATAAGTAGTAGGAGGAGCACGACAATTAGAATGAGCGAAGCACCTAAAACGAAGAGAAGGCAGCTGTGAATCAGGGTTGGATCGACGGTGGTGCTCAACGTAGGTAGACCTCGGTAATCTCAGGGCGGAAGTGGCCCAGTTCCTGTGAGACCACCTCCAAGGCTTGTTTCCGTGGGAGATGACGTTGTAGTGAAGCCATTCGCTCTTGAGCGTACGTGTGCCGTAAACCATGTGCGCCATTTGACCAGCCGAGAGCCTCCTTCGAGGCAGTGCTGACGCTTTTGCTCCAAGGCTGGCCGCCGCCTATTGCATAGAATTGCTGGTAGTTGATGCCGCGATCCGTTACGACCCGTGGTGCCGCCAGCCGGGTCCTCTCTAATCGTTGAGCCAGCGGAATCGGGATACGCACCTCACGAACCAGTCCACCTTTACCGTGAACGGTGTAGCTGATCGTGGTTTCCCGAATTCCCGCAAATTTCATCCCGTGCGTTGGACGTTCATCCGCTACACGGCGATGAGTTCTTTGGAGGCTCAGCAATTCATGTGCACGGAGACCCGCTGCGTATGCAATCTCTGTCGCAAGCGAGTTGTGAGGCGCTTGCCGAGAGGCGATCAGCGTCATCTGCTCGCGGTTATATGTTCGTGTTTGGTTGGCCAAACGGCGACCCAAAGTCGGATGCTCCTTCGTGCTCGTGCGAGCGGTCGCGCTGCTCTTGATTACTTCTAGAGTCTGGCCTAGCGGCAGTTTTAGGGTGACGTGCTGCATCATGGCCTGGAGAGCCTGACGCTCCATATCCAGGGTTTTCTGGCCCACGGTCGTCGCTCTTTGCTGCAGGTAGCTAATAGCGCGATCAGGAGTCATTTCACGAAGGCTGCCTAAGCGATGCTCCTGTAGGTAAGCGGTGATGCGTACCAACCGCTGCTCGTAGTTACGGACAGTGCCCACGGATCGAATGTGGGTGCCCTGGAGCTTTTTCATCACGGATGCAGCTTGCTTTGTAGGCTTGGCAAACTTAGCCACTCAGGCGATTCCGATGTAGCCATCGGTGCACTGTAGAGCGCTGAATCTTGATACCCTTTTCCGCTATCCAGCGTTGCAGTTCAGTGCCATTGCAGCCTGCGGAATCAAGCTGCAACAGCTCGTACTTATAGTTATCCAGCAATGAGCGACGTTGGGCATAGGTTCGGGGTTTTCTCCGAATCCTAGATTCGGCCTTGAGGCGTGCAGTAATGCTCTGCGCATCGAATTCGCTCATGGGATTCTCTCTATCAGGTGTAAGAACTCCTGACCGTTGCCGGTTCAGCGACACACCATCCGCAGATGGTTCGTTGTGTGCCTGTTCGCCCCCCTTAGCATGAGATGCAGGCGGGGACTGTTCACGCCTACTCGGATTCTCCGAGTGTGTTCCTGAGTGTCCGCTCAGGTTCGGCTGCCATTGGGTCTGGCTGACCATGTTGGGTTGTCTTCTCTCCTCAAGTGATTGGTCGTTGATGGTCCCGATATGTAGTCGGCGTTGGGCCGGACACACACGCGATGACGCAGGTGTGGCCGATGGGCTAATGCCCGCGATGACGCAGGCCGAGCCCCCTGCCACTGTCCCAACCCATGAATCACATGGGTAACGAGACTGCCGGGCAGTGCGGTTTGGTTCGTGATCAGCTTACGAAAATGGGGGAGGGCAAACAACGCAACTGCGCTGCGTTGTATTTGTTGCGCGAAATCAAACCGTTCGATGGTGCCCGCTATGTGGCGCGACGTTTAGGAGCGTTACATAGCGGGCACGGGGCGCGAGCAGAACCAGTAGCAGTAACTACATAGGGTTCGGTAGAACCGCAGCCAGTGGATTCATAGGATCGATACGTATCCTTTATCACTGGAGTGATGTGACGATGAAAATCGCGATTTTCTTGGACTGGGTTCAGATGCGTATGCCATTCCTTACCAGGTGGGCAGGTCGGCTGGGATTGCTCCTAGGGCCCATTCTTTGCGTTCTACATCTGATCGCCGCATCAATTTTTCCACCATATGGGAAACTCGTACTCGCCCAATATGATGCGGTCCAGCTCACCGGAAGCCTCCTAGCCGCTCCGACTGCGCAGTATTTCATTCTGTTGGGCGCGGTCTTCGGTGTCCTCTGGGTGTTCCTTTGGGCTGTCCGGTGTGGCTTGGCTCTGCGTAGTTGGATCATCTGTCGGCGGGCGGCCTGATGAGCATTGGCACGGCTGAGGATTTCGCCGGATTCAATTGGGTATTCGGGCTGTGGGAAAACGTTGCGTTGACGATCCTGACTGCCACCGAGCCGCTATTTGTCGCATTCAACGAAACTAGCAACGCGCTTATCGTTGCGGTTGGATTTGGATGGATGCTGCTCGTTGCATTGCGCGTGGGGCAAGGAGCTGCGCGTACGGTGTTGTCAGGATTTATGATTTTTCTGGTTGTGGCGTACGGAATGAGACCCGTGACCGTGACTCTTCCAAGCGGAGCAACGGTCCGGCTGGTCGAAGCTCAGGCGGTGCCGCTCAGTTTCGTGATGACGATTCACAAAATCTACAGAGAGGCTTTTGATCAGGTCCTGAGTGATCAAACAGTGGCCGGGACAATCGTCCCTGCGCAGTCCGCGATTGACAACATGGTAGGTCGATCAGCCGAAGTGTTTGCCGGTAGTGATTTGGCCCGGCTGATTAGAGATTACAACGCCAGTTGTGCCCCGGCGCCGGCTGAGCTTGCCGGTCCCGAGCACGCGGCCAAAGTGGAAGCTTTGCAGGCTATCGGGCTGCTCGGCGGTGGTGGCTTGGGGATACCGGATGAAGAAGTCGGCGTGATATCACAAGCACGCACGGCTATTGGCGGCGCGTGGACGTATGTTTTCGGTTCAGCCGAAGAAAATGGTGGTTGGGGAGCTTATCTGTTAGGCGGCGGGGCTGCCCGGACTAGTCTGGGTCAGGTGCTTGACCAGAGAGCTATCCAGTCGCGTCGTGAGGCCGGTATTCGTGCTCTTGAAGCTGCCGGGCCGTTCATGGGGGACCGCTATGCGCTGCCAACGCAAGCGCATTGGGCCGCCAAACTTGCAGGGGAATCTCAAGCTACGCCGTCTTACTTGTCGATCAGCACAGTGCCAGGGCAGAAGTCGGCTATCGTCGGCGACGATCAAGGAATAATGTTTCGACCCACCAGCTGCATCGAGGCATACAAAATTGCCCAGATGGGCGCTGAGCAGGCGTATCAGGCGTTGCGCGACTCGGGTGCGGTTATAGCAAGTGGGCAGCGAGTAAGCGCTGAGGTGGGGGCTGTAAGTACAGCGACAGCTTGGCAGCGATTCATGGCTGGTTCATTGCAGAAAACGGCGGGCCTCTCTCGTGGGGATAGTGAGGTTGCTGGAAGCTTCTTAGCCGCGGCTCAGATGTGGAAGAACTTCAGCGGGTGGCTTGATCTGCAAACGCTGTTACCTGGTTATGTGATCATGTCAGCCTGGTTGTTTTGGATTGTGTTACTCCTCGCGCCGTTCTTTTTGATGCTCGCACCTCTCAGGGGCGGTAGGATGTTGACCAATTGGCTGTCGCTGCTGATGCTGCCGGTCATCTCCGTTATGACCGCACAGATGATCACTGTTGCGGTGTCCCAGACTGTGGCTGCTGTTGCGGTTGCCCAAGCGGGGGCTGCTAGTGGGTGGTCAGGCGTCGGGGCGGACTATGACGGTCTTCGTGGGTTGATGTCAGCTATTGCAGCTGTATCACTGGGCATTTCCACCTGGATCACTTCGAGTATGCTAGGTGTATCGTTGGGAGGTTTGGCTGGTAGCCTGTCCGGCGCTGTGGCAACTGCCAGCGATGTAGGACGCCTAGGTATGAAAGCGGTTGGTTTTGCCATGATGGGCTCCCGAATTGCTAGCATAGCGGGAGCGGCCTCGACTGGGCGTAGGCGTGGCTCTAAAACTCAGTCGGGCAACGAAACCCCTCCATCCATGCCACCGTCAGCCAATCCGGTTGGGCCTAGCTCGATTCCCACATTTCGGCCCGGTAGCCCTGGTTTTAGATCGCTAAACCCACCGAAAGCTAGACGCTAGAGTTCGGGCAAGAGGGGCGGCGCTGACCGCCCTGGTACAGATGATGACGTCGCTATTTGCGGGGCTCATCTGTACAAGCCCTCCATTTCCGAAAGAAGCCAACAGATGCATTTGCGGCGCCCTAAAAACTCAATTGGGGGCACCGCTTTTGCGTTGCCGAAGCAGTTGGCCGCACAAGCTCGCAACTGCCGTTCCAGTGGCTCACCTTTAAGGCTCCTCTGAGATGACTCTCTGGTTCTTCGCCCTGCCATTGGCATGGCGTCGCCAGACCCAATCAAGCCTGCGCCACACCAGTGGCTATCCAGCGAAAATCTCCGAAAAACCACTGAGAATTATCGGCGCACCCTCTCGTGCTTTGGGGGACTGTTGATACACCCCGGCTTACCTTTGAGATCCGCCAAGAACTCCTCGATTCCCACTTGGGGTAGTGAGCATTTTTTTCCGGGGCCCAATGACACCATGCCAAGTGGTGTTTTGCTTCCCCCTCTACTGGGAGTGGAGATAAGCATGAAGACTCTTTTGATCACGGTTATATGCGCTGGGGGAGGGTATTGGCTGGGAACGAATCGCTTAGTACCTCCTTGGCTGGTAATCGGGTTGGCAATTTTGGGCGTGGGGTTATGGGCCATTGCCGAGTGGATTGAGCTCCGGGAAGGGATTGACGAGGGCAAACCATGATGTATGCCGATATGAAGGATCTTGCTGTGCTATCTGCAATGTTTCCTTCCTGGAGTTGGAGATTGGCGGTGAGACGACGGGTATTTGTGGCGTCGGAAGGACCGGTCATCCGACTCTACTGGATGCCAGCCCTTTTGAGCCTTGATGAGTTTCGTGCCCAGCTTTTTGTGAGGGAACTCAACGCCTTAGGCGCGTCTGGTGGCTCAAGACAGGGGGAGTGGTGATAATGGCAAATTGTTATCAAGGAGTGTGCTGTGTGAAAAAATGGAAACTGGTGATGCTGGCCGTGGCATCCGCCTCCCTTGTCGGGTGCTGGCAGAGCGATTACGCCTTTGAGGGGAAATACTTCGCTGCGGAGGGAGAGGAGTGCGCGACCCCTACTAGCGCCTCGGATCGCGAGCAATATCTTCTGGATATCACAAAGCAGGTCCACGACGGTAAAGCCTTGTACTCGGCCAGATTCCCAATCGCTGCGAAGCTGGGAGCTCCTCTCACCAGCGAACAGAGCGTGGCTGCAACAGACGATAATGAGCTGACTTTCCGGTTCACTAAACCTGAGGTCTCCGGAGTGTTTTCAGGAAGCCCTGCAGTGGAAATCGAGCTCACCGTAGTGCCTAATGAGAGCAGGAAAGATCATCTCTGGATGAGAAAAGCGACGTTCACCAGCGTGCGAGACGGGAAGGTCATCGAACGAGATTTTTTAACGACTCTGAGAGCTGCAAGCAAGGTCGGGGAGTCCGGTGCTTGTTTGAAAAAGGACAGCGGCGCTCGCTAATCGGCTGAGTATCGCCCTGTCAGAGGTGAAAGGGAGCGCCCAGGCGCTTCCTTCTTGTATCAAACCAAGTGAGTTGCATTACACTCAAGGTTGGGGGCTCTGAGGTTTTTCGCAACAAGACGCGGAGATCATTCCTGTTGACTAGCCATTTGCATCGGATGTAACCAACGTAGTTATGATTCGTCACAATCGTTCGTGACTTTGAATGTTTTTAGATAGGGAAGCAGTCGAGTGGTAAGGATTTTTCTCGCATCTGTAGTTTTATTTATGATTCTTGATGCAATCTTCCCGGGAGTTTTTCTATCTGTAAATGGTAAAATAGGCCTCTTTTCTGTAGTCCTCTTGCTGGGTGTCTGGGAGATATATTCCTACTGGTATTTTAATAACGAAAAATTTCTTAAGTTGAAGTTTGGTATTGAAGAGCACACCATAGATTGCAATAATCTAAATGAGCACATTGAAGAGCTAAAGAAAACACGGCTTTATATTAACTCTTATGACTATGGTCTTGGTGATCGTTACGATACCAGTCGATATCGTTTCAAGCGGAACGAATGGAAAAAAACCGAAAGAGATGGAAATGTTCACAATTGCTCGGCCTCCGTTTGCAAAGCTGCTAATGACCAACCATTCAAGTATCTCTGTAAGTACTTTGACATAAATGTTAGCGAAGAAACTTTATCTCACCTTGAGAATGCGCTTAACAACTATCTCGCCGCGTACCAGGGGAAAATCCTGCTTGAGCAAGAGAGGGATCGGCTTATGCAGACCCTCACTGACCCGCTGCCTTCCTTATTTTACAAGCTCAGCAAGAGTCGTTTAGCGAAAGAACTCGGCTTTGAACCTGTGCGTTTATTTGATATCGATTTTCAGACTTATAGGTTTCAATATGTTTCCTCGGGTGGGAATAGCTCCTACGAGGTGTCCATTATTCTTGATATGGAAAATCTAGAGAAATTTATAAAATACATTGGTGACAAGCTTCGGTTAAAAAATAGCGCTAAAGGCCAGCGAGCGTTGATGACTCCGCAGCTTCGTGAAAAAATAAAACAAAGGGACAATAATACATGTCAGCGATGCTGGGTTTCGGTTAAGGAGGAGCCAAATTTATTAATAGAGGTTGATCATATAACTCCCATCTCCAAGGGAGGAACCACGACCGAGGATAACCTCCAAGCTTTATGCTGGCGTTGTAACCGTACAAAGGGGGCAAAGCTTTCCTAGCGTTATGATCCGGTTTGTGAGTTAGATTTAAAATCTTGTTCTTTGAGGTGAATAGAGATTAGATGCGATTACTAATGATCAGCGTTAACTGCTCCACCGGATCAAGTTATCTAGTGGGTAATGATGACCAGTAGAGATAGTGCTCATGGTGTCGATCATTATTACTATTTCTTGGGGTAGCCTGGTATGCCAGGCTTACCAAGCGCCACCAAGTGATCGTGCACGTCTTGCATCGCGATCTCGTGAATGTTGAATTTCCCAATGTCGTGCCAGTTAGTCTGCTCTATGTCTATGTTCTTCCACCATTGTATCAAATGAGCAAAAAGCAACTTAAGTATCATGCGATAAAGTGAGTAAAATTCAGCTAGTGACTGACCGCTTTTCGCCCTCTTGATCAATGCGTGGGCTGAATTGTTTCTTGCCTGCCTGAAATGCTTGGGGAAACAACCGTAGATGCCGTAAAACTTCGTCTCGGTCATCTTATAGAAATAAGAATTAGGATTTTTACGCTCAATTTTCCACGCTTTCTCTATCGCTACCATTATGTGTTTTTCGGCATCGACAGCTATTATTTGATCAAGGCTGTTCTGGTTTCGCTGAATGAGTGCGATGCAGAACTCATACAAGTGATGGATAAACGACTGAAAAGCCCCATGTGCGAGAATGATCTGCTCAACACTATTGCCACCGGTGGCTAACTGGAATTCCATATCGAAGAATTCATCATACGCTTTTCTGCATAAGATCGATTCGTGCGCCAGCACGGCGCATAGCAGTCTGTCTTTCTCTTCGCTAATGGCCATCTTACCGATCCTTTTCCAGATATTTTTTAGCATTAATCCAAAATCACTAGATACCAAACGCCTACAATCAGACTATACCGGCACGGCTCGGTAGCCACCTTCAACACAGGGAAATGGGCTGCGTCTAGCTCGATCAATTGACCCGCTGATGTTCACGCGGGCTGCTACAGCGGTCTCTTTAGACCCCGGTATTCAGCTCCCAAAACGCCCCATCCTGGCTCAAGGACAATTGTCGCGGCGAGTCGCAATCTGGCATGAAGGCGGCGCATTGGGAAGGTTCGCCATGCAAAAGCGGCACGTACATTACTGATGTAACGAGTACAGCAAAAGGCAGCCTTATCGCGAGCTTTCCACTCGTTAGTTTTAATCGTTGGACGTCGGCGAATACGGCAGGAGCCGTCACGTTTTGTACTGCCTACAGGCGGTCATGCCTGGGCACATGATAATAAAAGAGGACGCTACTCATCATGAGGATGCCAAAGTCAACCCTGGATGTCTCCAGAATGTTCATTATTGGTGGTGCATGCATTGCACTACTCATCGGCTCAGGTTTTGCGACGGGCCAGGAAATCATGCAGTACTTTGTCGCCTATGGTCATGCCGGGCTGATCAGTATCCTCCTGATGTTTGCACTCTTTACCTATGTTGCGTTCAGTTTCGTCATGGCGGGTTACGAACAAAAGTTCAGCGCGCCCAAGGAAATATTCACGTATTACTGCGGTAAAAAACTCGGCGCCTTCTTCGACTATTTCTCGGTGCTTTTCCTGTATATGTCGTTCTGGGTGATGATTGCCGGAGCGGGGGCCGCGCTCAATCAGAAACTTGGCTGGCCTAACTGGTATGGCGGCGTGTTGATGGGGGGCTTGACCTTGGTCACGCTGTTCTTCGGCTTCAATCGGTTGATCAGCGTGGTGGGTTCGATCGGCCCTCTGCTTTCGGTTCTAGCGATCATGATAGGTGTGGCAGGTGTCGTCATGAACACCCAGGGGCTGGTTGAATTCCCTGCCGTATTGAAGCCATTGACCGAAAGCAAGACCGTTCTGCAGGCCGGGAGCAACTGGTTTACAGCCTGCCTTTCCTACGTAGGTTTCTGCATGATGTGGCTGGCGGTCTTCATGACCAACCTGGGCAGTACCAGCAAGAGCCGGGCAGAGGCAGGGGGTGGTGCGTTTTTGGGGATGTTGCTTTTTTCCCTGGCCGTGCTGGCCATGATGCTGGGCCTGGCTGCAAACCTCAGCGATGTTGCCACTGCGCAGATCCCATCCCTGGTGCTGGTTGAAAAAATTTCCCCTTCGCTGACCGGCCTGATCACGGTGGTGATTCTCGCCGCCATCTACACCACGGCAGCGTCGCTGCTCTGGGCCCCAGTGAAACGCTTCGCGCCAGATGAGTTCAGCATTCGTCATCGACTGCTGCTGTGTGTGCTTTGCACCGTGGGCACGCTGGTTGGTCTGAATGTGCCGTTCGATGCACTGATCAACGTGGTATACGTGGTCAATGGCTATATTGGTTTCGGTTTGCTCTTCCTGATGCTGGTCAAGGATTTCAAGACCCGCGTATTGAAGCGCTCCCTCCAAACCGTATAAGCAAAAATCGCTTATCTTCACGCTGAACCTCACAGGTGATCGACTGAGACGCTGTTGGACGTCTCAGTCGATCTTTGCTTATGTGAAACGCTTAGGGAAACTCCGATCAAGTCAGCACAGGCGGCCTGACCTGTGCTGACTTGATCGGAGTTTCCGTAGGCATGCTGGTTGATGAGGCATCAGTGCGCTTGCTCTCTCACCACCATGTCCTCACGTGCCGGTTCGATTCCGATCACTGTTTCCGCCCAGTGATCGTCAGACTCGATTGGGTTGAGTGCCTTTTTGAGTACCTATTCAATTTATACAACCCATGGATTGCCTGCTTTTACTGAGATGCATGGTACAAATTCGATTCCTGTCTCCGGCACCATTCTACTGTTCCGATACGTCTCTTCTTGTACACGGAATCCCCTGAAAAGCCCGCCAAGTGCGGGCTTTCTTGTCTTTGGCTGTCTCATTCTGTCTCTAGGCATATACCGATTTTAGGTATACGTTAGGGTATACGCCGGTTCGACGAGAAAACGTATACCTATGGCACGCACCGTTACACCCCTCTCAGACCCCAAATGCGAGGCCGCTAAGCCGCGGGACAAGGACTACACCCTGTTCGACGGTCAGGGCCTGTTCCTGCTGGTCAAGAAGAACGGCAGCAAGATCTGGCGCATGAAGTTCAAGCGGCCGGATGGCAGAGAGGGGCTGGCCACCTTCGGCAACTACCCAGCGCTGACACTCAAAGCCGCCCGCGCCCGCCGAGCCGAAGCGCTGGAGTTGTTGGTGCATGGTAAAGACCCGATTGAGAGCGCCCGGCAGGGGAAGGTCGAAGCGGTGAATGCTAGGGCCAACACCTTCGGCGTGCTGGCCAAGGACTGGCATGAGGCCTGTTCCAAGAAATGGTCACCAGGTCATGCCGCGACGGTGTGGCGGCGGATCGAAACTTACCTGCTCCCGGCCTTAGGCCAGCGCCCGGTGGCCGGCCTGAAGACTCGCGACCTGCTGGCGCCGCTCAAGGCGGTAGAGAAGCGCGAGGTTCTGGATACCGCTGGCCGGCTACGGCAGTACATGACCGGAATTATGCGTATGGCCGTACAGCACGGGCACATCGACACCAACCCAGCGGTGGACCTACAGGGCGCAACCGCCACACGCAAGACCGTTCACCGTCCTGCGCTGGCGCTGGATCGGCTGCCTGAGCTGCTGCAGAGAATCGACGGCGACACCGGCCGGCCGCTGACCCGGCTGGCCACCCAGCTCACCCTTCTGGTTTTCATCCGGTCCAGTGAGCTGCGGTTTGCTCGCTGGCCAGAGATCGACACCGGTCGTTCTATGTGGGAGATCCCCGGCGAGCGCCAGCAGATCGAGGGCGTGAAGAACTCGCATCGCGGCTCCAAGATGAGCACGCCCCACCTGGTGCCTCTGAGTCGCCAGGCACTGGCCACGCTCGAGCAGGTGCGCCAGCTCACCGGGCGCTTCGACTTGGTGTTCGCTGGCGACAGCAACCACTGGAAGCCGATGAGCGAGAACACGGTGAACAAGGCGCTTCGGCGCATGGGCTACGACACCAAAACTGAGGTGTGTGGGCACGGGTTCAGGGCAATGGCCTGTTCTGCCTTGGTCGAATCGGGACTGTGGAGCAAGGACGCGGTAGAGCGCCAGATGAGCCACCAAGAGCGTAATAGTGTGCGGGCAGCTTACATCCACAAGGCCGAGTACATTGAGGAACGCCGGCTTATGGTTCAGTGGTGGGCCGATTATCTGGATGCCAACCGAGAGAAGCACATCACGCCTTATGACTTTGCTCGCGTGGGGGAGGGAGTAAGCAATGTGGTACGTGGAGCATTTGGCATGATTGGACAGCAATGAAAACAAGTATTCAATTGAAAGCCGGTGTTCTTGGTGTTCTTGGTGTTCTTGGTGTTCCAAAATCGCTGGAAGCCAAAAAACACGCGGTCTGTAGCCAAGGAACACCTTTGCCTAAACGGCGGAACACGAAGGCGCCGGAACACCCAAGGTGTTCTCTGAACGAGGTGGCTCGCTCCGTGCGCCCGTCTACGCTAGCGCAAGCCTCCTCCCCCTCCTGCTGGCCGCTCTTCCGATGCGCTCACGCACTCAATCAAGGCCCGGCGCGGCTTTGTCTACGCCAATCGGGGCAGGGGGATCGTCAAATAGCTAACAGCGCATTGCTATGACTCTGGGCAAATTAATTAGTCCTCTTAACCTCGACCTCGACGAGCTTGAATTGGAGTTGGAGGGGTTGCCGCTTTATGGCGAATTCGCCGAGCGCTTCAATGAGGCGCTTGATCTAGTGGCGGCTGGTGTCGAAATGTGGCGCCCCGATGAGCGCGAAGAATGGGCAATTGAGGCAGCAGCAGCGATCAGCCGAAAGCTTTATAACATTGAGCAGGCGCTGAATCGGTTTCCAGCACTAGGCATCGCTTGGGCAGTGCGTAACGCGGGCTCATGGGCGGAGCGTGCCACCGATTCACAGCTTGCGGCAGCACTCGCTATGGCATATGGCTGTCGGGCGATAAATGTTCTTCGCACATGGCTAGCGCAATTGGCTGACCGAATGGTCGAGGCGTCTGGGCGCGCGCTTGTTGAAGACACGATTATTAATTATCCCGAGGTTTACGCCGCAATCATTAACGACCACCGCCTTGAGGATTCAGTTGCTGAGATCGAGGCAAGGGAGTCGGCGGCCGATCTGCTGGGGCGCGCACGCAATTCCATCATCTTCGCGGAGCTTTATCGGAATCCAAATATTTCACCCGAAGCAATGGCACGACTTAATGAACAAGCAGTAAAGAAATCTCGCGCAGAGACTGGTAGAAAAGGTGGAGAGAAGAGTGGGGCATCCAGGCGACAGGATAGTGTCAGTCGTGACCAACGTATCTGTCGTACAGGCAAAGGACTTCTTGCGCAAGGCAGGTCGGCACGTGAGATTTCGGGGATCATTACCGGGATGCCTGTCGCAGAAGGTATTACGCGGAAGACCGTACTGAAGGTGTTACGTGATGGGGGAGTTTTGCCATCAGCCGACAATGAAAGGGAAGTGAACTAGGTTCATTTCCCTTCATACCCATACCGTTGCCACCGTTGGTTTCATCAAACCCGGGGGCATCACATGCAACTCAATCGAACTGTGACAACTGTTTCACCCGCTGACCTGCTCACGCCTGAGCAGGCTGCCCAATTGTTGGGCCTATCGGTCAAGACCCTGGCCACCTGGCGTAGCACTGGTCGACACGCTCTCCCATTCATCCGCTGCGGCGCACGTATCCGTTATCAGCGCACCGAGCTGGTCGCCTGGCTAGCAGATCGGCACCACACCCCCGCCGCGCCTCGGGGGGAAATCTAATGTCCTCGCATCAAACCTTCAAAGCTCCCGCCCAATCGACTCCTTGCCGTGCGCTTACCCGCAAAGTCTCGGAGCGCAATCTGCGCCAGGATATTGTTCAAGCTCCAGGCTTTGACCCTGCCGCCACGCTGATTCGCTTCCCTGATGTAGTGGCTATGACCGGTCTAGCTCGCGCAACTATCTACAAGCGCCTTAAGGACGATCCGACCTTTCCCCGCCCCGTGCCGTTAAGCAACAGCACTTCACGGGGAGCACCTGTGGGCTTTGTTCTCGCAGAAGTGCAGCGCTGGGCGCGTGAACGTATTGAAGCTCGGGGGATCACTGCATGAGATCCGCTCGCATGCCGTTCACTGGCCCCTTCTTCGACACATACGGAATTGGCTTTGCCCTGTACCAGACGGGCCGCAACAACTGGAAGCAACGTACCGTCGCAGGTGTAAGTTGGAATGGCCAGGAAGGAAAGGCGCACTTCTTCAACCCAGATGGCCTAGTGCTTCCGCTGGTTCCTTCCCCTTGGGAACTGCCTGCCGTGTTGCGCCAGCAGAGGACGCGAATGGAGCCAGCACAGGTGATGGGATCGGGCGTATTCGCTATTACCCATCCTGCTGGAGAGGCGGCGCCATCAAGCGAATTAAACCAGTGGGTCACTTACTGGCTCGTAGGGAGTGATGCGGTCTATGCAAATTGCCCAGAGGTGTGGACTGCCTATGTGGAATCTCAAGTAGCGGCTGAGCGCAAAGCGGCCGAACACAACTACGTTGATGCCCGCCGTATCAGCCAACGCGCAGAGCAGTCCACTAACTTGTTTTGGCAGTCCTCAGAGCATGAGCAGAACTGTGATGGTCTGTCCGAATGGGTCCGCGTAAACACTGATGATTGCCGCCGCATGCTGCGTGCTGAGTATGAGCGCGAATGCGCGGAGGATCAGCGAGTTGCGGCCTGGTTGCGAGGGTGCGCCGCATGAAACCTATTTTTCTGCCCGCCGCTGCCCTTGATGCCATAGACGAACTGGGTCCAAAGGCACCTTCGCCTGGGCGACTAGAGCGACTGCAAACACTCCGCGACGAAGCACTGGCCAAAGGGGCGCACGTTCTGCTGCTGATTTGGCCGACCCTCGATTGGGTGCTGCTCGCTGTCGAGACGCCTGAGGACGTAGTAATTCAGGATGCAGCGCAGTTGGTGCCCAACGTTCTGGCCAATCCCGACGCGTTAGAACAGATGTATGAGAAGGCTAGGCAAGGCCGCAATCTCACTTGGCTCAAGCTTGAGCGTCGCCCGGCCATTACCCACTAACGAAAACGCCCTCGGCTGCAACCGAGGGCGTCTGAGGAGCTTTATTGTGCCCGCTCACTCTATTCCATGGCCGAGAGCCATGCAACCTACCAACACCACTCAGCTTGCGCTTCGTCGGCTCACACGTTACTCTGCGCCCGTCGCTGCAAATTCAGCGACCGGGTTTGGCGACCCGATCTTAAGAAGGCGCACAGGCGCCACCATCACGTTTGCAGGCGCTTTTTTTGTGCCCGCATTCCCGTGTTATGGCGGCTGTGCGCGGGAGACCTTCGGGTCTGCCGGGTTCCTTCTTACCCGGTTCGCCAACCTGCGCACAGCTGCCACCCTAATCCGTTTGGCGACGGACCGTGGCAGCTCCCACTTAAGAAGGAGCTCTGCCCATGCACGCCCTCAATCCGTCCGCCCTCCAGAACCACATTGCCGCCCTGAAGGCCCGTGCTATTGCGGCACTGCACGCCAATTCATCCCTCTCCGTCCGCTTGGCGCGTTACAACGCGGCGATGGCCCGTGCCCGCGCCCTGGAAGCAAACGGGGGTGCCCAATGAATAGCCAACTACAGCACTACTCTCAACCCGAAGACCTGCTTTGCATTTCCACACAGGCGCCCGCTGGCGTCCCGATTGATGCGATTACCTGCGCTGTTGAGCGAGCTCAGGCAGTGTTGTGCTTGCTGGAGGATCAGTTCGAGGCGGAACAGGGGCAGCGCCTGACTAACCGCGTGATTCTCGGTGCCCTGTGGGACGTCCGTGGGACGCTGGAGCAGATTCGCACCCTGGTCGTGCATGCCGACGACTCGACCCGCCATGTCGCGGAAAGGGGGCGGAAATGAGCGGGCGCATTCAGGTTAATACAGCGGGCGGTGCCACCTTCTCTAAGCACAACTCGTCGAATCTACCATTTTTCCGGGTATGCCCCGATATCTCCGGTGAGGAAGCGTTGGAGCAGGCGTCGGTACTCATGAGCTGCGTGAACAAATTGACGCAGCTAGCAGGCGTGAGCGACGACAACAATGCGCTTGTGTGGGCTGCGCACTATTTGGGTGAGCAAGCTAAGGCTCTTGTCGATGATGTGACCACAGGGATTCAGATTGCCGAGAGTGGCCAGGCATGAGCAGGAAGATGCCCAACTCCAGGCATCCGACCTTTGCGCAGGTCAAGGCCGCTTCCTGCGCGGCGATTGACCGCGTGTTGGCCCACTGGCTTCCGGGCGGCAAGCGCGTAGACGGTGGCAAGGAATACACCGCCCCCAACCCAACAAGAGCAGACAAACATTCAGGCTCGCTCAAGGTGAACTTAGCCAAAGCCACCTGGTGCGACTTCGCCACCGGTGACAAAGGCGGTGATTTGATTGACCTGGTGCGCTACCTTGATCGCGGCACCGATGTGGAGGCGTGCAACAAACTGGCAGCCTTCCTCGGTGTCGAGGCGACGAGCAACTCCAACATCACGCCTCCCACCAGCCAAGCTAAGAAACCAGAGTGGGTGCCCGTGCTGCCCATTCCTGAGCAAGCAATGCAGAAGGTACTGCAAGTGCACCGGCAGCACGGTAAACCTTCCAAGGTTTGGATTTACCGTGACGCCAACGGTCAGCCACTTATGGTGCTGTACCGCTTCGACCTCGGGCCGGATGAGAGCGGCACGCCGCGTAAGGTGTTCGCGCCCCTCACCTGGTGCAAACACTCTGTAAATGCCTCGCTGGCTTGGCGCTGGCAGGGTTTATCCGAGCCTCGCCCGCTGCTGCGTCTTGATGAGCTGGCTACACGCCCCTTGGCACTAGTAGTGGTGTGCGAAGGTGAGAAGGCCGCCGATGCCGCTGCCGAGCTGTTGCCCGAGCATGTTGCCACCTGCTGGCCCAACGGGACGAACTCTTGGCAGAAGGCTGATTTCGCGGCGCTAGTCGGGCGTGACGTGTTGCTGTGGCCTGACAACGATGCCCCAGGCATGAAGTGCATGGATGCCTTGGCCGACCACCTGCGAAAGCTTGGAGCTGCCTCGGTACAGACGGTAGCCTTGAAGGTGTTCGGGCAACTCCCTGGTATGGACGGTGAGCGCCCCACTTTCGCCCCAGGCGGTGAGTGGGGCGAAGGTGACGATGCTGCGGATGCCCAATCCAAAGGCTGGACTGCTCAACACTTGGCAGAGCTGCAGCGCACCAGAGAGCTGTTCGCCCTCGCACCTGCCGCCACACCCACTCCCGCCAAGCAGAACAAGACCACTGGCCAGGCCAAGCCGCAACCTGAGAAGAAAACCGCCCCGGCCCCGAGTGGATTCCGTGTCACCAAGGATGGGGTGTTCTATGCCGGTGAGGATGGCGAAGCACGCCCGGTTTGTTCACGGCTAGAGATATTGGCTCGCACCCGTGACGAAAAGGGCCACGGCTGGGGCTTGCTGGTGGAGTTCGATGACCCGGATGGGGCCAACAAGCGCCTCAACATTCCGGCTAGAGCAATGGCGGGCGACTTTGGCAAGGAAGTGCTCGCGCCACTGGTTGATATGGGGCTGCGACTGGCGCCCGTGCGCACTGCTCGCAACTCGCGCAATGATCTTCAGAGCTACTTGCAGGGCTATGACAGTGCTGAGCGTGCTCGCCTGGTCACTCGTCTAGGCTGGCACGGGGATGCCTACTTGTTGCCAGATCAGCAGGTAGGTGCCAGCGCCGAATATCTGCACTTCTACGAAGCCGGTGCCCAGCTTCCCCCGATCACTCAGGCGGGGACACTGGAACAATGGCAGCAGCAAATCGGTGCGCTTTGCGTGGGCAATAACCGCCTGGCGTTCGTCGTGTGCGTGGCTTTCGCTGGCGCGGTATTGCATCTACTGGGGCACGAGTCGGGCGGTTTCCACCTGTACGGCGATAGCTCGGGCGGGAAGACCACCCACTTGCAGGTGGCTGCCTCGGTTTGGGGTGGGCCGCGTCTGGTGCGTTCCTGGCGATCTACCGATAACGCCCTGGAAAGTATCGCGGCGGCGCACTCGGACGGGTTGCTGGTGCTTGATGAGATCGGGATGTGTGACCCACGGATCATCGGGGAAACGGTCTACATGCTAGGCAACGGCACCGGCAAGGCGCGGGCCAATGATCGGGGCATGAGCGGGCGCCAAGTTCAGGAGTGGCGCTTACTGTTTCTCTCCACCGGGGAGAAGACCTTGGCGCAACACATGGCCGAGGCAAACAAGGAATTGAAAGCCGGTATGGAGGTGCGACTGCTTGCCGTACCGGCTGACGCTAGCAAAGGGTTAGGATTGTTCGAAGAGCTGCATGGCTTCGACGATGCCGCTGCGCTGTCGGATGCACTCAAGGCTCGGGTGAGCCGATGCTATGGCACGCCTGCCCTGGCCTTCCTGTCGGCCCTCTGTGAGCCCGCCAAGCTACGGGCATATGCGGCCATGGTGCGCAGCACCCTGGAGCGTTTTACGACTGAGGCATTACCTGCCAGCGCCAGTGGCCAGGCACAGCGTGCCGCAACTCGCTTCGGACTGGCAGCGGCGGCGGGTGAGTTGGCCACAGCCTTGGGCGTTACAGGATGGCCAGACGGTCTAGCGCTGCAATCCGCCCGTGTGTGCTTGGATGCTTGGTTGGCTGAACGTGGCGGTGCTGGAAACCTGGAAGGTGACGCCATCGTGGCCAGACTGCGCGGCATGGTGGAGCGCTATGGAGAAAGTCGCTTCACGCGATGGGATTCTATTGCCGCGAAGACCGATGACCATGCGCCACGTACAGTAGACCGTCTTGGCTTTCGCAGGACTATGGATCATGGCATTGGTGACTCTCTATATACGTCGGTGACCTATTACTTCCTCGGCACAACTTGGCGTGATGAGGTTTTTAAAGGAATGAACTTGCGAAATGTAAATAGAGAGCTAGTCGCGCGCGGAATACTTGAGCCGAGCGGAGATGGAAAAGCCGCCCAATCCGTAACACTACCCGGAATGCCGAAAGGGCGGGTGTATGTTGTAAATTCAAACGTATTGCTTAGCGACTAACTAATAGCATTTAACTGTCTGGGAGATTGGTGGCCACTTATAGGCTCGGCCTGCCTACGTCTGCGCTTACCTGAATTTAATTATTGGAGTCTAAAATGAGCACAAATTCGTCCATGCTAAAACAATGCCAAACAGAACTGGCAAGCTTGAAGAGAGATCTTCCTCGGCTAAAAGCCGTCGCTGACGAGGCAGAGAAAACATTCGCTAATAGCCGTCAGGGAAGACCTGTCTATCCTCGGGATCAGATCGCGCCTTACTCCAATGCTAAGGTTAAAATTGATGAGCTATCTCGAGAGATTCAACGACTCCAGGGTTTGGTTAGCTGGGAGGAGGGTGTAAAGTCCGCCTCTGAAAACGTGCGGCAGGCAAGAAAAGATATAGCCAGAATTCAGAGTGAAATTAAAAATCTGTACGAAAAGCGAGAGACGCTGGAGTCCAAAAGGGCAGGTCTTGTTGCGAAACACGAGCGCGAATTCAAAGCTGCGGAACGCGATGAACATGAAGCCGCCCAAGCATACGCCCAAGCGATGGGGGAGAACGATAGCGGGATTGAACGCAAGGCAGAGGGATTGTTGCAGAAAGCGTCGCAAGCGCTGGCGATAGTAAAACAGACGCTCCAAGGTGCTAATACAGTATCGTCTGCACTTAATTCTCAGCTCTCGGAGCTTGATGATGCTATTCAAGAGAAGCAGGGTGAACTTAACAACTTGAACTCGAAGGTTCTTCAGGCTGCTCGATTCTATTGGGCTGACCGCTTTGAGAGGGCTGCACATGAGCTAGCCACACTGGCAGCCCATGTTGCAGCAGCTGAAAAAATGCTTGGATATGGTGATAGCTTAACAGACTTCTACATTCCAACCATTTCTCCTGGAAAGGGGCATTTCATTTCTCATCGTAGGGTTTTGGAACGCCGCAGCAATATAAAACTGGAGCAGCTTGTAGATATCTAACTCTAATCTATCGGAGCTCAGCGTCATTGCCGGATCAAAACGCCATTCCCAAATAGTTTGCGGTGGTGTTTTGGTCTGTCTGCATAGGTTCAAGTTTTATCAGTCCCTAGCAGCAAAACTCGCAAGTCAAAGTCTTATTTACGTAAGTCCCGTGGTCCGTATGAAAATCAATTATTTGCGCTGGATGGTAGTGATTTTTAATGCACTCAGCAGGTATGTCGTGTCTAACTGCATAGCAAGGCGCCGACGACATTCCCAGCGGCTTTCTCGCTCGAAGCTGCCCCCACTCAGAGAGGATCATCTTTCCGACTTCGCATCTCTGCGCCTCAGGGATCAGATTTACTGGGATATTGACTTCTAAAATCGTAGGGACGCCGATCTGCCGCAGGCGTAATCGATAGTCCTCCCCCCATCGATCTCCGTCACTCATACGAGCAGCAAGAGCCATCAGGTACTCACTACCGTGAATAATGTAATGGCCATGTTGTTCGATCATTTTTCTATCGTCACTCGATAGCCAAGTACGGCCCCGTTCGCTTAGGCCACGCTGATGCATCCGCTCAATAGCACGTTGCCGCAACTCGCTCGGAACGTCGGCGTAAATTCTGTGGAATTTTGTCAGGATTCTTTCTACAGCCTGCCCTTTTAGGCCATCCTCAAAATAAGAAGATAGGCTTTCCGGCCTGCATCCATGAAACCCCTTAGCATGAGTGTAGTAACCCCAAAGGGCGTCACAAAATGCAGGTACTATATGCTCATGATTAGGCAACCAATCCATTACATCTGACCAGCAATCCGGCCGGGCGCGCTCAAGGCGTTTGCGAACATGGGGTGTCAAAATCAGGGAGGCATACCTAGGAATGGCTCTTAGCCAGGCACGACGATTGCGCCAATCAAGTACACGTTCAGTCATATTATCCCCTGTCAATTTGATTCCTTAAAACACTCATTGACGGTTTGTTAAGGATTGGCTAAATTCGCGCCATCCTTCGGGTGAGGTCGAACCATAACCGCCCTTCGTGAGCGATAACTATCGCTCAGAAGCGGGCGGTCATTTTGCTCCAAAGTTCAGCAGAATTAAGTTTGGCTACTCAGTCTTACCGGTTTCTTGTTAGCCCGCCAATGTCGCCAGCGCATGGGCTAGACGTACCCTCGCTGACAATTCATCGAAACTTTCATATTCGCTGCTAGGAGCTAAGTAAGGTTGGATTCTTATAAATTGGGCACGAGCACCTGGTCGTGAAGTACCTTTAAGGTAAACCGAATATGCAAGAATCTCTGGACTAGCGCACCCTTTTCGAACCACTCCGCTTAAGGTGAGCAAGGTTGTCGAAATTAATGGGGCCTCACCAGAGGCGACTGCTTTTGCGGTAAGGATTCTGGCCGGAAGTCCTGCGATAAAAGCGAGATCTGCGGCTAAACGCGCGGAGAAATGCCGAGCAGTCTCACAGGTCTTGATATTTTCCTCCGCAGTTCCTATTGCACGCTCTAGGTCACATAGCGGTTTTCCAGCCATCCATGAACTTAGGAGTAATTTAATCACTGGGAGAGCCATCTTCGCCTTTGCATGATCGCTCTCCAGTGCGCGATATTCCTTGCCAAAAAGGCCTTCGATATCAGTCGGTCTGATCAACTGGAGCAGCCACTCAGGTCGAGTTTCTAACCAATCGAATAATGATTTTATGCAATTCAACGAGCCGCCGGTGAAAGTATCAGTTTCGACTAGTTCATTTAAGCTCGCCACGATCTCATAAGGAAGGCCAGATGAAGAAGCCACTTTTTCCAGCCAGTTGAGTTCTTGGCCGGGTGTTAATTCGGTACGCCGCCTGAGGGCTGATTCAATTCGGCTTTCGATCCACTCTAGATTTTTCTCCCGACGCATACGAAACGCCGCAAAGGATCTTCCGATCACCGACTTTATCAACTCATCCGGCGCTGCCTTTTCGCCGATTGGTAGACGTGTGAGGAGGTAGTCTTCATTGCCCCCATGAACACCATTGTGAATACGATCCAGTAGACCTGTAAGAGGATCGTCGATTTTCAAGCACTGGTCAGATTGAGAGAAAATCCCCTGCAATGTCATCCAATGCTTGGCGATACTGTTGTTTTTGTCGTCTAGGTTGATAATTTTGCTAGGCACGACTAGAACGAAACCCTGACCCCCTTCGCCGGCGCGACCCGCTCTCCCGGCAGCGTTTAGAAGTTCATGTGCGTCGAGTTGCTTCATCTTATCGCCCGCCTCATCCCATCTGCTGTCGCCCGCAATGAGTACGATGTCACTCGGCAGATTCATTCCTTGAGCGAGTGTTGATGTTGCAAAAAGAGCGCTGATGCCGTCACGACGCTTGAACAACGACTCATGAAGCAGTCGTTCGTGTTTAATCAACTGAGAGTGGTGACTGGCAGCGCCACCTTTGACGCAACCAGATGAGTCGAGTTGCAAGTAACAATATTGCTCACCACCAAGCTCTTCCTCTGCAAGCTTTCGCCAGGATTTCTCTTCGTCAGTGAGTGGCGTACGTTGAGTGGGCTGCAGCTCTCTAAAATGACGTACCGAGGACTCTGCCATAATAGTGCTTTGTACGAACGTCAGAGTTTTCAGCCCCACCTCCGCTGCGGCAGCGGCGATAGCTCCAGCGACCTGGTTGCCGTTTGGCGTGAGGTACCACCTTTTGGGTTTTTTAACCACTCCGGTTCCGAACGCAACCGGCTTGTCAAGCAACGCCATGAGGGCATAGTCGTCTCGATTGCGGGTGGACCAAGTCTGTCTGAGGCAAAAAAAGGCGAATGGTGCGGCATTAAGCTTGGCCTTGAGTTTTGCCGGAACCCCCTGTGTGGTAGAAGTCGCAAGCTCGGTGCGGAGCAACGACTCAAGCTCTGATATGCGTTCAGCACTGTAAGCTACACATCCACGAGCCTGCCTAGTTGGTTTCCAGGCTAAATCAAGTGCCAGACAGGGTCTACCTGTTAGCTCCGCAATCCATCCTGAAATCTCTTCGGCGTTCTGCATCATCGCAGATATCAGCAGAAGATCTGCTTTCGGTGCTAAATGCGTAAGATTTAGAATGCATAACATTGAGTCGATGCTGCGACGGCTACGATCTGCCTCTCTTGGGTGTAAGAGATGGCACTCGTCAAACATCACCAAACCAACATCATTGAACGAGTCAGGCTGTAAAGATTGCAGCATGAGGCATCGTTCAGGAGTGGTTACGATAATTTCTGGCAGGTCCGCCTCTACGGAAAAAGAGATCTCCTCATCGAGGTCGCCAAATACGCTGAAACCGTTGAATGCATTCTGAAGGGTGAAAGCCGTTTGATCGACAAGTGCTAGAGTCGGTGCCAAAACAACCACTTTACTACCTTGCAGTAACGTCGCAGCGATCTTAAGCTCCGCGAGGGTGGACTTTCCACCGCCGGTAGGGAAACTAATAGCGGAGGAAATTCCTCTTGTGAGATATCCCTGACTGAGCGCGGCGCGATGGTTGTGCCACAAATACGGGCGCTTACCAGCGGACCTACGAACTACTCCCCACCATTGATTTTCATCGATACCCGGAGGGGCACTCACTCTGCATAGGCTGGCTGATACGAGATCACCTGCTACGGCATATAGAAGTTTCGCAAGGTGTAAAGGGCCAGGAAAAATACTGACTGCATGAGGCCCGTCAGCATCGAAAACATCTTCGATAGGGGCAACACACAACTCTATGACCTCGGCGAGCATTTTCTTGGCCGAGGAGACCTCGAGCGACACTGAAGGCCGGGGGCGGGAAAGAAGCTCGCGCATTAGCTCCCGTACGGCCTCATGTAGCCGCCTAAGCAGCGCATCAATCGCGAGGCCTGGCCCACTTGTATCGATGGGAGAATCATAAGTAAACCCACCGTCAACTGGTAAGGACGCCTCAAGACGCCCCATAGCTAAATCCCTAATGGCTCTGATTAGTTGGCTTTCTGATGATTGCCCATCACTTAAAGGTGTAAGGCGCTTTGCCATTTCGGCGGCATCGCTTTGTGAGTCTGCAATCAAGAAAAGCAACGTACTGGATATCTCAGGTGCTACACGAGCAACGCCGATGTAAGGGCCTCGTTTTTCAATGTTTTCAGCCACCGTTTGAGCCATTAGACAAAGCTGGTGCGCCGTGCCAGCTACAAATGCTGCCGCCATGCGGTCGGAACGCTCGGGTGAAGTCGCTACCAAGAGTTCTTGTGTGGCCGCCAATCGGCCCATTTGCTCAAGGAGCTCGTCCAGCACCTTACCACGTCCCTCATTATCGATAGCTCCTCGCAACCTGACACGCGCGGCAACGATCTCAGCGAAAGCGTTTGTGAACTGCAGTGGCAGCTCCTCGAGGTTAAGCGAGTGAAGTGGAGGCGCAGCACTTATCAAACCGACTGTTATCGGATCAAACATTGTCTCTCCATGCTTCGATGTGCTTAATGGCTTTCGCCGAAAATTGACTCATCCAATTACGCAAATTCGGAATGGCGATTGTTTCTGCCTGCCTACGCAGAATATCTCCGGGAGCGACCTGGTCGAATCCTTTGAATAGAGAGGCACGGCGCTTGTCTTTGTCATGAGTAGCTTCAGCTGTAATGGCGACACGGTAATGTCGAGCCTGTTCCCAAACAATCGCTTCGACCGCTGCGTCTATATCTAAGTCAGGAAAACGGTTCATGTGCGCCTCAAGGATTCCGCCGGTTTCCTGAATTAGCTCAGGCATCCTTTGGCCTTCCTCGAGAGCCCTTATGCCTGGCCAAACATCCTCTCTCACTGTCTTTCTTTGGAGTTCCGTAGCCTTATCTTCGAAAATGACAACAGCAGTTACATTTTCATTTGCGTCATCTAGCTTTAGCTGTATGCCGTCGAAGCCCTTATGAGCGACGATGTTGTGGGGGGCTCGAACAATCGCACCAACCGAACTCCGATGAGCCGCAATCCAGGAGATTGCTTGAAAGACCCACCCATCTCGATGATAGGGATCTGCACCTTTTGGTACTGAAAGCAGTGTGATTGCACCTGCTGCTGTGTCAGCGCGGGTGCCAGGCGCTTTTTTATCGATGCAGGCAAGTATCGCCGCCACATGGCGCGACTGGCCCAGGGCTATGCGACCCACCATTCGCGCTAGCTCGTCCTCATCAGCCACTGTCCACCGGGCCCCATGACAGAGCGCCGCGTGGACTACTGGCGTAAGCGTTAATGGCATCCCTTCCTACCCTCAGTTGTAAAGGCCCTCACCAACTCAATGCGACCTCGTACGTTATTGCCAATTATCCGGAGTGACAGTCACCATCTCAGGCACTGCATGGCTCACTGTCGGCATCAAGGATGGCAGCTTGATACCACCAAATATACTGCTCAATCAAATGCTAGAGAGGGATACGCAACGTCACCTACCCCTCGTCAGCAGTACACGTCTCCAAACCCACGTCAATTGACACAGATCTTGCGGTGTAAGGCCTGTGTCGAGAAGTCGGGCAGGCCTTGACTTACAGATACCATGGTGGCGACCGAACTGGGCGTAGCTGCCCGACCGTGAAACGTCACTGAACCGAGTGCCGTAAGCCGCTCGGGTCACTCGGCATGGGCTATTCATTTCCGCCTTTCTCCTGTTGGCCAGCTTTTGCACTGGCGTGATTTACCGACCTAATGAATCGCCCCTAGTTTCGTAGACACCTCCAAGCCTCATAATGAGGCCCAAATAGGAGGTGCCATGAGTCGTCAGC
>NZ_JAHWIW010000056.1:0-26699 GCF_025377065.1 Pseudomonas sp. HD6422 | reverse complement strand
AAGGAGTTTTTCGTTCCGACTGCGTTGGAAGTGGTGCGCATTATAAGGGGATTCGAAACGGCGTCAACACCTATTTTGAGGAAATCTAGCCACTCACCGTTTTGCGCACTATAGTGCACAACCCGCAGCCCTCCCAGGATCCCTCCT
Organism: Pseudomonas sp. HD6422; assembly: GCF_025377065.1. Classification (NCBI taxonomy): domain Bacteria; kingdom Pseudomonadati; phylum Pseudomonadota; class Gammaproteobacteria; order Pseudomonadales; family Pseudomonadaceae; genus Pseudomonas; species Pseudomonas sp. HD6422. The sequence goes on along the minus strand of NZ_JAHWIW010000056.1, from coordinate 26,552 downwards.
TAAGATGAACACCCCGCCCCGCAGCCTGGCCGCAACCTTGTTCCCGATCGGCCTGCTACTCATTGCCATGGCCTCGATCCAGTCCGGGGCTTCGTTGGCCAAGAGCATGTTCCCCATCATCGGCGCTCAGGGCACCACCACACTGCGCCTGATCTTTGCTTCGGTCCTCATGCTGCTGATCCTCCGTCCCTGGCGTGCACGCCTGACCGCCAAGGCACTGCGCGACATCGTGATCTATGGCATGGCCCTGGGTGGAATGAATTTCCTCTTCTATATGGCACTGCAGACCGTACCCTTGGGTATCGCCGTGGCACTCGAGTTCACCGGCCCACTGGCCGTCGCTCTGTTCGGCTCGCGCAGACCCCTCGACTTCCTGTGGATAGCCCTCGCCGTCACCGGCCTGCTGCTGCTCATCCCGGTTGGCCACGCCGGTCAGTCGCTCGATCTGCAAGGTGCGATCTACGCCCTTGGCGCCGGCGTATGCTGGGCCCTGTACATTCTGTTCGGCCAACGTGCCGGTGCCGAACATGGAATCCAGGGAGCGGCCCTAGGCGTCGTCGTCGCAGCGCTGTTCGTTGCCCCCATCGGGATCGTGCATGCCGGAGCTGCCTTGCTGACCCCCGCCGTGATCCCTCTCGCCCTGGGCGTGGCCGTACTGTCCACCGCCCTACCCTATAGCCTCGAGATGGTCGCGCTCACCCGCATGCCGGCACGTACCTTCGGTACCTTGATGAGCATCGAACCTGCCATAGGTGCGCTTTCCGGCCTGGTGTTCCTCGGCGAGGTACTGAGCATGACCCAATGGCTGGCGATTGGCGCCATCATCACTGCGTCGGTCGGCGCCACACTGGCCATGCGTAAGGCATCCAACCCTCCCGTGGCGGCAGACTGACATGAGAAATACTTTCATTTGAGACGGGATTAAACGTTGTCGTCACCCGGCTCCCTGATTAAGCTGTCACAGGATCATGATCTTCACGCTATTACTATCTGGAACGAACACGGACGCTGGGGAATGTTTAAGGAAGAACCAAAGCGATAACGACAGGGTCTGACAACTCGTCAGCCCTGCAAAATAAGGACAGGAATGAAACGTATTCTGCTCATCCTGGCCGTTTTGGCCATTGCTGGATGTGCCGCAACGGCCAAGACCGAGGTCAAGAAAGGGAAGAAGGGCCTGCACATCAACTGCTCGGGCCTCTCTTCATCCTGGGACAAGTGCTACAGCAAGGCAGCTTCCTCATGCACCTCCCGTGGTTATAAGGTCGTAGCGCGCTCTGGCGATGCTGACGAGGAACCCGGGGACTATCTGTTCGGCATCAACCCTGCCGGATACACCAGTCGCAGCATGATCGTCATCTGCAAGTGAACAAAGGCAGCCTCTGAGCTGCCTGTGTTTCATCCAGCCCGAAGCAAAGCCCTACAGCGCCTGGGTGCGAGCCTCCAACCAGGCCAGCGCATCACCAGACAGCAGCGGGGCGAGTCGCTCACGCACCCTGCGATGGTACTCGTTCAACCAGTCCCGCTCCTCTTTCGCCAACAGTTCCGGCTGTAGGCAACGGGTGTCGATCGGGCACAGGGTCAGGGTTTCGAAGTTCAGGAAGTCGCCAAATACGCTGCTGCCTGCCTCTCGATTGACGACCAGGTTCTCGATGCGAACTCCCCACTCACCTGGACGGTAGGTCCCCGGTTCGATCGAGCTGATCATGCCGACCTGCATCGCCGTCTGCGGCGTGGTCGCCGCTTGATAGGCAATCACCTGCGGCCCCTCATGGACATTCAGGAAATAACCGACTCCGTGCCCGGTCCCATGACCGTAGTCGACCAGATCCGCCCAGATCGGCGCCCGCGCAATGGCATCCAGCAGTGGCGACAGGATGCCGCGCGGGAACGTCGCACGCGACAGGGCGATCATGCCCTTGAGCACACGCGTGCAGTCCCGTTTCTGCTCAAGGCTCGGCTGACCCACCGGAACCATCCGGGTGATATCAGTGGTTCCCCCCAAGTACTGGCCACCCGAGTCGATCAACAGCAGGCCATCCCCTTCGATGACCGCGTGGGACGCCTCCGTCGCACGGTAATGGGGCATGGCACCATTACCGTTGAAGGCTGCAATGGTCGAGAAGCTCAGCGAGACAAAACCTGGACGACGAGCACGTGCGGCACTCAACTGTTCATCGATGGTGAGCTCGGTGATCACCTGCTTGCCCAACTGTGCCTCGAACCAGGCGAAGAACTCGCACAAGGCCGCGCCATCCTGCTCCATGACCTGGCGGATGTGGACCAATTCCTCCTCACCTTTGCACGACTTGCTCAGCGTCGTTGGGTTGAGCCCTTCGATCAGTGCCACCTGGGCATCCAGGCTTTGCAACACACCACAGGTGACACGCGCAGGATCGACCAGCAGCCGACTGGAAGGTGCAAGTGCGGCGAGCGCCGCATCTACCTGCCCGTAGTCACGCACCTCGATACCATCGGCCGCCAGCAGCTGGCGCAAGTGTTCGTCGAGTTTCCCTGAGCCGACGAACAAGACAGCCTGCGTCTGGCTGATCAGCGCGAAGGCGATGAACACCGGGTTGTAGGACACGTCACTACCACGCAGGTTGAACAACCAGGCAATGTCATCCAGTGTCGCGATGAAGTGCCAATCCGCGCCTTTTTCCTGCAGGCTTTCGCGCAATCGCGTCAGCTTTTCGACTCGGCTGCACGGGGCATGGGGAGGCAGATGCTCGTACACAGGATTTGCCGGCAACGCTGGACGGCCCTCCCAGACCTCATCCAGCAGATCGCGGTCGGTCAGCAGGCGCACCTCCCGCGCCTGCAAACGCTCTTGCAACTGGCGCGCCGAGGCGAGCGCCATGACCGTACCGTCCACCGCCACCGAGCCCTTGCGCTCGACATTGTCGCCCAGCCACTCCAAGGCACCTGGCTTTCCGGGCAACAGCTTCATCAATTCGATGCCGCTGCCGGCCAGTTCCTTCTCGGCTTGCGCCCAGTAGCGGCTGTCCACCCATACGCCCGCGAAATCCGCTGTCACTACCAGCGTCCCCACCGACCCATCGAAGCCGGACAACCAGCGGCGGCCCTGCCAATAGCCGGGCAGATATTCGGAAAGATGCGGGTCAGCCGACGGCACCAGCAGGGCGTCGATCCCCTCCCTGGCCATGACCTCGCGCACACGCGCCAGGCGCTCCGGCACGCTCTGCTTGATGGTGGTCTGAACGTTCATGCGCACTCCTGCGGCCACTGCTGGATTGATTCAGGACCACGATAATGGAACAGCCTTCCCGGCCCTGCAATCTCGCCAAGCACTGCCCACCGCGAAATCTTCCTGGCACGGCAGCCCGCCACCCAGCCAAGGTGAACTTCCGCCGGAAGACGTACCTCAGAATCTTTACAGACACCTGGAGGCCCCTGTCATGCCGCGATCCGACGAAGCCAAACGCGCGGTGGTCGTGCTCGACTCCGGCGAGCCCACCGCAGATCACGAGCGTGCCACTCAAAGGAAGCTGGCAGAGCATCTGGCACACTTGCTTGGTTGTCCCTACCTGGAGCCCACTCAAGCCCCAAGGGCCAGTGACCACTACTACTATCTCGCCCCGCAAACCCTGACCGAGCCGCAACGCTACGCCGCACTTGGCATACGCAGCGAACGGGACCTGTTCGGCGGTCTGGTCAGCCAACCTTTCATGGCCACCAAGTCCATTTCCCACCCCCGTCTGGCCACAGGCTATTTCCCACCGGGCTGGAGCGATGACTTCGCTCGACAGGCGAGCAGTGCATTGCTCAAGGGCTATACGGTCTTCAGCAAGCAGGACGCCCGCGAGGCAGCCCGGTTACTGCTCGCCGAGGGCGCCGTGCGCGTGAAGCCGGTCCGTGCCACTGCGGGCCGTGGGCAGCATGTGATCGAGCAATTGCACGAACTCGAGCCCCTGCTTGGAGACATGGACGAACGACAGCTCATGATCTGGGGCTTGGCACTGGAGGAGAACCTCCTCGACGTCGAGACGCTGAGTGTCGGTCAGGTCCGTGTCGCCGGGATCACTTGCAGCTATCACGGCATCCAGCATCTGACCCATGATCACCAGGGCACCGAGGTCTACGCCGGCTCCGAGTTGCTGGTCGTGCGCGGCGGCTATGAAGCGCTACTGCAACTTCCCCTGGATGAGCACCTGCGCCTGGCAGTCACCCAGGCGCTCACCTACGAGCAGGCCGCCCAGCACTGCCTACCGGGGTTCATCGCCTCTCGCCGCAACTATGACATCGCCCGTGGCGTCAACGCCCGAGGTCACCTGCGCAGCGGCGTCCTGGAACAATCCTGGCGCCCCGGCGGCGCCAGTAGCGCAGAAGTGCTGGCGCTCCAGGCGTTCGCCGATGATCCCGCCCTGCAACAGGTACGCGCCTCTTCGCACGAGGTATTCGGCACCTTCCACCTCCCCCGCGATTCAACTCTTTTCTACCAAGGACAAGACAGTGAACTCGGACAATTCAGCAAATACGCGCAGATCCATGGCCATGACCATTCAGAGCGACACCGTTGAGCTGCAGGTCGACAACGACACGATTGCCGGCACGCTGGTCAGCCCTGGTAGCAAGATGCCCGGCATCCTGTTCGTCCATGGCTGGGGCGGCAGCCAGCAACGCGACCTGGCGCGCGCCCGGCAGATCACTGGCCTTGGCTGCGTGTGCATGACATTCGACCTGCGCGGCCATGAAAAAACCGAAAGCCAGCGACTGACAGTGACCCGCGAACAGAATCTCCAGGACCTGCTCGCGGCCTACGATTGCCTGGCCAGCCACCCCGCTGTCGACAATGGCGCGATCGCCCTGATCGGCAGCAGCTACGGCGGCTACCTGGCAACCTTGCTGACCCGCCAGCGGCCGGTGAAATGGCTGGCTTTGCGCGTCCCCGCGATGTACTGGGACGAAGAGTGGGACACGCCCAAACAGACACTCGATCGCCAACGCCTCAATGCCTATCGCCAGCGGACCCTGGGTCCTGCCGACAACCGCGCGTTGGGCGCGTGCGCCGAATTCGAAGGCGATGTGTTGCTGGTCGAGTCGGAGCAGGACGACTACGTGCCGCACACCACCTTGATGAGCTACCGCTCGGCGTTCATCAATGCTCACTCGCTGACCCACCGCATCCTCGACGGCGCCGACCATGCATTGTCCAGCGAGGAAAGCCAGAAAGCCTACAGTTCGATTCTCGCCGCCTGGGTCAATGAGATGGTGGTCGGCGCACGCTTGGACCGTTATCCGCACTATGCGCCGTGGTATGCATGAACTGGAATCAGCCAGACAGCGCAAGGCGCGCCGGTAGCCGGAACGTTGAGCGGCTCTGATACGGTTCAGATCACCACATTACGCACGAAACGCACGGGAATGACGCCATCGTTGCGGTAGGCATACCGACAGTTACTGGGAAACACATGGAATTGTCGGGCCTGAAGGGACAACTCGACCCCTTCGATGATCAGTGTGAGCTCGCCCTCGGTCACGTAAATCTGCTCGCTCCAGCCCTCGGCATCCGCTTCGCTGGTGTAGAGCTCGCCGGGGGCCAGGGTCCACTCCCAGATCTCCACTTCGCGCCGGGCGGTGCTACTGGCCAGCAGTACCGCCTTGCTCTGCGGCTGCTCGCCGGCCCAGGCCAGCTCATCGATGCGACTGGGATCACGCAGGTCAGGCGCCTGGATCAACGTGCTGAAGGCTACTCCCAGGGCCTCGGCAATCAGGTCGAGCGTGGTCAAGCTGACATTCTTCTCACCTGCCTCGATCGCTACCAACATCCGCCGACTGACGCCAGAGCGCTCGGCCAAGGCGCTCTGGCTCATGCCTGCGGCATTGCGCAGGCTGCGGACATTGAAGCTGACATGTTGCAGCACCGACGCACGATGCGCTGAATCTTTGTGCACTATATTGCTCACTTTTGCCATTTGCGCAGTATACTGCCCACTTTTGCGGCGATTGTGCGCCGCGCCTTTCGAGTGTGCAAGACCATGACCGCCTCCACCCGCCACCCCCAATCTACCCTCACCCTGCGCTTGAGCAAGGCCGAAATGGTACTGGTGTTCATCACCATGCTGTGGGGGGGTACCTTCCTGCTGGTGCATAACGTCATGACCGTGAGCGGGCCGATGTTCTTCGTCGGGCTGCGTTTCGCCGCGGCAGCGTTGTTCGTCGGCCTGGTCTCGGCGCGCTGCCTGACCGGCCTGACCGCCACCGAACTGAAGGCCGGTGTGCTGATCGGCACCGCCATCATGCTGGGCTATGGCTTGCAGACCATGGGTTTGCAAACCATCAGCAGCAGCCAGTCGGCATTTATCACCGCGCTCTACGTACCGTTCGTGCCGCTGCTGCAATGGCTGGTGCTCGGCCGCCGCCCAGGGCTGATGCCAAGCATCGGGATCTGCCTGGCGTTCGTCGGCTTGATGCTGCTGGCAGGGCCTGAAGGCGGCGCTTTGCACTTCAGCGAAGGGGAGGTGGTGACCTTGGTCAGCGCGGTTGCCATTGCCGGAGAAATAATCCTGATCAGCCGCTATGCCGGCCAGGTCGATGTTCGCCGGGTGACCGTGGTGCAACTGGCCACGGCCTCGCTGCTGTCATTCCTGATGATCGTGCCGACCCAAGAGCGCCTGCCCGAGTTTTCCTGGCTGCTGTTGCTCAGCGCGCTGGGACTGGGCGCGATGAGCGCGGTCATCCAAGTGGCAATGAACTGGGCGCAGAAATCGGTTTCGCCTACACGCGCTACGCTGATCTATGCTGGCGAGCCGGTCTGGGCCGGTATCGTCGGGCGGATCGCCGGGGAACGCCTGCCGGGCGTGGCGCTGCTCGGCGGCCTGCTGATCGTGGTGGCGGTAGTGGTCAGCGAACTGAGGTGGCGACGCAGCGTCGGTGAAAACCCAACCCAGGAACGACACTTCGAAGGTGAACGCTCCACCGACCTGTGAACCTTTCGACAGCGGCTATGCTCTGTAAAAAACTGTTATAAAAAAACAGCTTGTCACAGCACTTTTGTAGGATTCTGCGACAGCTTGCGTGTTGGTGATCGACAACGCGGCACGTATGATCCTTGGCAATCCTTCTAGAATAGACCGCTATGTCATTGATAGTGCTACTGCTTCTGCCGTTCATAGGCAGTTGCCTGGCAGCCATGCTGCCGCACAATGCCCGGAACGCCGAGTCCATACTGGCCGGGGTCGTGGCCCTGGTCGGCACAGTCCAGGTAGCACTGCTGTACCCCCAGGTTGCCCATGGCGGGGTGATTCGCGAGGAATTCCTCTGGCTGCCGAGCCTGGGTCTGAACCTGGTACTGCGCATGGACGGCTTCGCCTGGCTGTTCTCGCTGCTGGTATTGGGCATTGGCACGCTGGTATCCCTGTACGCGCGCTACTACATGTCGCCACAGGATCCGGTACCGCGTTTCTTCGCTTTCTTCCTGGCGTTCATGGGCGCCATGCTCGGCGTGGTGATCTCCGGCAACCTCATCCAGCTGGTGTTCTTCTGGGAACTGACCAGCCTGTTCTCGTTCCTGTTGATCGGTTACTGGCACCACCGCGCCGACGCCCGACGCGGTGCCTACATGGCGCTGATGGTCACCGGCGCCGGCGGTCTGTGCCTGCTGGTCGGGGCCCTGCTGCTCGGGCATGTGGTCGGCAGCTACGACCTGGACAAGGTCCTGGCGGCCGGCGAGCTCATCCGCCAGCACGCGCTGTACCCCGTACTGTTGCCGTTGATCCTGATCGGCGCGCTGAGCAAGAGCGCGCAGTTCCCCTTCCAGTTCTGGTTGCCCCATGCCATGGCGGCGCCGACACCGGTATCGGCGTACCTGCACTCGGCGACCATGGTCAAGGCCGGGGTATTCCTGCTGGCCCGTTTGTGGCCGGTGCTGTCGGGCAGCGAGGAATGGTTCTGGATCGTCGGCGGAGCCGGCGCCATAACCCTGCTGCTGGGCGCCTTCGCTGCGATGTTCCAGAATGACCTCAAGGGCCTGCTGGCGTACTCGACCATCAGCCATCTGGGCCTGATCACCCTTCTGCTCGGTCTCAACAGTCCGCTGGCGGCGGTCGCCGCCGTGTTTCACATTCTCAACCATGCCACCTTCAAGGCCTCGTTGTTCATGGCCGCCGGCATCATCGACCACGAAAGCGGCACCCGCGACATCCGCCGCCTCAGCGGCCTGATCCGACTGGTTCCGTACACCGCCACCCTGGCCATGGTCGCCAGCGCCTCGATGGCCGGCGTGCCATTGATGAACGGTTTCCTGTCCAAGGAAATGTTCTTCGCCGAAACCGTGTTCATCAGTTCCACCGCCTGGGTCGAGGCGACCTTGCCGGTGATCGCCACCTTGGCCGGCACCTTCAGCGTGGCCTACGCGCTGCGGTTCACTGTCGACGTATTCTTCGGCCCCACTGCCGAGGATCTGCCCCACACCCCCCACGAGCCACCGCGCTGGATGCGCGCGCCCGTCGAGCTGCTGGTGCTGGTGTGCCTGGTAGTCGGTATCTTCCCCGCCCAATCGGTCGGCCCGCTGCTGGCTGCCGCAGCGCTGCCAGTGGTTGGCGGGACCCTACCCGAATACAGCCTGGCCATCTGGCATGGCTGGAACGCCCCGTTGATCATGAGCCTGGTGGCCATGAGCGGCGGCGTGCTGCTCTACCTGCTGCTGCGCAAGCAACTGCGCAGGGGCCGCTTCCCGTATCCGCCGCTGATTGAGCGCTTCAATGGCAAGCGCCTGTTCGAGCACGGCCAGGTACACCTGATGCTGCTGGCTCGGCGCGTCGAGCGGCTGCTGACCAGCCGTCGCCTGCAAGCGCAACTGTTCATGGTGGTGCTCGTCGCTTTTCTCGCCGGCCTCACGCCCATGCTCTACAGCGGCCTATCCTGGGGTGACCGACCGAAGATTCCGGGCTCCGGTGTGTTCGTCGCGCTGTGGCTGATCGCCATCGCCTGCGCCATCGGCGCGGCCTATCAGGCCAAGTACCACCGTCTGGCCGCGCTGATCATGGTCGGCGTCTGTGGTCTGATGACCTGCATCACCTTCGTCTGGTTCTCGGCCCCGGACCTGGCCTTGACCCAATTGGCGGTGGAAGTGGTGACCACCGTGCTCATCCTCCTTGGCCTGCGTTGGCTGCCACGACGCATCGAAGGGGTGTCGCCGTTGCCGGGCAGTCAGGACCGGGCGCGCGTTCGCCGCCTCCGCGACCTGTTGCTGGCAGTATTGGTCGGTGGCGGCATGGCGTTGCTCTCGTATGCGATGCTGACACGACCGACGCCCAACGATATCTCCTCGTTTTATCTCAGCCGGGCGCTGCCCCAGGGCGGTGGCACCAACGTGGTCAACGTGATGCTGGTGGACTTCCGCGGCTTCGATACCCTGGGCGAGATCACCGTTCTGGTGGCCGTGGCCCTGACCGTATTCGCCCTGCTGCGCCGCTTCCGCCCACCGAAGGAGAGCATGCAGCTGCCTGCCCAGCAGCGCTTGCTGGCACCCGATGTGGTCACCGACCTGATCAACCCACGCCACGCCGCCGACACCGCGCTGGGCTTCATGATGGTTCCGGCGGTGCTGGTGCGCCTGTTATTGCCGATTGCCCTGCTGGTGTCGATGTACCTGTTCATGCGCGGCCACAACCAACCCGGTGGCGGCTTCGTCGCCGGCCTGGTGATGTCGGTGGCGTTCATCCTCCAGTACATGGTCGCCGGTACCCAGTGGGTCGAGGCACAGATGAGCCTGCGGCCACTGCGCTGGATGGGGACCGGTCTTCTGTGCGCCACCCTGACCGGCGTGGGTGCCATGGTGCTGGGCTATCCCTTCCTCACCACCCATACCGCGCACCTGCACCTGCCGGTGATCGGCGACATGCACATCGCCAGCGCATTGTTCTTCGACGTCGGCGTGTACACCGTAGTGGTCGGATCGACGCTGCTGATTCTGACCGCCCTCGCCCACCAGTCGGTGCGGGCACATCGTCCGGGCAACCCGGCCAAACCCAGCCAAGCAGGAGCCGCCTGATGGAAGAAGTCATTGCAGTCGCCATCGGCGTACTGGCCGCCTCGGGTGTGTGGCTGGTGCTGCGCCCCCGAACCTATCAGGTGATCATGGGCCTATGCCTGCTGTCGTACGGGGTCAACCTGTTCATCTTCAGCATGGGTAGCCTGTTCATCGGCAAGGAGCCGATCATCAAGGAAGGCGTGACCCAGGACCTGCTGCACTACACCGATCCTCTGCCCCAGGCCTTGGTGCTGACCGCCATCGTCATCAGCTTCGCCATGACCGCGCTGTTCCTGGTCGTGCTCCTGGCATCGCGCGGCCTGACCGGCACCGACCACGTGGATGGCCGGGAGCGCGACGAATGAGTGGCATGAGCCAACTGATCATCGCGCCAATCCTGCTGCCGCTGCTCACCGCGGCGATCATGCTGCTGATCGGCGAAAAACACCGTCAGCTCAAGGCGCGCCTGAACCTGCTGTCGAGCTTCGTCGGACTTGGGATCGCCGTCAGCCTGCTGTTATGGATCCGTACCCAGGGCCAGGCCGAGTCGATTGGGGTTTACCTGCCCGGCAACTGGCCAGCACCCTTCGGTATCGTGCTGGTGCTGGATCACCTGTCGGCACTGATGCTGACCCTGACCGGAATCATCGGCGTCAGCGCCCTATTGTTCGCCCGTGCTCGCTGGGACAGTGCCGGTGCCAGCTTCCATGCACTGTTCCAGATCCAGCTGATGGGCTTGTACGGCGCCTTCCTGACTGCCGACCTGTTCAATCTCTTCGTATTCTTCGAGGTGCTGCTGGCGGCCTCCTATGGTCTGCTCCTGCACGGTTCGGGCCGGGCCCGAGTACGCGCCGGACTGCATTACATCGCCATCAACCTGTTCGCATCGTCGCTGTTCCTGGTAGGCGCGGCGATGCTCTACGGTGTCACCGGCACGCTGAACATGGCCGATCTGGCGCTGAAGATCCCGTTGGTACCGGAAGCAGACCGAGGCTTGCTGCATGCCGGCGCGGCGATCCTGGCGGTGGCCTTCCTGGTCAAGGCCGGTATCTGGCCGCTGAACTTCTGGCTGGTGCCGGCCTACGCTTCGGCCAGCGCGCCGGTGGCGGCACTGTTCGCCATCATGACCAAGGTCGGCCTGTATGCGTTGCTGCGTCTGTGGACTCTGCTGTTCTCCGACCAGGCCGGCGCTTCGGCACACTTCGGTGGCCATTGGCTGGTGTATGGCGGTCTGATGACCCTGGCAATCGCTGCCATTTCCATTCTCGCAGCGCAACGCCTGGAGCGCATGGCGGGCCTGAGCATCCTGGTCTCGGCGGGCACGCTGCTGGCTGCGGTCGGCTTCGCCCAGCCCGCGTTGACCGGTGCAGCGCTGTTCTACCTGGTCAGTTCGACCTTGGCCCTCTGTGCCCTGTTCCTGCTCGCCGAACTGATCGAACGCTCGCGATCGGCCAACGAAGTGCCTCTGGAGGACGAAGAGGGGGTGATGCCCTCTCCGCTCGAGTCGCTGCACCCGCCCAAAGGCATCAATCTGGACGATGAACAAAAAGCGGTGATCGGCCAGGTCATCCCGTGGACCATGGCGTTCCTGGGCCTCAGTTTCATTGCCTGTGCACTACTGATCATCGGCATGCCGCCGTTCTCGGGCTTCATCGGCAAGCTCAACCTGATCAGCGCTTTGTTCAACCCACTGGGGCTTGGCAGGCCCGTCGAGCAACCGCTGTCAGCGTCCGGATGGGCACTGGTGGCCTTGCTCATCCTGTCCGGTCTTGCCTCGCTGATCGCTTTCGGCCGGGTTGGCATCCAGCGCTTCTGGAAGCCTGAAGAGCGGCCCTCGCCGTTACTGCGTCGCTATGAATGCCTGGCCGTGGTCGCACTGCTGGGTCTGTGCACCCTGCTGAGCTTCCGCGCCGAGCCCGTGCTGCGCTATACCCAGGACACCGCCGCCAGCCTGCAGGCCACGGACGCCTACATTCAGGCGGTGATGGCTGCCAGGCCACGACCGGGTCCGACCATCCTCGACTTGCAGGTGCAGCCATGACACGACTGTTTCCCGCCCCACTGCTATCGGCCGCGCTATTCGTTCTATGGTTGTTGCTGAATCTATCGGTCAGCCCCGGCAATCTGGTGCTGGCTGCTGCGCTGGCGGTGTTGGCACCGCTGCTGATGGCCCCCTTGCGCCCGCAGCATGCCTATGTGCGCAAGCCAATGGCGATCGCTAGGCTGATCGGCCGGGTCGGCATCGATGTCATCGTCTCCAACCTGCAGGTGGCCCGTATCGTCCTGCGGGCGGGGCGTCGCCCTCCCCACTCGCGCTTCGTGCACATCCCACTGGAACTGCGCGATGCCCACGGTTTGGCTGCACTGTCGACGATTACCACGGTGGTGCCCGGCACAGTCTGGTCGGAACTGGCCCTGGACCGTAGCGTGCTGCTGTTGCACGTGTTCGACCTGGATGACGAGCAGAGCTTCATCGAGCACTTCAAGGCCACTTATGAACGCCCGCTAATGGAGATATTCGAATGACTGGGCTGCTCGCCAACGCGCTCCTCGCCAGCCTGTTCATCCTCGCCCTGTCGATGGCCCTGGCGCTGATCCGGCTGTTTCTCGGCCCGTCCGCACAGGACCGGGTGCTGGCGCTGGACTACCTGTATATCCTGGGCATGTTGATGATGCTGGTGCTGGGGATCCGCTACGCCAGTGACACCTATTTCGAGGGTGCGCTGTTGATAGCCCTGTTCGGCTTCGTCGGCTCGTTCGCCCTGGCCAAGTTCCTGTTACGCGGCGAGGTAATCGAATGAACACGACCCCCGAACTGCCGTTCTGGCTGGAAGTACTGACCGCCATCCTGTTGCTGGTGGGCAGCCTGTTTGCCCTGATCGGTGCGGTTGGCCTGCTGCGGTTGAAGGACTACTTCCAGCGCATGCATCCGCCAGCCCTGGCCTCGACCATCGGTGCCTGGTGCGTTGCCTTGGCGTCGATCCTGTACTTCTCCTGGTTGAAGCAGGCGCCGGTATTGCATGCGTGGCTGATACCCGTGCTGCTGGCCATCACCATGCCAGTCACCACTCTCCTGCTGGCCCGAGCTGCACTGTTTCGCAAGCGCATGGCCCGCGAGCCAGTGCCGGAGGAAGTCAGCAGCGGACACGACCGCGGCCATTGAAACATTAGTGTCGAGTCAGGCGTTGCAACTCGCGACGGACCATGGCGGCATAAGGCGGCGGGCTGAGCTGGTAAAGCTGCCCAGCCACCCAGTTCAGCCAAGTACCCTGCAACTGTTCGCGCATGGCCAGCAGGCGCTGGGCCTCGGCGAGTGCCGCAGGCCCATGCTCACGGTGAAAGGCAGCGCGCCCTTCGGCCGGGTCCTGGTTCATTCGCTGGCCTTGAAGGTGGTCAGCTCGCCCTTGCGCCACTTGGCGACCTTACCGGTCACCGCCTTCAGCAACTTGCCCAGGCCTTCCTGCACCTGCTGTTGGGCAGCAAATACCAGCATGACGCCCTGGCCCTCGCGGAATACGATACCCTCGCCCTCCGGCACCGAGACGAAGGCATAGTCGCCCACGCCGTAGACGTTCAACTTGATCTCGCGAAAGCGCATTTCCAACTTGCCGCCTTCACGGCTGGGCAATACGGCGGCACGAAAGTGGTCACCCACTTTCAGCTCTAGTCGCTGTTTGTCGTCGACCACCAACGCGCTGTCGGTATCGATCTCGGCCATGTACAGGCCTTCAGGATTCTGTTCGGTAATATAAATGAAACGCCCTTGGAACAGCTTGGCCAACTTGCCGCGCAAATCGCCCAAGGCAAACAAGGCGTGGGTATCAAGAGTACTGACTGCCAATGAAGTGATCCTCAAACCGGTAACATCCCGCCCCCCTCTCGCGCTGGACGAGGCACGGTCATTTCAAGTCGATAAACAAAAATAGTAATGAAGCTATGCACGCACTATCTGTGCCGCTTGGCGATGCAGCTTGCAGGAAACGTCAAGGCACACTGCCGGAAAAGCGTCGTGCGGGGCTTACGACATAGTTCCCAATCGGGAAGCGTAACGTCAGACAACAGTCACGCCGGAAAAGATGCAATGGATAACTACAGAGCCGGGGCAGAAGTCTGGCTCTGGCGCCATCGGGACATCGCACAAGGAAATATGCACGAAAACACTGAAATCCGTCGAGAGGAAAACGATATTTCTTACCCGCTGTCGCTGCATCGCATCATGGCAGGGCGCATTACTTAGCAGCCTAACGATAGGTCAATGATACGCCTGCGCCGGCGCCAGGAAAAGTGCCACCTTACATAGGCAACTCGCACCTTTGCCCATGCACGCTTCTCTGTGCAGCCAAACAATGCAAAAAGCCCCAGGGATTGCTCCGTGGGGCTTTGCACACCGCGCTCGGTCAGATCTGCCGTTGGTGGCGGTCGAGCTGCTCGTGGCGCTCCTGGGCTTCGATGCAGTACTTGGTGGTCGGACTGATCAGCAGTCGCTGCAGGCCGATTGGCTCACCGCTGTCGTCGCACCAGCCAAAGCTCTCGTCGGCGATACGGCCCAGGGCCATCTCCAGCTGCGGCAGCAAACGCTGGTCGCGCTCGATGGCATTGACCAACCAGTGACGCTCCTCTTCGACCGAAGCCACGTCAGCCGGATCCGATGGGGTATCCAGGCTTTCGATGGTGGCGCGGCTCAGCTCGATGCGTTCATGGGTTTCGACTTTCATCGCTTGCAGCAGGCCGGTGAAGAATGCCAGCTGGTCAGCGTTCATGTAGTCATCGGCCGACATGGCCAGCAACTGTTCCTTGGTCATCGATATCTCTATGAAAAAATGTGCATTTGGGCGATTCGGGTGCGCTCGATGCCTCGGCATCGAGCACGGAATTCTTCAAGCGCCAACCGGCACTCTTTTGCAGGGGGCGGCAGTCTAAGGCGCCACGTCGCATGGAGCAACAGCAATCAGGGGGTAATTCACCTGAAATGGCCTGGATTCCGCTGGTCGGTGCCAGCCGATGACTGCAGAGTCGGTCATAGCGCACCGCCAGGGTACCTATAAAAAAAGAAAAACCCCACACCTCGAAAGCTGTGGGGTTGCCGAGCACGGCAGGTTGTCGTCTAACAGTCCTTGAATTGCGGCTCACGTTTAGCGATGAACGCTGCCATGCCTTCCTTCTGGTCTTCGGTGGAGAACGCTGCGTGGAAGACTCGACGCTCGAAGCGTACGCCTTCGCTGAGGTTGACCTCGAAAGCGCGGTTGACACTCTCCTTGACCATCATGCTGACCGGGATCGACTTGCTGGCGATGGTGGCGGCCACCTTCAGTGCTTCTTCCAGCAATTGCGCTTGTGGCACCACCCGCGCCACCAGCCCCGCCCGCTCGGCTTCCTCGGCGCCCATCAGGCGGCCACTGAGGCACAGCTCCATGGCCTTGGCCTTGCCCACCGCGCGGGTCAGCCGCTGGGTTCCGCCCATGCCAGGCAGTACGCCCAGGTTGATTTCCGGCTGGCCGAACTTGGCATTGTCGGCGGCCAGGATGAAGTCGCACATCATCGCCAGTTCGCAGCCTCCACCCAAGGCAAAGCCGGACACGGCGGCGATGATCGGCTTACGCCGGTTGGCGATACGATCGGCATCGCTGAACAGGTCATCGACGTAGATCTGCGGATACTGCAGGTCGGCCATTTCCTTGATGTCGGCGCCGGCGGCAAAGGCCTTGGCAGAACCAGTCAGCACCACGCAGCCGATGTTCGGGTCACGCTCGAGCTGGTCCAGGGCCTGGTTGATTTCACCGACGATCTGCGCATTCAGGGCGTTCAGCGCCTGGGGGCGGTTGAGGGTGATCAGGCCGACTTTGCCGTGGATATCCAACAGGATGGTTTCGAATGCCATGCGGTCTGCTCCTTCAAAGATTGCGCGCAATGACCATGCGCTGTATGTCGCTGGTGCCTTCATAGATCTGGCAGACACGTACGTCGCGATAGATCCGCTCCAGCGGGAAGTCGCTCAGATAGCCATATCCACCCAAGGTCTGCAAGGCGTCCGAACAGACCTTTTCGGCCATTTCCGAGGCAAAAAGCTTTGCCATCGAAGCTTCTACCAAGGCTGGTCGCCCGGCATCCCGCAGCGCCGCAGCATGCAACACCATCTGCCGCGCAACGGCGATGCGCGTCGCCATGTCGGCCAGCCGGAAGGCCACTGCCTGATGCTCGATCAGCGGTTTGCCGAAACTTCGCCGCTCGTGGGCATAGTCACGTGCCACCTCGAAGGCCGCTCGCGCCATGCCCACCGCCTGGGAGGCAATACCGATACGACCGCCTTCGAGATTGGCCAGGGCGATCTTGTAGCCTTCGCCCTCCTCGCCCAGGCGGTTGGCCACCGGCACACGCACATCGTCGAAGACGATCTGGCAGGTATCCGAAGCGTGCTGGCCGAGCTTGTCCTCGATTCGCGCCACCTGGTAGCCGGGTGAATCAGTGGGCACGATGAACGCGCTGATACCGCGCTTGCCGGCCTGCGGATCGGTCACGGCGAAGACGATCACCACTCCGGCGTTGAGCCCGGAGGTGATGAACTGCTTGCTGCCATTGAGCACATATTCGTCACCGTCACGGCGGGCACGGGTCTTCAAGCTGCTGGCATCGGAGCCGGCCTGAGGTTCGGTCAGGGCGAACGCCCCGAGCATCGCGCCACTGGCCAGTGGGGTGAGGAACTGCGTCTTCTGCTGCTCGTTGCCGAAGCGCAGGATCGGCACGCAACCTACCGAGTTGTGCACGCTCATGATGGTCGAGCAGGCGCCATCGCCGGCGGCGATTTCCTCCAGGGCCATGGCATAGGCCACATAACCGGTATCGCTGCCGCCCCATTGTTCCGGTACCAGCATGCCGAACAAGCCTAGCTCGGCCATTTCCTGGATGGCTTGCGTGGGGAAGCGGTGCTCCTTGTCCCACTGCTCGGCAAAAGGCTTGAGCCGCTCCTGGGCAAAGTCGCGCACCGCGTCGGCGATTTGTTGTTGTTCGTCAGTTACCAGCATGGTTCACCTCAGTACAGGCATTCGATGGCCATGGCCGTGGCTTCGCCGCCGCCGATGCAGATGGCCGCCACGCCTCGGCGCAGGTTGTTCTGGCGCAGGGCCGATAGCAAGGTCACCAGGATCCGTGCGCCCGAGGCGCCGATGGGGTGGCCCAAGGCGCAGGCGCCGCCATGAATGTTGACCTTCTCGTGGGGCAGGTCGAGATGCTTCATGGCAGCCAGGGTCACCACAGCGAAGGCTTCGTTGATCTCGAACAGATCGACCTCACCCAGGCGCCAACCGGTGCGCTGCATCAGTTTGTCGATTGCACCGATCGGTGCGGTAGGAAACAGCGCCGGAGTGTCGGCGAACGCAGAATGCCCGTGGATCACCGCCAGCGGCTTGAGACCGCGTTTTTCAGCCTCTGAGCGACGCATCAGCAGCAATGCGGCAGCGCCATCGGAAATCGAACTCGAGTTGGCCGCCGTCACCGTGCCGCCTTCACGGAACGCCGGTTTCAGCTGCGGGATCTTGTCCAGGCGGGCCTTGGGCGGTTGCTCGTCATCCTTGATGAGTCGGGTCTGCTTGCCCTCGATGACCTCCACCGGGACGATCTCGGCGGCGAAACGACCACTACTGATGGCCGCCTGAGCACGGGTCAGCGAGTCGATGGCGAACCGGTCCTGGACTTCGCGGCTGAACGCGTTGGCCTGAGCGCAATCCTCGGCGAAGGTGCCCATCAGTCGACCCTTGTCGTAGGCGTCCTCCAGGCCGTCCATGAACATATGGTCGATGACCCGACCATGGCCCATGCGATAGCCACCACGGGCCTTGTCCAGCAGGTACGGGGCATTGCTCATGCTCTCCATGCCACCTGCCACCACCACCTCGGCGCTGCCGGCCAGCAGCAGGTCATGGGCCATGATCGCAGCCTGCATGCCAGATCCACACATCTTGTTCAAGGTGGTGCAGGTCGTGTGCTTGTCCAGGCCCGCGCCAAGGGCGGCCTGACGCGCTGGCGCCTGCCCCTGCCCGGCCGGCAGGACGCAGCCGAACAGCACCTGCTCCACGCTAGCCGCGTCGATGCCGGCGCGCTCGACCGCGGCACGTATGGCCGCGCTGCCCAGCTGTGGCGCGGTAAGGCTCTTGAGGTCGCCCTGCAGGCCGCCCATGGGTGTACGTGCAGCACTGACGATGACGACCGGGTCGTTGGCAATGGACATATCTTCAACTCCTTTACTTGGCAGCCATGCGCAGCGCGCCGTCGAGGCGGATCACCTCGCCGTTGAGCATGCTGTTCTCGATGATGTGGCGGGCCAGGGCGGCGTATTCCTGCGGGCGTCCCAGACGCGGCGGGAACGGGACGCCAGCGGCCAGCGACTCGCGCACTTCCTGGGTCATGCCGGCCATCATCGGCGTCTCGAAGATCCCGGGGGCGATGGTCATCACGCGAATACCGAAACGTGCCAGCTCGCGGGCTGCAGGTAGGGTCAGGCTGGCGATGGCGCCCTTGGAGGCAGCGTAGGCGGCTTGGCCGATCTGCCCATCGTAGGCGGCGATGGAGGCGGTGTTGATGATCACCCCGCGCTCGCCGCCTTCATCAGCGCAGCCCTCGGCCATGGCCGCTGCAGCCAGGCGCAACAGATTGAAGCTACCGACCAGGTTGACGTTAATGACCTTGGCGAAGCTGGCCAGCCCATGGGGGCCTTGCTTTCCCAGGACCTTTTCGGCGCCGACGATGCCAGCGCAATTGATCAGCCCCTGCAGGCTGCCAAAGGCGCTGAGCGCGGCATCCACAGCAGCCTGTGCCGCCTGCTCGTCGCTGATGTCGGCCACCGCGAAGCGGGCGTTGTCGCCTAGCTCGCGGGCCTTGGCCTCGACCGCCTGGGCATTGAGGTCGACCAGCATGACCTTGGCGCCAGCCTCGACCAGCATCTGCGCGGTGGCTGCGCCGAGTCCGGAGGCTGCGCCGCTGACGATGAAGTGCTTGTTGGCGATATGCATGATGTAGGGTCCTCAGGCGCTGGCGCGAACGGCCTGTTGCGCTTGTTGTTTGGCGATTTCCTGGTTACGCAGGATGAAACGTTGCAGCTTGCCGCTCGGGGTTTTCGGCAGCTCGCTGACGAACTCGATTTCACGCGGATAAGCATGGGCGTACAGGCGCTTGCGCACGTGCTGGCGAAGGGTTTCCGCAAGCTCGGCACTGCCCTCGACACCGCTGGCCAATACCACGAAGGCCTTGATCAACTCGGTGCGTTCCGGGTCCGGCTTGCCGATCACCGCGGCCTCGATCACTGCCGGATGTTCGATCAACGCACTCTCGACGTCGAACGGCCCGACCCGGTAGCCGGAGGTTGTGATCACGTCGTCGCTGCGACCGACGAAACTGATGCTGCCATCTTCGTTGAGCTCGACGGTATCGCCGCTGAGGTAGTACTTGCCGATGAATGCCTTGGTCGGCGAAGCGTGATAGCCGCCGAACCAGCACAGCGGCGATTGTTCGCGATCGACCGCCAGGATGCCCGGCTGCCCGGCCGGAAGTTCGCGGTTGTGTTCGTCGAGGACGACGATGCGATGGCCAGGGATGGCGAAACCGGCCGAGCCCAGATTCACGGGATGTTCCAGGCCATGGTGGTTGCACAGCACCATACCCAGCTCGGTCTGCCCGTAATGGTCATGGATGGTGACCCCCAGTTCGTCGCGGAACCAGCGGATGACTTCAGGGTTGAGCGGCTCGCCTGCACTGCTGACCACCCGCAAGCGCCCCTTGATCGGTGTCGCGAAGACCTCGCCAGCGGCAATCAGCAGGCGGTAGGCGGTGGGCGAGCCGGCAAGATTGGTGATGCCCAGCTTGTCGATCACCCGCGCACAACTTTCCACGCTGAACGGGCCATCGTAGAACGTCGTGGCGTGACCCAGTGCCAGGGGACCGGTGACGGCGTAGTAGAGGCCGTAGGCCCAGCCCGGGTCGGCCAGGTTCCAGAAAACATCGTCGGCTCGCAGGTCGATGGCATCGCGCATGTAGCCCTGGAAGGCGACGATGGCACGCAGGGGAACCTCCAACGGTTTGGCCGGACCGGTCGTGCCCGAGGTGAACATCAGCAAGAAAGGATCGTCACCGGTGAGCATGACCGGTTGGCACTCGGCCGATGCGGCGTCGAGCAGTCGCTGGAAGTCCGCCTCTGCGGGTCGGGCGTTGACGGTGATGTGCGCCGGGCATTCGGCGACTTCATCGAGCTTGCCACGGTTACCCTGGTCGGTGACCACGACCTTGGCCTGCGATTGGTGCAGACGGTGTTCGATGGCCTTGGGCCCGAAAGCGGTGAACAACGGCTGGTACACCGCTCCCAGTCGCCAGGTGGCCAGAATCGTCACCAACAGCTCCGGGGTCCGCGGCATGAGCCCGGCCACCCGGTCGCCAGGACCGATCCCATGGTCGCGCAGCACATTAGCGAAACGCCCTGCCATGTGCTGCAACTGTTCGAAACTGTAGCGCTTCCCGCAACCGTCGTCGCTCTCCCAGACAAGCGCCGTGCGGTCGCCACCGACATGACGGTCGCAACATTCGACGCACGCATTGAGCGCGCTCAGGTTGCCATGCAAGGCCGCTTGCACGGCATCGGCATACTGGAACGAACGAACAGCCTCGGGGTAATCGCGCATCGTCAGACTCCTGGTTTCTTATTGTTGGAATCGCACCAAAGGTCTGACGATGGTCCCGCCAAGGCCGCGCGCGGACAATGGCCAAAGCGGTCAATCGCGATGAGCGGTTTGGCCCAATTCGGCCTGGTCTCGGCTCAAGGCTTCGCGGGTCAGTTCCAGCGCCAGATCATGCTGGGCCGCCTGGCGCTCGGCGTTCAGCTCGTCCCATTGCTGTCGATACGCCTGACTGCTCAAGTTTTCCGCTTGCTCATCGATCTGTGTCCCACGCGCGGCGAAGCCCTCGTCGAGCTCGGCGAAGACTTGATGATGCTGGGTGCGCAAATAGCTAATCCAGAAGTCCCGCGTGACGAGGCTTTGTGCCAGCGCTTCCGGCGTCTCCTCCGCACGCACCGTGGCCAACGCTTGCTGCTCGCTTTGTGGGGAGATCGCTGCCAACATGTCGAACCTCATGGTTCGGGGCTGGCAAGGCAGATGCAGCGCCTGGGCCAGACGAATGCGATAGCCAAGCACGACCTCCAGGTCGTCCACCTGCACACCGGCGCGGTGCCTTTGCCTGACCACCTCGAAAGCGAAGTGGTCAACCCGCTCCAGGCGGAACAGTCGCCTGCCCAGTTCGAGCAGCGCCGGCTGCGCATCTGCCTCGATACTGCTTTTTAGCGCAACGTAGACCAACACCTCGATCTGCAGGCGGCTGAAACGCTCCGCCACGCTGTCCACGCATCCCTGCGGCTCCTCGGCGCTGGCAAAGATGCGCCGTTGCAGCGCCTGGTCCTCGTCCAGCGCTTCCAGCAAACTCCACACCTGGTCACGCACATAGTCAGGCTCCCGGGTGAAGTCGCTGGCGTCGGTCAATGCTTGCAGCAGGCTGAACAGTCCGCCACTGCCGGCTTGTCCGCGCAAGCGGGCCCAGAGCTGCGACCTGGCCAACTGGTAGGAAGCTGGCTCGCCCTGCAACCACCTGTCCATCAATGGCAGGATTGGCTCCGATTGCCTGGCGACCACGCCATGCTGGTCGATGCCATAGAAGCGTTCTCGGACCTGCACCGGCAACGGATTGCGGTTGAAGTTGATGCGCACCCGAGTGACCCAAGGGAGCTGCATGAGAGAAGGAGGAATTTCAGCGATCGAGTTGTCGCTCAGGTCAGCGAAATCCAGATCCCGGCACTGGTCAAGGCCGGCGGGTACCGACGTCAACCCGCAGAACGCCACGCGCAAGGCACGCAATCGCGAAGGCATGTCGAAGCGCAGGTCCAGTTGGCCCAATGTGTTATGGCTCAGGTTCAGGGAATGCAGACGCGACAACGATCTGAGTACCTCGCGATTGCTGGGTGTCATGCGAATACGGTTGGCCATCAACGTCAGGTGGCGCAGCGCAGGCAGGTGAGCGATACCGGCCGGAATCGCGGTCAAGCGATTGTTGGTGATGGTCAAGGTATGCAACTGACCGAAGCAGCGCAAGAAGTTCGCCGGCACCTGTTCCAGGTCCTGGCCAGCCAGTATCAGTTCGCCCACATGGCTCAGGTCCACCTCTGCCGGCAATGCAGGTAGCTGCGTGATGCGCCAGCCACTGAGGTTCAGCCGCAGGGTGCCGGAACGACCGTCGTTGGCCAGGACCAGCTCCCCTTCCATGCGCCACGCCGCACGTAACATGTTGGCCATGTGCAAGCGCTGTACCCGGACGCCGCGATTGCGCACCGCCCCTTGCCACTGCTCGAGGGCGCGATCGAGCCGCGCATAATTGCGCTCATGCTGCAGCAGATGGTCGAACGGCGACCCCTCTTCACGCAACAGCCCTTGCAGGAAGGACTCCACCTGGGCCTCATTGAAGCTTGGATAGAGCGCCCGGATCCGGTCACGGAAGGTACCGACCACGCCTTGCCGGCGCGATATCAACCCCCCCAGGGGGTAACCGACACGGCCATCGCTCAAGCGCATCCCTGGTTTGAACCAAGGCGTCGCTTCCCGCCACCCCAGGAGATTGAGCAGCTCACGGCGATCAGTCGGCAGCCGTGCTATGAGCCGGGCACGTAGGCCCGCCCCCGCATGATCGACATCGAGCCCAAGTGCCTCGCGCTGTGCAGGGCTGAGCAACGCGGTCACGGCACTGAACATATCCGCAGGCTCGTCGACATCTTCCTCACGCAGTAGCCCACGATGATCGTACAAGCGGAACCGACCGTCTCGCTGGACCAACACCGTACGCATCTCGGGCTGCCCTTGTGGATTCAAGGTCGCCAGCAACCGGCCGCTGTCCGAGCCTTCCCGCAGCTCCAGGTTCAGCGCGAAGGGCCAGTGAGGCAATCGCCGTAGCAAAGCGAACACCAGCTCGCCCGTGCCCGCCGTGTAGCTGTCATCGAGGAACAGGCCTTCGACGGCGCGGTTGACCCGCGCCTGGGCCAACAGTGAACGGGCCTTGTCGGCGACCTGCAGCGGCACCCTGCCTGCAAGTACCGCTACGCGCTCCATGTTTCGCGGCAGGCCTTGCACGGCCTCTCGGGCATAACGTGCGGGCAGACCGGGAAAGTCTCGCTGGACGATTGCCAACAGGGGATCGTCAGCTTCATCAGCGGCACTCAAGTGGGCAAACAGGTCGGCGCGCCAGGACGCTGGATCCTGTGCAAGCCGCGTGGCCATTTGCGTCTCGCTGAGGTTTTCCATCCCTGGCCGGGTCTTGCACCATGCCAGAATCTGCGGATCATCCACCCGGGGTAGGGGCTGGCTGACACGGACAAGCAACTTGGCGATGCGCGCATCGGCCTCGAAGCGGCTCAAGGCATCGCGCAGGTTGAAAGGTACGGGCCGGTTCTCCACCAACAGCCCGCGCAGTTCATTCTGGCCCATACCCGCTGCCTGCAACACTTGCTCCGCCCGCGACGGCTCCAGCGGCGGGTCGCTGGGCCACAGTCGGTCGAGCATGCGCGAACTGTCGTCCCAGTCCATCGGCTGTTCCAGACGCAGGCGCCAGTAACGTTCACCATTGCCATGTAGTTCCGGCCCGAACGCATCGCGGCGCAGGCGATGACGTAGCCGCCAAGGCCCGTCTGGCCGAGGTTGGTGCACCTCATAGAAGCGCCCGTCAATGCGCAACAGGCGACGGTCTCCATCCGTGAACAGACCATCTTCCTGCAATACCGGCTGCACAGGCCTGACCTCGAACGGCGTGAGATCCTGATTCCACAACCTGGCTTCTTGCTCGTCGCTTTCGACCGGCTGCAAACTGTCAATGAAGCCGCTGCGGGCAAAGCCGCGAGCCACCAGCCCAGCGCCCACCACGGTAACGGCAGTGGCCGCGACCACCTCAGCGACACCCAGCAGATGCTCCATGGCTTCATGTCGATGGCCTTGGGCCCAGTCAGCTACACCTTCGTAACTCTCCTTGACGGTATGGACCACCAACTGGGCCAACAGCAGCTCGCCCAACACGGGTACGAACAGGCCAGCGATACCCAGCGCCCCCATGCCGATGCCCTCCCAACGTGCCAGGCGCGCATGGGCGTTGCTCGCATCGGCATCCGCATTGGGCACCAGCAACAGACGCGCATCGTCCTTGAGCCGCAGGATATGCTGGTCCGCCAGGTGCTTGAACACATCGCCTTGCAGAGTCGCCCCTTGCAACTGCAGGTCAGTGTCGCTGTCGAGCAGCCGCTTGTTCAGCGTGGCGGTAAAGGCAGCGCGCTCGCGCAGTCCGATCATTTCGCCGATGCGCCTGTGCACGGTCGCTTTGCGCAATTCGGCAGCCAGGCCCTGGTTGAGCGTCGAGAGATTGGCAAAATGCTGCAGCGGCTGCTCGGCATCCTGTGGCAGGTACAACACCACGCCCAGGTCTTCACCCTCGGTACCGCGCAGTTGCATGAGCAAGCCGTCAGCGGCCATCCGATCGAGCATTTTCAGTTGGCCTGGATACACATGCAATGCTGGCCGGCCATGCCCCGAACCAGGCTCGACCATTCCCAGCAGCGCCGCGTGCTGGCTGGGTTGCAGTACGCCACGCAGCGCCGCCAGTTCGACCGCCAAGGCAAAACCGGTACGTTTGTGCTCGGCCAACAATGTGCGCACCTGCGCGGTGGCCTGCTGCTCGAGTAACGCCTGGTACTGCTTGCCGACATCCAGTTCCCGGCAGCGCCTGGCAAATGCGTTAGGATCCCCCGACAGCACCGCATTCTGGTCGATCAGCACCAGGCCGCTACCCAGGTAGGATGAGTCGGTGCCCGGAAAATTCTGCATCAAGCGCAGCAAAGCCGGCGAACGGACATACACCGTCTCGTCGGTCGGCAGCCCGCCATCTGCCGGAACGGTAAAGCGCCGGCGCACGTCCAGCCACTGCAAGCCGGCGAGCCCCGCCTCGGCCGCGGCGCCGTCGAGCAGCGCCGAGTAGGCCGCCTCGGCGTACGCCTGGGGAGTCTGCAACGGCTGCAGCGCCTGGGTCAGTCGTTCATGACTGCGCCGATGGGCCGCGTAGCGGTCACGTAACGTGTTGATCTGCTCGACTGACGCCTGCTGCAGCCAGCTGGGCAGCCGGGCTGCCACGAAACGGTCCGGGGCGCTGTCGAGGGTGGTGGTCTTAACCTGCGTCATGGGGGTTCCCAAATGAATGGCAAACCCCGACTCTGCGCTCACGATTGACACCACAGCAGAGGGAAGCGCCGCGACTGCAGCGGGCCCTGCCCAGGGAGCTGGCTCCCCTAGATTCGCTCCTGACCCTGCAACATCAAGGTGCGGTAATGGCCGGGATTGCAACCGAACCATTTGCGGAAGGCCTTGTAGAAGGAGCTGCTGTCGGCAAACCCCAGGCGCTCGGCCACCTGAACCAGTCCCAGCTCCGGCTCGGCCAGCCAGGCGATGGCGAGCTCTCTGCGCACGCTGTCCTTGAGTCCCTGATAGGTCTGCCCCTGCTCGCCGAGACGGCGGCGCAGGGTCGAGGCGGACATGCACAACTCACTGGCCAGTTGCTCGGCATCTGGCCAACAGGCGGCGTCCATGCTCAGCAGATTACGGCGGATCCGCCGCGCCAGGCTGTCAGGGTCGCGGTACTTCACCAGGATATTGCCCGGGGCCTCGGCCAGAAACCGCTGCAGGTCCTGGGGCGTACGCCTGATCGGCAGCTCCAGGCAATCGCCGGTGAGGATCATGCGCGTGCGTGGACGATCGAACTGCAGATTCTCCGAGAACATCACCCGGTAGTCGTCACAGAAAGGCGGCTCGGCGCAGCGCAGGTCGATCGCCAGGATCGGAATACGACGCCCGGCCAACCAACAGGCAACCCCATGCACGATCATCCAGAAGGTGAAATAGGTGAAGGCACGACGCGGTGTGTCGCGCGGCTCGTTGATGACGATCTCGGCGAGGCTCTGCTGGCGGACCAGGCTCGGTTGCAGATCCTCGAGCATCAGCGACAGGAACGCCAGGGCGGTATCCAGCCCCGCGCCGACGCTCGGCTGGGCCATGCTGGCCCGGCACAGGAACGCCAGGCTGCCGGTGGGCAGGCCACGCCGGTCCATGGCAAAGAATTCATCGTTGCAACGTCGTGCCAGCAAGCGCCAGAGCCGGGCATAGGCATCGGCGCTGACCCGTGCATCGGCTTGCCCCAACTGTTCGATATCGATATCGGCACGCGCCAGCAACGCGGTATCCGGCTCCCCGGCCGGACAGGTCTGCAACAGCGCTTCACGGACCAGTTGCATGGAAATGGTGTCTTTCTCGCTCATCGGTTTTCTCCGCGAGATACCCCGTACTTTAGTGCGGGGAGGGATAGCGAGGCGTGCGAACAGCGAGCCCTTACGCCGGCCTGTCTTGCTGCTCGATGTAGCGCCGAACCCCTTCCAATGGCGCACCGCCTACGCTGCCGGCGAAATACGACGCCGACCACAACGCATTCCCCCGCCAGGCTGGTTGCATCA
>NZ_JAHWIW010000055.1:0-27425 GCF_025377065.1 Pseudomonas sp. HD6422 | reverse complement strand
GCCCCCGCCCCCGCCCCGCGCGCGCCCACCCCCCCCCCCCCCGGCCCCGCCCGGCGGGCGCCGTACCTGTGGGAGCGGGCTTGCCCGCGAAGAGGCCGGTGCAGGTTTCAGCGGGTTGTCGAAACCTTGCTCAAATCCAACCGCCCGAACGGACTCACTTGATACCCCTCGACCCCCTTGCGCAGCAACGTCGCGGCAGTCGGGTGCGCCAGCGGCACCCACAGCGCCTGCTGCTGGATCAGCGTCTGGGCTTGCTGGTACAGCCGGCTGCGCACGCTCTGGTCATTGGTCGTACGCCCGGCGCTGATCAACTGATCCAGGCGACTGTCGCAGAACCGTGCGAAGTTGGTCCCCGACTTCACCGCTGCGCAGGAAAACTGCGGGCTGAGGAAGTTGTCCGGGTCGCCGTTGTCACCGGCCCAGCCCATGAACAGCAGGTCATGCTCGCCGGCCTTGGCGCGGCGGATCAGCTCGCCCCATTCGATCACACGGATTTCAGCCTTGATACCGATCTTGTCCAGGTCCGCCTGAAGCATCTGCGCGCCCAGGCTAGGGTTGGGGTTGAGCAGGCTACCCGATGGGCGGGTCCAGATCGTGGTACTGAAGCCATCGGGCAGACCGGCCTTGGCCAGCAAGGCCTTGGCCTTGGTCAGATTCAGCGGGTAACCAGGCAGGTCCTTGGCGTAACTCCAGGTGTTGGGCGGATAGGGGCCGTTGGCTGCAATGGCCTTGCCCTGAAACACGGCCTTGAGGTAGGCGTCCTTGTCGAAGGCGAGGTTGATCGCCTGGCGTACCTCGGGCTTGTCCAAGGGTGGATGTTCGCTGTTGATGGCGACGAAGGCCGTCATGAAGGCCGGGGTCTGGGCGACCTTCAGGTCGCTGTCCTTGGCGGCCTCCGCGATGTCCAGCGGCTTGGGCGAAAGGGCCAGGTCGCATTCGCCGCGCTTGAGCTTCTGCAGGCGTACATTGGCGTCGGTGGTGATGGCGAAGATCAGGGGGTCGACCGCCGGCTTGCCGGCGAAATAGTCCGGGTTGGCGCGGTAGCGCACTACCGCGTCCTTCTGGAAGCGCTGGAAGACGAACGGCCCGGTGCCCACTGGCTGGCTGTTGAGCTTTTCCGGAGTGCCGGCCTTGAGCAACTTGTCGGCGTACTCGGCCGAGTAGATCGAGGCGAAGCCCATGCTCAGGGTAGCGAGGAAGGTGGCGTCGGCATGGTTCAGGGTGAATCGCACGGTCTGCGGGTCCGGCGCTTCGATCGCCTTGATCAGGCTGCCGAGTTGCAGCGACTGGGCATGGGGATAGCCACCGGGTGCGGTCTTGTGCCAGGCGTGGGCCGGGTAGAGCATGCGCTGGAAGCTGAACAGCACGTCGTCGGCGTTCAGTTCACGGGTCGGCTTGAAATAGCCGGTGGTGTGGAATTTCACCCCGTCGCGTAGCTTGAAATCATAGGTCAGGCCGTCGGCGGAGACGCTCCAGCTCTGTGCCAGGCTCGGCACCACCTTGCCTTGGGCGGCATCGAACTCGACCAGGCGGTTCATCAAGACGTCCGCCGAGGCGTTGGTGGTGGTCAGCGAGTTGTACTGGACCACGTCGAAGCCCTCGGGGCTGGCTTCGCTGCACACTTTCAGGGGGGCGGCCTGGGCGATGCCTGCGGCGAGCAACGAGGTGAACAATAAGGAAAGGGCGGCGGCGCGCATCGGAGCTCCTTGGTGGGTCAGTGACCTATCTGACCGGTGCAGTCGGTAAACGTCCTACCCTAGTGTGGGATAAGGCAAATGACCACATCCTTTTTTACGAAACTGGCGACGAGTGGTCGACTCTTGGGGAGGCCTGCCGCTATGCTGGGCGGCGCGTTCGACCTGCGGGCCGGGATGCCGGAAATGGCAACGAGCAATATCACGACATGTTGTTGTGGCGTAGTCTTTCTGGTATAAAGCAGCGCTCTTTTCTAGGGGCTCGGCCTGTCGCATCAGCGGATCCGGTCGGTAAGACCTCCAGAATCACGGCGCCTGGCGCCAAAGACTGAGAGATTAAGCGGCCAACCCATGCCGGGTTGGGCATGTGGTTTTAGAGGGCTGAGTCATGTCGAGAGTCTGTCAAGTTACTGGTAAGGGTCCAGTAACCGGGAACAACATTTCCCACGCAAACAACAAAACCCGTCGTCGTTTCCTGCCGAACCTGCAGCACCACCGTTTCTGGGTTGAGTCCGAGAAGCGTTTCGTGCGTCTGCGCGTTTCTGCCAAAGGCATGCGCGTCATTGACAAGCGTGGTATCGACGTAGTGCTGGCCGAGCTGCGTGCTCGCGGCGAAAAGTTCTAAGGAGAACGTCATGCGTGAATTGATCCGTCTGGTTTCGAGTGCTGGCACTGGCCACTTCTACACCACCGACAAGAACAAGCGCACCACTCCGGACAAAATCGAGATCAAGAAATACGATCCCGTTGTTCGTAAGCACGTGGTGTACAAGGAAGCCAAGATCAAGTAATTGATCGGCGACCTGAAAAAAGCCCGCATCCGCAAGGACGCGGGTTTTTTTTTGCGCATGAAAAAGGCGCCTCGAAAGGCGCCTCTTCGTCCCGGCGGGGACTTACTGGATTTTCAGGCCGGTGATGATGCCATTGTCATCGACGATGATCATCACGCGATCCCCGCGGATGTCACGGGTGGTGATGTCGTTCGGGCCTGCAGCCGTGGCCAGCCCGGTCAACTCGAGAATGTAAGGCTTGACGGTTTCGACGTAGCAGCTGGCAATGACGTGACGGGCTGGGGCGAGGATATCGGTGGTCATGGTGTTTCTCCTTGAGTGGTGTCCGAGATGGACGCCACGATGATCCAGTGACTGCCTCGCTGCCTGGCGTTAACCGGATACCGCCCCGCCGATCGATCATTTGCTCTCGAACATCACATAGATCTTGCGGCAAGGCTCCAGCACCTCCCAGGTGCCCTTGAAGCCGGCCGGGATGACAAATCGATCGCCCGCGCGCAAGGTCTTGGCGTTGTCCTGCTCGTCGCGCAGCACGGAGACGCCCTGGACGATCTCGCAATACTCATGCTCGGTGTAGTTCACCGTCCATTGGCCCACCTCGCCTTCCCACACGCCTGCAGCAAACTGACCGCAGGGGCTCGAGTAGTGGTTGTAGACGGCCTGGTCAGGTTCGCCCTTGAGGATTTTTTCTGCCGCCGGCCGGTAGCGTTCGGCTTGTGTCAGGACCTGGGCGAAGTCGATGATGCTGTCGATACTCATGGTGCGGCTCCTGTTGATTGTTTAATAAAATGCACATCAGTAGGCTTTTGAGCCGTTCGTGTCAAATATATTGATAGTTTACACAGGCTGGTTTAGGGTATCGCGTGCCAGTGTGCGCTCGTCGCCCGGCCAGAATTCTGACAACGCCTGTGAGTCCTCAGTGCGGCGTTGCACCTAAACAAGAGGAGGAGTTTCGTATGACCACCCTGACTCGTGCAGACTGGGAACAGCGTGCCCAGCAACTGAAGATCGAAGGCCGTGCCTTCATCAACGGCGAATACACCGATGCCGTCTCCGGTGAAACCTTCGACTGCCTGAGCCCGGTCGACGGACGCTTCCTGGCCAAGGTCGCCAGCTGCGACCTGGCCGATGCCAACCGGGCCGTGGAAAACGCCCGTGCCACCTTCGACTCCGGCGTCTGGTCGCAACTGGCACCCGCCAAACGCAAGGCCAAGCTGATTCGTTTCGCCGACCTGCTGCGCAAGAACGTCGAAGAGCTGGCGCTGCTCGAGACCCTGGACATGGGCAAGCCGATCAGCGACTCCTCCAGCATCGACGTTCCGGGCGCGGCCAACGCCATTCACTGGACCGCCGAAGCCATCGACAAAGTCTACGACGAAGTCGCCCCGACCCCACACGACCAGCTGGGCCTGGTCACCCGTGAAGCGGTCGGCGTGGTCGGTGCCATCGTACCGTGGAACTTCCCACTGCTGATGGCCTGCTGGAAACTCGGCCCGGCCCTGGCCACGGGTAACTCCGTGGTGCTCAAACCGTCCGAGAAATCCCCGCTGACCGCCATTCGCATCGCCCAGCTGGCCATCGAAGCCGGCATCCCGGCGGGCGTGCTGAACGTGCTGCCAGGCTACGGCCACACTGTCGGCAAGGCCCTGGCCCTGCACATGGACGTCGATACCCTGGTGTTCACCGGCTCGACCAAGATCGCCAAGCAACTGATGGTCTACGCCGGCGAATCGAACATGAAGCGCATCTGGCTGGAAGCCGGCGGCAAGAGCCCGAACATCGTCTTCGCCGACGCGCCGGACCTGCAGGCCGCTGCCGAAGCCGCTGCCAGCGCCATCGCCTTCAACCAGGGCGAAGTGTGCACCGCCGGTTCCCGCCTGCTGGTCGAGCGCTCGATCAAGGACAAGTTCCTGCCCATGGTGGTCGAGGCCCTGAAAGGCTGGAAGCCAGGCAACCCGCTGGATCCACAGACCACCGTCGGTGCTCTGGTCGACACCCAGCAGATGAACACCGTGCTGTCGTACATCGACGCCGGCCACAAGGATGGCGCCAAACTGCTGGCCGGTGGCAAGCGCACCCTGGAAGAAACCGGTGGCACCTACGTCGAACCGACCATCTTCGACGGTGTGACCAACGCCATGAAGATCGCCCAGGAAGAAATCTTCGGCCCAGTGCTGTCGGTGATCGCCTTCGACACCGCCGAAGAAGCCATCGCCATTGCCAACGATACCCCGTATGGTCTGGCCGCAGGCATCTGGACTTCGGACATCTCCAAAGCCCACAAGACTGCGCGTGCCGTGCGCGCGGGCAGCGTCTGGGTCAACCAGTACGACGGCGGCGACATGACCGCGCCGTTCGGCGGCTTCAAGCAGTCGGGCAACGGCCGTGACAAGTCGCTGCACGCCCTGGAGAAGTACACCGAGCTGAAGGCGACCTGGATCAAGCTGTAAGTCGCTGGGGCCGCTTTGCGGCCCATTCGCGGGACAAGCCCGCTCCCACAGGTTCTCCACGACTTTCGATGCCGGTGGTAAATCTGTGGGAGCGGGCTTGTCCCGCGAATGGACCTGGAAAAATCTGCCTGGGAGGCCGCTATGCGTTGGGGAACCTACTTTGCCGTGCTGGCGTCGGTGCTCAGTGTCGGGCTCGCGCTCGGCGTGAGCATGCCGCTGGTGTCCTTGCGCCTGGAGGGGTGGGGCTACGGCGGGTTCGCCATTGGCGTGATGGCGGCGATGCCGGCCATCGGCGTGCTGGTCGGTGCCAGCCTGGCCAGCCGCCTGGCAGGTTGGGTCGGCGTGCCTGCCGCGATGCGCCTGTGCCTGTGGGGCGGGGCGCTGTCGATCGGCCTGCTGGCGTTGCTGCCGAGCTACCCGCTGTGGTTGGCGCTGCGCCTGCTGATCGGTATGTCGCTGACCGTCGTGTTCATCCTCGGCGAGAGCTGGATCAACCAGCTGGTGGTCGAGCAATGGCGCGGGCGCCTGGTGGCGCTCTACGGCAGCAGTTACGCCCTGAGCCAACTGGCCGGACCTTTGGTGCTGGGCTTTCTCGGCTCCGACGATGACTTCGGCTTCTGGGCAGCGACCGGCCTGCTGATGCTGGCCCCCTTGCTGTTGCTGGGCCGCGGCGGGGCACCGAGCACGGAAGCGTGCAGCGTGACCTTCGGCGACCTGTTCGGCTTCTGCCGACGGCTGCCGGTGATCGCCTGGGCCATCGCCCTGTTCGCCGCGTTCGAGGCGATGATCCTCACCCTGCTGCCGGTGTACTGCCTGCAACAGGGCTTCAGCACGGAAATCGCGCTGTTCATGGTCAGTACCGTGGTGGTCGGCGATGCGGTACTGCAGTTACCGATCGGTGCCCTGGCCGACCGCATGTCGCGGCGCACCTTGTTCACAGGCTGCGCGGTAGCGTTGCTGGGCTCCAGTCTGGCGATCCCGTTGTTACTGCACACGCTGGTGATCTGGCCGCTATGGGTGCTGTTCGGGGCCAGTGCCGGCGGCCTGTTCACCTTGTCGCTGGTGTTGATCGGCGAGCGTTACCGGGATGATGCGCTGGTGCGCGCCAACGCCCATGTGGCGCAGCTGTGGGGCATCGGTTGCCTGCTCGGGCCGCTGCTGGCCGGGGCCGGCAGCCAGTGGATCAGCGGCCATGCGCTGCTGTGGCTGATGGCGGCTGGGGCTGCGGGATTGGTGGTTTTGACCCAGCGGCGCGGAGCGTTCGAGCCAGTATCAGCCTGACGGCCCATGGGGCCGCTATGCGGCGTACCGCCGGCTACAGCATCTTCTCCAGGCCGACCGCCTTGCTCACCCAGGCGTTGAACCGACGCCACAGCCCGCCCGGTTCGGACGTCAGCATGTGACGGTGGCCATCGTCCTCGGTGACCCAGACCAACTTGCCTTCCACCAGCTTCACTTGGTAGCTACGCGCCGGGGCCATGCCCTGCAGTGCCAGCTCGCGGGTGTATTCGGCCAGCTCCGGGCTGTCTACCATCACCCCCACCTCGGTGTTCCACAGTACCGAACGCGGGTCGAAGTTGAAGGAGCCGATGAAGGTCTTGCGTCGATCCAGCACGATGGCCTTGCTGTGCAGGCTCGAATCGGAGCTTCCGTGCCAGCTCAGTCGCCCTGCGCTGGGGTCACCGGGTTGGCGGCGCAGCTCGAACAACTGCACGCCATGTTTGAGCAGTGCCCGCCGATACGGCGCGTAGCCACCGTGTACGGCCGGCACGTCGGTCGCTTCCAGCGAGTTGGTCAGCAGCTTCACCGAGGTGCCCCGGTCGGCGCGGCCGGTGAGATACAGCAACCCCGATTCACCAGGAACGAAATAAGCGGAGACCATGATCAGTTCCCGGGTGACGCTGTTCAGGTCCGGCGCCAATTGTCGGGTCATCAGCAGCGCAGGGTCCGGCTCATCCTCGGCCAGGACCTTGCTGGGCGCATCCCACAAGGCCTGGCTGTGCGCCCAGATCAGTTCGTTGCGCCAGACATCCAGATGGGGTCGCGACTGGTAAGCCATCAACCGATCGTACAGGGCCTTGCGCTGGGTACGCGCCTCGGCCAGGGAGACCTCCAGTCGACGACGACTGTCGTGCAGGTCGGCAAGGGTGGGTTTGTGCCAGAGAAATTCACCGATCGGACGGCTCAGGGCGCTGTTCCAGTACTGATCGAAGCTGTGTCCGAGCTGCTCGGCCACCGGGCCTACACCCAGCAGGTCGATGTCGGTGAAGTTGAGGTTGGGTTCTGCGTCGAAATACTCGTCACCGAGGTTGCGTCCGCCGACGATGGCCATGGCGCTGTCCACCAGGAACAACTTGTTGTGCATGCGCCGATGCTGGCGCGAGAGGTTGAACAACCGGCCCATGGCCCGTGTGGCGCCGGTGCTGCGGCCCAGATGCAGCGGGTTGAACAGGCGGATATGGATGTTGGGGTGGGCATCGAGGGTGCCGATCAGGGTGTCCAGGCCGTCGCTGGTGGTGTCGTCGAGCAGGATACGGATGCGCACGCCACGGTCGGCGGCGCGCAGCAGCTCATGGACCAGGGCCCGGGTACTGAGGCCGTCGTGGACGATGTAGTACTGCAGGTCGATGCTCGACTGGGCGTTGCGGATCAGCTCGGCCCTTGCGCGGAATGCTTCGTTGCTGTTGGGCAGCAGGCGAAACCCCGATTGCCCTTGGTAAGGGGCGGCCTGGCGCAATACCGAGCGACCAAGGGACGAGTCACTGGCGGCCAGGGCCTGGCTGACCGTGCGCGGGCCGTCGGTGCTGGCGCAGCCGCCCAGGGCAAGCAGCAGTGCCAGCAGAAGAGGCAGAGCTCGCTGGAATCTCAAGGTTTCATGGTCCTGTGCGGCACGGTCTTGGGAGGTTGGACTGTCGGGAGGGGCGCAAAGTTACGCCTGGTTTGCATCTTGCTCCAGTAGACGAAGGGCGGTTTCGCCGACCTTGCGCACCGCATCCTCGATCTGCGCGCTGGGCCGTGCCGCGAAATTCATGCGCAGGCAATGGCGGAACTTGCCCGAAGCCGAGAAGATGCTGCCCACGGCGACCTGCACACCTTGCTCAAGTAAAGCGCGGTTCAGGCGCAGCGTGTCGAAATGTTCAGGTAGTTCCACCCACAGCATGAACCCGCCCTGGGGCCGACTCATGCGGGTACCGGCAGGAAAGTAACGTGTCACCCAGTCGCTCATCAGGTCACGGCTGCGTTGGTATTGGCTGCGCATGCGGCGCACGTGCGGTTGGTAGTGCCCGCCCTGGATGAAGTCGGCGATCGCCAGTTGTGGCTGGCTGGCAGTGCTGCCGGTGCTGATGTACTTCATGTGCAGCACTCGCTCCAGGTAGCGACCGGGGGCGACCCAGCCGATGCGCAAACCGGGAGCCAAGGTCTTGGAGAACGAACTGCAGAGCAGCACGCGGCCGTCTTCGTCGAACGACTTCAGGGTACGTGGGCGCGGGTAGGTATAGGCCAGGTCGCCATACACATCGTCCTCTAGAATCGCCACGTCGTAGCGTTGCGCCAGGTTGAGCAGGGCCTTCTTGCGAGCCTCGGGCATGATGTAGCCCAGGGGGTTGTTGCAGCTCGGAGTGATCTGGATGAGCTTGATCGGCCACTGCTCGAGCGCCAGTTCCAAGGCCTCGAGACTGACCCCGGTGACCGGGTCGGTGGGGATCTCCAGGGCCTTCATGCCCAGTCCCTTGAGGGTCTGCATGGCACCGTGGAAGCTGGGCGAATCCACCGCGACGATATCGCCTGGCTCGCACACCGCGCGGATGCTGCACGACAGCGCTTCGTGGCAGCCGGTGGTCACCACCAGATCGGCCGCACCCAGGCGGCAGCCGGAGTCGAGCATCAAGCGGGCGATCTGTTCGCGCAGGGCCAGGTTGCCGTGGATGTTGTCGTAGTACAGGCCAGGCATGTCCTGACGCCGGCTGAGTTGGGCCAGGCTGCGCAGCAGCGGCTTGAGGGTAGGGCTGTCGATATCGGGCATGCCGCGGCCGAGCTGGATCACGTCCTGGCGCGGGGTGCTGCGTACCAGGTCCAGCACCTGTTCCCACTGGGAGATGTCCACCGGGCGCTGGACCGGGCGGCTGACCGCGGGCAGGGCGGGCAGGTGTCGATGCTCGCAGACGAAGTAGCCGGACTTCGGCCGGGGCGCGACCATGCCGCTGTCCTCGAGCATGCGGTAGGCCTGCTGCACGGTGCTCAGGCTGACGCCGTGCTCGACGCTCAGGGCACGTACCGATGGCAGGCGCTGGCCGGGGCGGTAGAGACCTTGCTCGATACGGGCGCCGAGCAGCTCGGCGAGGTTGAGATAGAGCGTCACGGCAGACTCCTGCGCGGTATGTGGGTGTCGACCAGTACAGATACGCTGAAAATCCGCCATTCAGCTGTTAGATAGCCCGTTCTGTATGGGAATAATAGGCTGATTTTGGATCTGTATTGAAGCATCTGTCGGCGGCATGCTTTCCCCACGGTATCAACTGAACGTGAGGATGCAGTGATGGGTGGCATGAGTGATGTGCGCTTGCAGCTGTTGGCCAAGGAACTGGAGGCCGGACAGCGGAATCAGGTCTTCGACGCGCCGGCCGGGTTCGGACGCTGGGCCCTCATGCTGCACCGCTGGCACACCCGCAGGGCATTGTTGGAGCTCACGGAAGACCAACTGCGTGATATCGGAATCACCCGTGAGCGTGCCTGGGAGGAGGGGCGTAAGCCGTTCTGGAAAGAATGAGGGCCAAGAGACCCTAGGCCAGTTCCTTGAGCCGGTGCCAGAGCATGCCCAGCGCCAGCAGCGGCGAGCGCAGGTGCTTGCCGCCGGGGAAGGTGATGTGCGGCACCTTGGCGAACAGGTCGAAGCGCCCGCTTTCCTGGCCGCTGATCGCCTCGCCGAGCAGCCGTGCGGCCAGGTGCGTGGCGTTCAGTCCGTGGCCCGCGTAGGCCTGGGCGTAATAGACGTTGGGCTGGCTGGCCAGGCGGCCGATCTGCGGCAGGCGATTGGCGCCGATGCCGATCATGCCGCCCCACTGGTAGTCGATGCGCACGTCGGCCAGTTGCGGGAACACCTTGAGCATCTTCGGTCGCATGTAGCTGGCGATGTCCTTCGGGTCACGGCCCGAATAATGGCAGGCACCGCCGAACAGCAATCGGTGGTCGGCAGACAGGCGATAGTAGTCCAGGGCCACGCGCTGGTCACACACTGCCATGTTCTGCGGCAGCAGTTGGCGTGCACGTTCCTCGCCCAGTGGCTCGGTGGCGATGATGTAGCTGCCGGCTGGCAGCACCTTGCCGCCCAGTTCGCGGTCGAGGCCATTGAGGTAGGCGTTGCAGCACAGCACCAGGGTCTTGGCCCGCACCCGGCCCTGGGCGGTATGCACCTGCACTTGCGGGCCGTGGTCGATACGCGTGACCTCGGACTGCTCGAACAGCTTCACGCCCAGGCGGCTGGCCAGGGCCGCTTCGCCCAGGGCCAGGTTGAGCGGGTGCAGGTGGCCCGAGCCCATGTCGATCAGGCCGCCGACATAACGCTCAGAGCCGACCACGCTGTGAATGTCGTCCTGGCCGACCAGCCGCACTTCGTGGCGATAGCCCAGGCTGCGCAGTTCCTCTGCATCCTCGGCGAAGCCTTTCAGTTCGGCGGGCTTGTTGGCAAGGTCGCAGTAGCCCCAGGTCAGGTCGCAGGCGATGGCGTGGCGCTCGACGCGCTCACGCACGATGTCCACGGCTTCCAGGCCCATCCGCTTCAGGCTGTGCACGCCTTGCTCGCCGATCACCGGCAGGAACTGCTCAAGGCCGTGGCCTACGCCACGGATCAGTTGCCCGCCATTGCGCCCGCTGGCACCCCAGCCGAGCTTGCGGGCTTCCAGCAGCACGACCGAGAAGCCGCGCTCGGCCAGTTCGATGGCGGTGTTCAGGCCGGAATAGCCGCCGCCGACGATGCACACGTCGGCGACGTGTTCGCCTTGCAGGAAGGAGTGGTCCGGGTGTGGCGCGCTGCTGGCGGCGTAGTAGGAGGCGGCGTGCTGCGCGCTGTGGGTCATGGGGCGGACCTGCTGGCTGTGGGCTGAGGGAGGGAGGATAAGCCGGGGTTGGGAGAGCGGCAACCGGCGAGCGCTGCGTCCCCGTTCGCGGGCTCATCGGGGCGCCGGACCACCGCGAATGGGCCTATAATCCAGGCAAATTCCCAGCGCTGTACCTGCCATGCCCTGCAACCGCCACAAGATCCACTTCTTGCGCGAGCTCATTCCCTCCTTCGAGTGCGAGCCCGGCTGCCACGACTGCTGCGGCCCGGTCACCACTTCTGCCGAGGAAATGGCCCGATTGCCGCGCAAATCGCAGGCCGAACAGGACGCGGCCCTGGAACGTCTGGACTGCGTACACCTGGGGGCCAACGGCTGCACGGTGTACGAAGAGCGCCCGATGATCTGCCGTCTGTTCGGCACCACCCCGCGCCTGGCCTGCCCACGTGGCCGTGGCCCGGAGCAGCCGATCGAGCCCGAGGCCGAACAGCTGGTGCACCAGTTCATCGCCAGCACTCGCCAAGTGCTGGTCTGAATCAGTCCGGAATCGGCAGGCAGAGGCTTTCCTTGACCTCTTCCATGACGATGTAGCTCTTCGATTCGCGCACGTGCGGCAGCTTCAGCAGGATGTCGCCGAGCAGCTTGCGGTACGACGCCATCTCCGAAATGCGCGCTTTCACCAGGTAGTCGAAGTCGCCCGACACCAGGTGGCATTCCAGTACATGGGGCAGCTTGAGCACCGCGCGGCGGAATTCCTCGAAGGTATCGCCCGACTTGTAGTCCAGGCTGATTTCCACGAACACCAACAGGCTGCCCTTGAGGTGCTGGGGGTTCAGCCGGGCGTTGTAGCCCATGATGATGCCCTCGCGTTCCAGGCGGCGGACGCGCTCGGTGCAGGGGGTGGTGGACAGCCCAACTTTCTCGCCCAGTTCGGTGAAGGAAATACGCCCGTCGTTCTGCAGGATGCGCAGGATGTTGCGGTCGATCTTGTCCAGTTCACGCTTGCTCTGGTGCTGGGTTCTCATAGGGGATGCCCCTCCGTGAAAGGCGATTTTGCCGAGAATTCTCGCCAATAATAGGCTTTTATATAGTGAATTGCACTGGGCCTGTCTTTTTATACTGCGCCCATCCATGCCATTTCAATAAACAGGCCGTGTAGCCGGTGCGAGGATTAGACGATGCGAGTTCTGGTATTAGGTAGCGGTGTCATCGGGACCGCCAGTGCCTATTATCTGGCGCGACAAGGTTTCGAAGTCACGGTGGTCGACCGTCAGCCAGCGGTCGCCATGGAAACCAGCTTTGCCAACGCCGGCCAGATCTCGCCCGGCTACGCCTCGCCCTGGGCTGCACCGGGTGTGCCGCTCAAGGCCATCAAGTGGCTGCTCGAGCGCCATGCGCCACTGGCCATCAAGCTCACCGGCGACGTCGACCAGTACCTGTGGATGGCGCAGATGCTGCGCAACTGCACCGCCAGCCGCTACGCGGTGAACAAGGAGCGCATGGTGCGCCTGTCCGAGTACAGCCGCGACTGCCTCGACGAACTGCGCCGCGAAACCGGTATCGCCTACGAAAGCCGCACCCTGGGCACCACCCAGCTGTTCCGTACCCAGGCGCAAGTGGATGCCGCGGCCAAGGACATCGCCGTGCTCGAACAGTCCGGCGTGCCCTACGAACTGCTCGACCGTGACGGCATCGCCCGCGTCGAACCGGCCTTGGCCGGGGTCAAGGATATCCTCGCCGGCGCTCTGCGGCTGCCCAACGACCAGACCGGCGACTGCCAGATGTTCACCACAAAGCTGGCTGAAATGGCCATCAAGCTGGGTGTCGAGTTCCGTTTCGGACAGGACATCCAACGCCTGGACTTCGCCGGTGATCGCATCAATGGCGTCTGGATCGACGGCAAGCTGGAAACCGCCGACCGCTACGTGCTGGCGTTGGGCAGCTACTCGCCGCAGATGCTCAAGCCCCTGGGCATCCGTGCGCCGGTGTACCCGCTCAAGGGCTACTCGCTGACCGTGCCGATCACCAATGCCGACATGGCACCGACCTCGACCATTCTCGACGAGACCTACAAGGTTGCCATCACCCGTTTCGACAACCGCATCCGCGTCGGCGGCATGGCCGAGATCGCGGGCTTCGACCTTTCGCTGAACCCGCGTCGGCGCGAAACGCTGGAGATGATCGTCAACGACCTTTATCCTCGCGGCGGCGATCTGAGTCAGGCCAGTTTCTGGACCGGCCTGCGTCCCGCCACCCCGGACGGCACGCCGATCGTGGGCGCAACCGCGTTCCGCAACCTGTTCCTCAACACCGGTCACGGCACGTTGGGTTGGACCATGGCGTGCGGTTCCGGTCGCCTGCTGGCGGACCTGATTGCGCGCAAGAAGCCGCAGATCAGTGCCCAAGGGCTGGACATCTCGCGGTATGGCAATGAGCGGGAAGTGGCCAAGCACGGTCGGACCGAGCCTGCCCACCAGCAGTAAGGTCGTCTGTACCGGCCTCTTCGCGGGCAAGCCCGCTCCCACAGGTACCGCGCAACCTGTGGGTCTGCGCAAACCCTGTGGGAGCGGGCTTGCCCGCGAAGAGGCCAATACCGTTTTCAACTTGTGAACCAGCATAAGGCAGCCCCCATGCGCCCCGCCCGCGCCCTGATCGACTTGCAAGCCCTCCGCCACAACTACCGCCTGGCCCGAGAACTGTCCGGTGCCAAGGCCCTTGCCGTGGTCAAGGCCGACGCCTATGGCCACGGCGCCGTGCGTTGCGCCCTGGCCCTGGAGCCCGAAGCCGACGGCTTCGCCGTGGCGTGCATCGAGGAGGCGCTGGAGCTGCGTGCCGCAGGCATCAAGGCACCGGTCTTGCTGCTGGAGGGCTTCTTCGAGTCCAGCGAGCTGGCACTGATCG
Source organism: Pseudomonas sp. HD6422 (assembly GCF_025377065.1). Classification (NCBI taxonomy): domain Bacteria; kingdom Pseudomonadati; phylum Pseudomonadota; class Gammaproteobacteria; order Pseudomonadales; family Pseudomonadaceae; genus Pseudomonas; species Pseudomonas sp. HD6422. Next base: position 13,536 of record NZ_JAHWIW010000055.1, on the reverse strand, counting down.
CCGAACACGACCTGTGGTGCGTGGTGCATTCGCTGTGGCAGCTCGAGGCCATCGAAGCGACCGCCGTGCGCAAGCCGCTGACCATTTGGCTCAAGCTCGACAGCGGCATGCACCGCGTCGGCCTGCACCCCAAGGACTATCACGAGGCCTATCAGCGTCTGCTCGCCAGCGGCAAGGTCGCTCGCATCGTGTTGATGAGCCACTTCGCCCGGGCCGATGAGCCGGACGTCGATGCCACCGAGCAACAGATCGCATTGTTCCAGGCCGCCCGCCAAGGCCTCAGCGCCGAATGCAGCCTGCGTAATTCCCCTGGCGTGCTGGCCTGGCCGCAGGCCCCCAGCGACTGGGTCCGCCCTGGCATCATGCTGTATGGCGCCTCACCGTTCGAGACACCCCAGGCCCAGGCCGAGCGCCTGCAGCCGGTGATGACCCTGCAATCGCGGGTGATCAGCGTGCGTGAGCTGCCCGCCGGCGAGCCTGTGGGCTACGGCGGCAAATTCATCGGCCAGCGTCCGACCCGGGTGGGTGTGGTCGCCATGGGCTACGCCGACGGCTATCCACGTCATGCTCCCACGGGCACGCCAGTGGTGGTGGCCGGCAAGCGCGCATCGTTGATTGGCCGGGTCTCGATGGACATGCTGTGCATCGACCTTACCGACGTGCCTGAAGCCACTGTCGGCAGCCCGGTCGAGCTGTGGGGCAAGCAGGTGCTGGCCAGCGATGTGGCCCAGCGCGCCGGGACGATTCCCTACCAGATCTTCTGCAATCTCAAGCGGGTGCCGCTGGACTATTTCGGCGAATGAGCCGCTGAAGCGGTCAGGTTGAGGCGTGGTGTGTTGTAAATACTGAACGGCGTTGCCATGATATCGTTCACATCCACCCCGCCCATCCCTACCGATTCAGGAGGCTCCAGCTTTGGACGTCGGCGAACGACTGCAAGCCATCCGCAAGCTCAAGGGCCTGTCCCAGCGTGAGCTGGCCAAGCGTGCGGGTGTCACCAACAGCACCATCTCGATGATCGAGAAGAACAGCGTGAGCCCGTCGATCAGCTCATTGCGCAAGGTGCTGAGCGGCATTCCCATGTCCATGGTCGAGTTCTTCTCCGTAGAGCTGCAGGCCGAAAGCCCCGCGCAGATCGTCTACAAGGCCCACGAGCTGATCGACATCTCCGACGGTGCCGTGACCATGAAACTGGTCGGTAAATCGCACCCCAATCGCGCCATCGCCTTTCTCAACGAGGTCTATCCACCCGGCGCGGATACTGGCGAGGAGATGCTCACCCACGACGGCGAAGAAACCGGCATTCTGCTCGAAGGCCGTCTTGAACTGGTGGTCGGTACCGAAACCTTCATCCTCGAAGAGGGTGACAGCTACTACTTCGAAAGCACCCGACCGCACCGATTCCGCAATCCTTTCGATGAGCCGGCACGGTTGATCAGCGCGGCCACCCCCTCGAACTTTTGATCCAGCGCAGTGCATTGATTCGGCAATACCCCTTTCCGGTGTAGGGTCGTATCCACGGGTTCCGGGTTCCCGCTATACTTTTCAACGCTCGCATTACCGTGGCCGCGGGCGTGATTAGCCACCATGAGGGTGTACGCGTGAACCAAATCAAGAAGATGCTGGCCGTACCAGCAGCCGTTTTCGCCCTCTGGGCACTGGGCGCATCCGCCGCCACCAACGATGACCTGGCCAAGCGCCTCGAGCCGGTTGGGCAGGTGTGTGTGCAGGGCCAGGAGTGCAAGGGGATGGAAGTGGCCGCCGCCGCAGGTGGTGGCGGTGCCAAGACCCCCGATGAAATCATTGCCAAGCACTGCAACGCCTGCCATGGCAGCGGGCTGCTGGGTGCACCGAAGATCGGTGACACCGCCGCGTGGAAAGAACGCGCCGATCATCAAGGTGGCCTCGATGGGATTCTCGCCAAGGCCATCACCGGGCTGAACGCCATGCCGCCGAAAGGGACCTGTGCGGATTGCACGGACGAAGAACTCAAAGGGGCGATCCAGAAGATGTCGGGGTTGTGAGTCAAAGCTGAATTGCACCAAGCCCGCCATCGATGGCGGGCTTTTGTTTTTGGGTTGCCAATACCGGCCATTTCGCGGGCAACCAACCGCCCAACCTCGTGTCCAACCCCTGAACCAACGGATGTTTCAGGAGGCCCGGATGCACCTCTGCTCCCTCGACCAGGCCGTCGAGCAGGTCCTGGCACGATTGCCGGCCCATATTCACATGGGCCTGCCGCTGGGCCTGGGCAAACCCAATGCCTTCGTCAACGCCCTCTATGCCCGTGTGCGCGAACTGCCCGAGCGCCGTCTGACCCTCTACACCGCGCTATCCCTCGGCCGTCCATCCTTGGGCGATGGTCTGCAACGACGCTTTCTCGAACCCTTCGTGGAGCGGGTGTTCGCCGATTACGAAGAACTCACCTACCTCACCGACCTGCGCAACGACAACCTGCCGCCCAATATCCGCGTCGAGCAGTTCTTCATGCAGCCCGGCAGCCTGCTGCACAGCGAAACCGCGCAGCAGGACTACGTCAGTAGCAATTACAGCCACGCCGCTCGTGACATCAATGCCAAGGGCCTCAACCTGATCGCCCAACTGGTGGCCGCTACCCCGGAGAAACCCATTCACCTGAGCCTGGCCTGCAACCCCGATATCACCCTCGACCTCTTGCCGATGATCGCCAAGCGCCGCGCCGCCGGGGAAACCATCCTGATGCTCGGCCAAGTGCATAGCGAGCTGCCTTACATGCCAGGTGATGCTGAGTTGCCCATCGATGCCTTCGACCTGCTGATCGACGAGGCCGAGCAACGCCGGCTGTTCTCCACGCCGAACATGCCGGTGACCCTTCAGGATCATTGCATCGGCCTGCATGCCAGCGCCTTGGTACGTGATGGCGGCACCCTGCAGATCGGAATAGGCGCCATGGGCGATGCACTGGCTGCGGCGCTGCTGGCGCGTGAACGCGACAACGCCGCCTACCAGGCGCTGCTCTCGACACTGGGCATCGCAGCCTGGCAGACCCTGATCGAGCGTGAGGGTGGCCTGGACGGCTTTGCCGAAGGCCTTTATGGCTGCAGCGAGATGTTCGTCAACGGCCTGTTGGCTTTGGTCGAGGCCGGGGTGGTGCGGCGTCCGGCCGATGAGCACGGTGCTCTGGTGCATGGCGGGTTCTTCCTGGGGCCTCAGGCGTTCTACCAGCACCTGCGCGATATGCCGCTGGAGCAGCGGGCGCGCTTCGCCATGACCCGCATCAGCTTCATCAACGAGTTGTACGGCGACGAGCAACTCAAGCGCCGCCAGCGCCGCGACGCACGCTTCGTCAATACCGTGTTCGGCATGACCCTGCTCGGTGCCGGGGTGGCAGATCAGCTCGAAGACGGCCGGGTACTCAGCGGGGTGGGCGGGCAGTACAACTTCGTTGCCCAAGGCCACGCTCTGGAAGGCGGGCGCTCGATCCTGCTATTGCGCAGTTGGCGCGAGGCGGGAGGCGAGGTGACTTCCAATCTGTTCTGGCAGTACGGCCACTGCACCATTCCCCGGCACCTGCGCGACATCGTGGTGACCGAATACGGCATCGCCGACCTGCGTGGGCAGACCGATAGCGAAGTGATCGCGCGGTTGTTGGCGATCAGCGATTCGCGCTTCCAGGGCGAGCTGATGGCGCAGGCCAAGGACGCGGGCAAGCTGGCCAGGGATTTCCAGCTCGATTCACGGTTCACCGACAACACACCGCAGCGTCTGGAGGCGCTGCGTGCTGAGCACGGACGGATGTTCCCCGAGTATCCACTGGGGACCGATTTCACGACGCAGGAGCAGGATCTGTTGCGCGCGCTGAACTGGTTGAAGAGCAAGCTCAAGCTGAGCGAGGTGCTGGAGTTGGGCAAGGCCACGCTGGAGGCGCCGGGGCCGCAAGGGTACGAAGCCCATCTGCTGCGGATGGGGCTGGAAAATCCGCAGGGGCTCAAGGAGGAACTGTATCAGCGGTTGCTGCTGGCGGGGTTGGCTGCGAGCAGGCATTCGTAAACGCCGGGCCCGCTCCCACAGGTGCTGCAGAGAGCCCTGTGGGAGCGGGCTTGCCCGCGAAGCAGACGACTCGATCAGTCGATGAAGCTGACCACACCGCCTTCCAGCGATTTCACCCGGGCCAGCGATTCGACGCGATAGCCCTGGCTGTCCAGCTCGGCGCGGCCGCCCTGGAACGACTTCTCGATGACGATCCCCAGGCCGGCCACGGTGGCGCCGGCTTGCTTGATGATCGAGATCAGCGCCTGGGACGCCTTGCCGTTGGCCAGGAAGTCGTCAATTACCAGCACGCGGTCGCTGCTGTTGAGGTGACGCGGCGAGATGGCCACGGTGTTCTCGGTCTGCTTGGTGAAGGAATACACCGTGGCAGTCAGCAGGTTCTCGGTCAGGGTCAGCGACTGGTGCTTGCGTGCGAAGATCACCGGTACGCCCAGTTTCAGGCCGGTCATCACTGCCGGGGCGATGCCCGAGGCTTCGATGGTGACGATCTTGGTCACGCCGGCATCGGCGAACAGACGGGCGAATTCGTCACCGATCTTTTGCATCAGCGCCGGGTCGATCTGATGGTTGAGAAACGCGTCGACTTTGAGAACCTGATCGGAAAGCACGATGCCTTCTTCGCGAATCTTCTGCTGCAGTGCTTCCACTGTGTATCTCCGATGTAGCTAGGTGGCCGCACGAAGCGGCGAAGTTAAAGAGTAATGGTTGATCAGCGTTTGAGCATTGCCCGGATATCGGCCAGGGCGTTGTTGCCGCGTGCGGCTTTGACTTCCACTGGCGCATCGTCCAAGCCTTCCCAGGCCAGGTCTTCCGGCGGTAGTTCATCGAGGAAGCGGCTGGGCGTGCAGTCGATGATCTCGCCGTACTGCTTGCGCTTGGCGGCGAAGGTGAACGCCAGGGTCTGGCGTGCGCGGGTGATGCCCACGTAGGCCAGGCGGCGCTCTTCCTCGATGGTGTCGGCCTCGATGCTGGAGCGGTGGGGGAGGATTTCCTCCTCCATGCCCATGATGAACACGTAAGGGAATTCCAGGCCCTTGGAGGCATGCAGGGTCATCATCTGCACACCTTCGGCGTTCTCTTCCTCTTCCTGCTGGCGCTCGAGCATGTCGCGCAACACCAGCTTGCCGATGGCGTCCTCGATGGTCATGTCACCCTCTTCGTCCTTCTCGAGGGTGTTCTTCAGCGCTTCGACCAGGAACCAGACGTTGCTGATGCGGAACTCGGCAGCCTTGTCGCTGGCGGTCTGCTGGCGAATCCAGTTCTCGTAGTCGATGTCGCGGATCATCTCGTGCAGCGCGGCGATCGGGTCTTCCAGGGCGACCTTGTGGCGTACCCCATCGAGCCAGTGCTTGAAGCGCTGCAGACGTTCGGTGTAGCGGGCATCGAGGTGCTCGCCCAAACCCAGCTCCTCGCTGGCGGCGTACATCGAGATGCGTCGCTCGGTGGCGTAGTTGCCGAGTTTTTCCAGGGTGGTCGAGCCGATTTCCCGGCGGGGCACGTTGATCACCCGCAGGTAGGCGTTGTCATCGTCCGGGTTCACCAACAGGCGCAAGTAGGCCATCAGGTCCTTGACCTCCTGGCGACCGAAGAAGCTGTTGCCGCCCGACAGGCGATACGGCACCTGGTGGTGCTGCAGCTTCAGTTCGATCAGCTTGGCCTGGTAGTTGCCGCGGTAGAGGATGGCGAAGTCGCTGTACGGCCGGTTGGTGCGCAGGTGCAGGGTGAGGATTTCCATCGCCACGCGTTCGGCCTCGGCTTCCTCGTTCTTGCAGCGGATCACGCGGATCTCGTCGCCTACGCCCATTTCGCTCCACAGTTGCTTTTCGAAGGCGTGCGGGTTGTTGGCGATGAGCACGTTGGCGCAACGCAGGATGCGGCTGGTCGAGCGGTAGTTCTGCTCCAGCATCACCACCTTAAGGGAGGGATAGTCCTCCTTGAGCAGCATCAGGTTCTCGGGCCGCGCGCCGCGCCAGGCGTAGATCGACTGGTCGTCGTCGCCGACCACGGTGAACTGGTTGCGCATGCCGATCAGCATTTTCACCAGCAGGTACTGGCTGGCGTTGGTGTCCTGGTATTCGTCGACCAACAGGTAGCGCACGCGGTTCTGCCAGCGTTCGAGCACGTCGGGGTGCTCCTGGAACAGCTTGACCGGCAGCAGGATCAGGTCGTCGAAGTCCACCGCGTTGAACGCCTTGAGCGTACGCTGGTAGTGGGTGTAGACGATGGCGGCGGTCTGCTCGCGCGGGTTGCGTGCATTCTCCAGCGCCTGGGCGGGCAGGATCAGGTCGTTCTTCCAGGCACCGATCATGTTCTTGATCTCGTCGATGCCGTCGTCGCCGGAATATTCTTTCTGCATGATGTCCGACAGCAGCGCCTTGATGTCGGATTCGTCGAAGATCGAGAAGCCCGGCTTGTAGCCCAGGCGCTCGTGCTCCTTGCGGATGATGTTCAGGCCCAGGTTGTGGAAGGTGCATACGGTCAGGCCACGGCCTTCCCCGGGACGCAGCAGGGTGCCGACCCGTTCCTTCATCTCGCGCGCGGCCTTGTTGGTGAAGGTCATTGCGACGATGTACTGGGCACGAATACCGCAGTTCTGGATCAGGTGGGCAATCTTGCGCGTGATCACGCTGGTCTTGCCCGAGCCGGCACCGGCGAGCACCAAAAGAGGGCCGCCGACGTAGTCACGGGCTTCCTGCTGCCGGGGATTGAGTCGGGACATGCTAGAAACCGGGGGTCGCCAGAAAATAGCCGCGCATTCTAACAGGCATGGGGCGGTTATGGCGCGACCGTCTGACGCGTGAGTCAGACTTTTGCAAGCCAAGGGCTATTACTGACGCTTCGCAGAAGTGGCAAAATCGCATTGCCGGTTGGCCCCGATTCGCGCAGGATGCACGACAGAATGCGTCGGGAGCCATTGTTGCGCTAGCATGCCCCCGGCTAGAACGTTTCCGTCCACGCCCCTAAGGAGCCCGCTTGTCCACGCCTGTCGAACCTGTGCGTTTGCTGCTGTTGGCTGATGAGCCGGAATGGGCTGCCCTGTTGCGCCAATGCCTGTTGCCCCTGGAGGGCAGCGCGGTGCTGTTGACCGCGCCGAACTGGGAGGCGGTGGACAGCATCTTCAGCCATGACCGCCAAGCGGTGATTCTTGCCACCCCGGCTTTGCAGCCGGCACCTGGCCGTTGCGAGCTGCCGACCATCCTGTTGCTCGAACACGAGCCGGAAAAACCACCGACCGCAGTCAGCGACTGGCTGGTGCGCGAGCAACTGACGGCCGACTCCTTGCGCCGCTCTCTGCGCCATGTGCGTGAGCGCGGCGTGCTGGTGGCCACCCTGCAGCGTCTGGCCGAACAGGACCCTCTCACCGGCATCGCCAATCGCCAGGGCTTCCAGGCCCTGCTCAGCGCACGCTTGGCCGAACACGATGGCCGCGGCGTTGCGCTCGGCCACCTGGACCTGGACAACTTTCGCCACGTCAACGATGCCCTCGGCCATCAGGGCGGCGACCGCCTGATCCTGCAGGTGGTGGCGCGTCTGAAACAGCAGTTGGAACCCGGCGACCAGCTGGCGCGCCTGGGCAGCGATGAGTTCGCCCTGCTGATCGACACCCGCCGCGATGCCAACCGCGCCGAGTCCGTGGCCGAGCGCATCGTCGAGGTGCTCACCGAGCCCTACTGGATCGATGGCGAGAGCCTGCTGCTCGGCTGCAGTCTGGGCCTGGCCCATGCTCGCGCTCAGGCCGGCCCCGACCCGTTGATGTGGCATGCGCACATTGCCATGCGCCAGGCCAAGGCCAATCAGGGCTGTACCTTCCATGTCTACGACGAGCGCATCAACCGCAACGCCCGCAGCCTGGCCGATCTCGAAGGTGAGTTGCGCCGCGCATTGCGTCGCGATGAACTGGAACTGCACTATCAACCGAGACTGAACCTGGCCGACGGCGCCATCGTTGGCCTCGAGGCGCTGGTGCGCTGGCGCCATGCCGAGCGCGGCCTGTTGCCGCCCAGCGAGTTCGTGCCCTTGGCCGAGCAGAGCGGGTTGATCGTGCCACTGGGCTACTGGGTGATCTCCCGTGCCCTGCGCGATATGCAGGCGCTGCGCGAAAGCGGCCTGGAACCGCTGCACATGGCGGTGAACCTGAGCTTCCGCCAGTTCCAGGATAGCCAGCTGCTGGCGACCCTGAGCCGACTGATCATCGAACATGGCGTGGATGCCCGCTGGCTGGAGTTCGAACTGACCGAAACCGCCGTGATGCGTCGCAACGAGCTGGTGCGCCAGACCATGGACGCGCTAGGGCGGCTCGGCGTGCGATTCTCGCTCGACGATTTTGGCACCGGGTTCTCGTCGTTCGTGCACCTGAACAGCCTGCCGATCGCTTTGCTCAAGGTCGACCGCAGCTTCGTCGCCGAGATGGAGATGCGCGAGGAGAACCGCAAGCTGGTTCACGCCATGATCAACCTGGCCCACAACCTCAACCTGGAGGTGGTGGCCGAAGGCGTCGAGAGCCCCGAGCAGATGGCCTTGCTGCGCGAGTTCGGCTGTGACCAGGTGCAGGGCTTCCTGGTGAGTAAACCGCTGCCGGTGGAGGAACTGGTGGAGTATTTGCGGCAGGTGCCCGAGCGGGATTTGGTGGCTGCGCTCTAGGGCCCTTTCGCGGGACAAGCCCGCTCCCACGGGTACTCCACGGTTTTCAAGCACTGTGGAGTACCTGTGGGAGCGGCGGTTCGGCGCCCCGACTTGTCCCGCGAAGAGGCCATGACGTCAGGCCGAAACCGCAGCTCCGGCACGGTTCTGTGCCTTGCGCATCATCCGCTTCACCCGCCACTCGAAGCCAAACGTCAGCGCCACGGCCGCGCACGCCAGGCCCAGCGCCAAACCCCACCAAACGCCCAGCGCGCCGCCGCCGAGGGTGAAGGTGAACAGCCAGGCACTCGGGGCGCCCACCAGCCAGTAGCAGACCAAGCCGATCAGGAAGGTGGTCCTGGCGTCCTTGAGCCCGCGAATCGAGCCCATGGCGATGGTCTGCATACCGTCGAACAGCTCGAACCAGGCGGCCACCATCAGCAATTGCACCGCCAGCTGGAAGATCGCCGCGAAAGCCGGGTCATTGCGGTCGATGAACAGCCCCACGAGCGCTTCCGGAAGCAGCCAGAACAGCGCGGCGAAGCCGAACATGATCGTCGCGCCGAACGCGATTCCCACCCGCCCGGCGCTGCGCGCCGCCAGCAGGTTGCCGCCGCCGTAGTAGAGGCCTACGCGCATGGTCACCGCGTAGGAAAGGCCGGTTGGTACCATGAATGCGGTCGAAACGATCTGCAAGGCGATCTGGTGCGCTGCCAATTGCGTGCTACCGAGCACACCCATGCACAGTGCCGCGAAAGCGAACAGGCCGACCTCCACCATGTAGGTGCCGCCGATCGGCAGGCCCAGCCGCCACGACTCACGCAGCGCCGTGAGCGAAGGGCGCCACAGCCCCTGGCGCAATGGATAGGCGTCGTAGGTGGGGTGCCAGCGGATGTACAGTGCCAGGGCAATGGCCATGCCCAGCGAGACGATCGCGGTCACCAGGCCGATGCCCATCAGGCCGAGCTTGGGCAGCCCGAACATGCCTTCGATCAGGGCATGGTTGAACAGGTAGTTGAGCACCGTGCCGACCAGGCTGATGACCATCACCGGGGTCGAGTGACCCAGCGCACTGGTGAAACCGCGCAGGGCCATGAAGGTCAGGTAGCTGGGCAATGCCAGCGGCAACAGGGTGAGAAACTCTGCCGCCGCGGCGACGTTGTCCGGTTGCTGGCCGAACAGCAACAGCACCGGTTCGAGGTTCCACAGCACCAGCGCCGCCATCAGTGCCAGGCCCCAGGCCAGCCACACACCGTTCTGCGCAAGACGGGTCGCTCCGGCGATGTCGTTGGCGCCCTTGCGGATGGCCACCAGGGTGCCGACGGCGGCGATCACGCCGAGGCAGAAGATCGACACGAACGAATAGCTCGCCGCACCCAGCCCCCCGCCGGCCAGCGCCTGCGGACTGATGCGTGCCATCATCAAGGTGTCGGTGAGCACCATCAGCATGTGCGCCAGCTGCGAGGCGACCAGTGGCCCGGCCAGGCGCAGCAGGGCCTTGAGTTCCGTGGTGGGCGCGACATGCATGGGGCGATCCTTGTTCCAAAGGTGAGCGAGGCGACGATTCTGAGGCTTCGGTCAACATTGCACAAAAGGATAAAAGCGATGATTGGCATGAGTTGAACTCATGCATATATGATTCTCGGCATTGCTCCCACCTCCCGCTGTTCAGGTGCCACATGTCCAGACAGTTACCTCCGTTGTATGCGTTGCGCGCATTCGAAGCTGCCGCACGGCTAAGCTCGTTCACCCGCGCCGGGGAAGAGCTGTCGATCACCCAGAGCGCGGTCAGCCGGCACATCCGCACACTCGAGGATCACTTCGCTTGCCGCTTGTTCGTGCGCAGCGGTCGTAGCCTGCAACTGACCGAAGCGGCGCGGACACTGTTGCCAGGCGTGCGCGAAGGCTTCGCCGCTCTGGAGCGGGCCTGCGACACATTGCGCGGCGAAGACGACATCCTGCGCATGAAGGCGCCTTCGACCCTGACCATGCGCTGGCTGCTGGCGCGCCTGAGCCGCTTTCGTCACTTGCAACCGGGCAACGAAGTGCAATTGACCAGCGCCTGGATGGACGTCGACCACGTCGATTTCAACCAAGAGCCGTTCGACTGCGCGGTACTGCTCAGCGATGGCGTGTTCCCGTCGGACTGGGAAGTGCGGCGGTTGTTTGCCGAACTGCTGATCCCGGTCGGTGCACCGGACCTGCTCGACCATGGCCCATGGGACGAGCGCCGGCTGGCCGGTATCGAGTTGCTGCACCCGACCCCGGACAAGCGCGACTGGCGCGAATGGCTGGAACGCATGGGCCTTACCGACAAGGTCTCTCTCAAGGGCGGGCAGGTGTTCGATACCCTGGAGTTGGGCATGATCGCGGCGGCACGGGGATACGGCATTTCCATGGGTGACTTGTTGATGGTGGCCGAGGATGTGGCCCAGGGACGGTTGAGCTTGCCGTGGCCCACGGCGGTACCCAGCGGCATGGACTACTACATGGTGTGGCCCCGGACTCGACCCGGTGGTGAGCGCCTGCGGCGACTGAGCCTGTTTCTGCAGGAAGAGGCCGCAGCCGTGGCACTGCCGGACGTGAGCATCCTGTCTCGGGCTTGAGTGTCTTTCGCAAAGGTTTGCGAATACCCACATTCAGCACTCAAGTATTGGTCTGCGGCGCCGATCTAATGGCACCAGCGTCCCGAAAGAGGACGTGATTTTCCCGTCCAAAAAAAGCGGGTGGTCAGCGTGATCAGGACGATCCCGGCCTCTTGCCAGGAGCTTCTAAATGTCTAAACCGCGTGCCCGAATCGCCTCCCAGCTCGGTGTCGCCCTTGCCATCGTGCTGGCGCTGGTGATCACCGGCAGTACCCTGTTCGCCCTGCGTGCGCTGGACGACGCCAACTTCGCCACGCGCCAGCAACACCTGGGCAGCGAGGCACGGCTGCTGGCCGACCAGTTGGCGACCTTCCACAGCTCGCTCAAGGACAACACCCAGCGCCTGAGCGGGCTTTTCGAGCGCCGTTTCGCCTCGGGTCTGGCGTTGCATGCCGATGAGCTGATCGATGTGGCGGGAGTGGCGACACCGGCGCTGTACCAGGGCGATCACCTGCTCAACAACGACTTCCACCAAGTCGACGAATTCCAACAGATGACGGCCGGTATCGCGACGCTGTTCGTCCGCAAGGGCGATGACTTCGTGCGCATCAGCACCAACCTGAAGAAACAGGATGGTACCCGCGCCATCGGCACCCAGCTCGACCGCCAGCATCCAGCTTATGCCAAGCTGATGGCCGGGCAGATGTACGTGGGCCGCGCGGTCCTGTTCGAGCGCAACTACATGACCCGCTATGTGCCGGTCAGCGACGCTGCCGGGCGGGTGATTGCCGTGCTGTTCGTCGGCTTCGACTACACCGATGCTCAGAATGCGCAGTTCACCAATCTCAAGCGCTTCCGCATCGGCCAGACCGGCTCGTTGGCCTTGCGCGACGAGCAGGGTCAGTGGCTGGTGCCGCCGGCCAACGCCGAGCAGGACCTCTTCAGTGTCTCCGCGCCGTTCGCCGAAGGCCCCTGGACCGTGGTGGCGAGCATGCCCAAGGCCGAGATCCGCGAGGTGACCTGGAGCGTCGGCGTGCGCCTGGCCATCGGCAGCCTGCTGGCGATGCTCCTGGCGGTGGCCGCCACGCTGTGGCTGCTACGGCGCAAGTTGCGTCCGCTGGACGATCTGGTGCGCCAGGCCGAGGCCCTGGGCGCCGGCGACTTGAATGCACGCCTGGTGGTGACCAGTCATGACGAGATCGGCCAGCTGGCAGGCAGCTTCAACAAGATGGGTGAAGCCCTGGCGACCATGGTCGAGCACATTCGCAGTGCCTCCGAGCAGGTCAGTGGCCGCGCCCGCTCTCTGTCCGGGCTGTCGGCCGGCGCCTGCGAGGGCATGGATCAGCAATCCGGTGAGATCACCAGCATGGCGGGTGCCGTGGAGGAGTTCAGCGCCACCTCGATGAACATCGCCGACAACATGGCCGGCACCGAGCGCATGGCCCGCGACAATGCCCAGCAGACCCGTATTGGCCGCAGCGCCATGGACGAGGCGTCGCGTTCGCTGCACCAGATCGCCGAGGCGCTGGGCGGCACGGCGACAGTGATGGACAGCCTGGGTGCACGTTCCCAGGAGATCGGTGGGATCATCAGCGTGATCACGGCGATTGCCGAGCAGACCAATCTGCTGGCGCTCAACGCGGCTATCGAGGCAGCGCGGGCAGGTGAGCAGGGCCGAGGGTTCGCCGTGGTCGCCGATGAAGTGCGTGGTCTGGCAGCGCGCACCCGCCAAGCGACGGATGAGATTTCCGGAATGATCACCAGCATTCAGCAGCAGACCGGGCATGCGATCACCACCTTGGAGCAAGGTAACCAGTTGATGCGTGAAGGGCTGGAGCGCAACGACAAAGTGGCCGAGGCGCTGGCGCGCATCGATGAGCAGAGCCGGGCGGCGGGGGAGCAGTTCGCCGTGATCAGTACCGCGACCCAGGAGCAGAGCAGTACCGCCACGGTGCTCAGCCGCAACCTGCAGAGCATCGCCCAGGCCAACAGCGAACAACGCGACGTGGCCAATGAGCTGGCCTTTACTGCGCGGGAGTTGGAAGGGTTGGCGGCGCAGTTGCGTCAGGAAGTGGATCGGTTCCGGGTGTAGCAGGTTGCAGCCTGTACTGGCCCTTTCGCGGGGGGGGGGGGGGGGGGGGGGCGGGCCCCGGGGGGGGGGGGGGGGGGGGGGGGGGGGGGGGGGGGGGGGCGCGCGGGGGGGGGGGGGGGGGGGGGGGGCGGGGGGGTGTGGGGGGGGGGGGGGGGGGGGGAGGGGGGGGAGGTGGAAAGAGGATAGAGAAGGGAGAGTAGAATGGAGGAC